>DAIUKO010000369.1:0-7261 GCA_036848175.1 Vicinamibacterales bacterium | reverse complement strand
CCGCACGCGGCCGGGGCTCTACGCGGGGACCTGCGCGGGCACGCCGATCTCCGCGGTGAATTCGCGGACGTCCTCGTGCAGCGCTCCTCGCGCGCTGCTCGAGGGCGCGCAGGACGACCAGCCGGCGCGTCTCGGGCGTATCCGAGCGCAGCTGCAGTTCGCGCGCGATCTCGACGCCGCAGCCTGGGCGATCCGACTTGCGAGATGATGACGAGACGATTCAAGAGGGACTCGACGCCCTTCGTCTCGAGATGACGCGGCATTGGCGCGCCGGCGCGCCGTGGCGCGCTCGCGAGGCGCTGGATGTGATCGTGATCCTTCGACTCGCCGCTCATGCTGAGCCCGTCGAAGCATGAGCGTCTCGCTCGGGTTCGAGTTCATTTCGGAGAACCGTCAGATCGCGTCCGTCCGCGAATTCTTCCAGTCGCTGCCGGTGACACTTCGCTGACCCTTTGTGCCCTTTGTGTCCTTTGTGTCCTTTGTGATCTCCACGAGCAACCCATCGCTCCAGCCGTACTTCGCGTCGGACAGCTTCTTGACAGCCCTGGCAAGGTCCGGCTCGCGCTCATCATCGATGAGTCGGGCTGTTCCCGCGAATCGACGGTCGCCGAGACGGACGTGAACGTGCGAATCTGCAAGGATGTTGCGGACCCAGTTCGCACGCTCGCGGTGTTCGGCAATCACATAGAAGAGACCGTCTCGCTCCGTGAACCAGATCTCGATCTCGCGCGGGAGACCGGTGCGACGCCCGGTCGTCGTGAGATACAGAAACATGGCGTGCGGTTCAGACGTTAACGCCGGGCCGCGTCCCGGTCAATGCGCTCGATATTGAAGGCGGACCCGGTCTGCTCGACGTCGAAGCGCACGCGATCGCCAGCCTTCAGCTCATCGAACTCGAGCCAGCGAATCATCCCTTCGCGGTCGAAGTGATGCATCCGCCCGTCGTCGCCCCGGATGGTGCCGCGCTGCTGTCGCCGTTGAATGTCTGTGATGATTCCTCGTAAGCCGGTCGCCTGCATCACTCAATCGCCTACGGGGGTCGGCACTCTGATGTTCGTGCGATATCACCTGCGCGTGACGCTGACCATGACGCCGCCCGGTGTGGCCACGGGCACGACGGCGTAATTGGAGCGGCCGTGCCGCCCCACCACCGTCCAGCCACTGGCGACGCCCAACGCCGAACCGAACATCACATCGCTGAGAAAGTGGCGGTTGTCGTGGAGGCGCGACGCAGCGACGTAGCCGGCGATGACCAACGTCGGCCAGGCCCCGCGGTAGCCGAGATGGCGTTCGAGAACCGATGCGGTCGCGAATGCGTCAGCCGCGTGGCCCGACGGAAACGAGCAGCACTCGCCGGTCGGTCGATCGCGGCGGACGGTGACTTTGATGCCTTGCGTCAACGCCTCCGAGAGGATCAGCGCACGCAGCATGTCGAACCCGAGGTGAGAGGCCTTGTTCGTCCGCGGCGCGTCCTTGGCATGCGGCAACACGTAGCGTCCAACCGCGTACAAGCCGACCGCGGCTCCAACCTGGACCGGCAGCGAACCGATGTATTTGCCCGGCGCCCAGAAGGCCCCTCCGGAGGTCGATTCCATGAAGTGCTGATTGACGTTGTCGTCGAGCGGATGCGTCAACGCCGCGGCGCCGGCCCCGACGCCGAGAATCACCCACGTGGATTCACGACGAGGAAAGGTCTTGAAGTCGCGGGCGGTTTCGAGGGCGAACGCCTTGAACCCCGTGTGCTCGGGTTCCGGCGGTGTTTGTGCGGGCTGTGGCGAGAGCACAGGCGCGAGGTTCTGAGCATCCGGCGGCGCCAGGCGAATGGCGGATGCGCATCCTGACGTGATCAACGCGACAGCGGCGACACACAGCATTACACGTCTGCGCATGAGTTCCACCGGGCGGTCCCGCAGGATCGCATCATGACCCGGATGATGTCAGACCGCAAATGAACGGAAGATGACAGGCCGCCGCGCTCAGAATCTGAGGCGCGCGGAACACTGAATCTGTCGCGGAGATCGTGCCGATACGGGAAGGCCGAACAACGGAGAGCTCAGCGTTCCGACGTACGTTCCATAGTTGATGCGATTGAGAAGGTTGAACGCATCGAGCCCGAGCGTCACCGTGCGCAGGTCATTCCCGGTGCCGAACTTGAAGCTCCGCGAGGCACGGAGATCGAGCGTGACCGAGCCGGCGCCCTCGAGCGTGTTCCGTCCGATGCCCGCGGGCCGGGCGCGTCCGCGTCCGTTGTGGTACACGTCATCGCCGAGCGTCACCGTGTATGGTGCGCCCGAATTCATCGTCAGTCCGACGCCAACGTCGATCGCCTTGACCAGACTCAGCCGGCCGAGCAGCAGAAAGCGATGCCGACGGTCGAAGTCCGCTCTCCCCCATTCACCGGACACGTCGTAGTCGTTGGCGGGAAACGAGGCGATGCCATTGGTGTCGTTGTAGACGCGGCTCAACGTGTACTGGATCTGTCCGTTGAACCAGCGGGTCACGCGACCGCGCACGTTCAGCGCGACCGAGTCGCTGTCCTGAAGACCCGTGGACTCCACTTGCCGAATCGCGCCGTAGCCGGAATTCGGACGCGCAAGGTAGAGCGGCGGCAGCGGCGCATTGATGTCGCGCGAACGAAACAGGCGGTAGCCACGCGCTCCGGTATACGTGAGCGAGACGGTCGTCGCCTTCTGCACTTGATGATCGACGCCGGCGCTGTATTGGACGGTTTGGGGGATCTGCACGTCGGGCGCGAGTTGGACGATGCTTCGTGGCTGAACGGCACCGACCGCTCGCGACGCGAACGGATCCGGATATCCGGGGTCGGTGATCACGTAGCGGATCAGGCCTCCAGGCTGCGAGTGCAGGACGTCAGCGATCACGACCGGTCCACTCCGATCGTTGAACACGCCGACGCCGGCGCGAAACACGTTCGCTTTCTTGTTGTCAGGCGAGTACGCGACCGAGAAGCGGGGCGCGACATTGTTGGTGTCGTGAAAATAGTTTTGCCAGTCGTAGCGCACACCGTACCCGAGCGACAGACCAGGTCGGACCTGCCACTCATCCTTGACGTACATGCCGACCTGCTTCTCGAGGAGTGCGAGATCGCCGTCGCCTTGTTGCTGGGTGAAGGCGAACGGCCGGCCGCTCACGTAATCATCCAGGCTGGCGAAGAAGAACGTGCCTCCGAAGTTCGTGCGGTCGTAGAAGCCGCGTCGGCTCCAATCCGGTAGTTGGAATCCGGCCTGGATCTGGTGCTGGCCATGAATCCACGACACGCTCTCGTGCAGATTGATATGCGTTTCGGTGCGTACGAGATCGGCCTGCCCACCGCCGCCGGTGAACGCGCCGGCTACGACGATCCCGCGATCGGCGGTCAGACTCGTGGTCGGTTCGCGCTCGTGCCCGAACAGCATCTGAAACTGGTTGACGAGCGTCGGACCGAGGACGGTCTGCTGCGTATAGGTGACCTGCTGCTCGTGATGCTTGAAGGTCGTCGCCGCGCTGGCGAGCGTCGTGCCGCCGGCGCCGCGATTGGTGTCGCTCTCGTACTGATAGTTCGGCCGGATCGAGAAGGTGTTCCGATCGCTCACCTGATGGGTGACGCTGCCGGTCACGAGCGAACGCGCGCTGCCCTGCGGCAGCGTGTCGCGGATGACGCCGGCGGGGCCGATCGCGTACACGAAGGCCTGATTGTCGTCACGTTCGTCGTTCGCGGACAGCATGAAGGAGGTTTTGCCGCTCGCGCCGAGCGGTCCACCCAGGAAGCCTTCGAGAATCCGGCGCTGCTCCGGCGATTTCGACTCGGCAAATGCGTTCCGCGCGTCGAACCGCGAGTCGCGAACGATCGCGTTGGTCTCGCCGTTGAACTTCTGCGACCCCGGCTTGGTGAGGATTTCGATCCGCCCTCGTCCTGGCCGCGAATACTCTGCCGAGTATGGATCCTGGTTGAGTCGAATCTGCGAAACCGCCGACGCGCTCACGTTGACCGAGTTCACTTCCATGCCGTTGACCACGAGCGTGACGCCGCCGGCGCCGACCGAACCAAGGTCGAGAAAGCGCGACATCGTCGCGACGTAGTCGTGGTCGAATACCGGCAGGCTGTCGAGCATGGTCGCGTCGACCGCAACCGCGTCGGCGTTACTTGCCGCGTTCGTGCCGACTTCAACGGCGACGTTGCTGACGGTGATTTCCTGCGAGATGGCCGCGAGGTCGAGGACGAGCCGCTGCGGCGACGGTGCGCGCGTGCCGACGCGCAGCCGCGTCGATGCCGGCGCGAATCCCGCGAAACTCGCCCGCAGCTGGTAGATGCCCGGCGTCACGCGATCGAAGCGAAAGTCTCCGACGGCGTCTGCATCCGTCGTCTGCACGACGCCGCCGCGTGCGTCGACCAGCTCCACCGCGGCACCGGCAAGAACGGCGCCCGTCTGATCCTGTACCACACCCGCGACGACGACGCCGGACGTCGAGGTCTGAAGCGGGGCCGCCTCGAATGGATGCAGCAACAGCGCGAGCGCGAGAGCAAGCATCAGCGGACGCTCAGTCTAGACCGGCCTACATGACGCCAGCATGAACGCTGTCATGGCGGATTCATCCGTCGCTCGCTATGATTCAATCGGTATGCGGGTCCTGTTGGTCGAAGACGAGCCGAACGCGGCGCACGTGCTCTCCAAGGGATTGCGCGAACAGGCGTACGCCGTCGATGTCGCGGCGGATGGCGAGACCGCGATCTTTCAGGCCGCCACGACCGACTACGATGCCGTCATCCTCGACGTGATGCTGCCCAAGCAGGACGGCTTCACGGTCTGTCGAACGATCCGCGACGCGGGATGCCTCGTGCCGATCCTGATGTTGACGGCGCGCGACGCCGTCGACGCGCGCATCGCAGGCCTCGACTCCGGCGCCGACGACTACCTCGTGAAGCCGTTCGATTTCGGCGAGCTGCTGGCGCGGCTTCGTGCCCTCATCCGCCGTGGACGCCAGCCGATTCTCCCGGAGCGGCTGAGCGCCGGGCCGGTCGTTCTCGACACGCGCGCGCGGACGGTGAGCGTGTCAAATCACGAAATCTCGCTCACCGCGAAGGAGTACGCGCTCCTGGAGTACCTCGCGCGGCGCGGCGGCGAAGTGGTGAGCCGCGCCGACATCGCCGAGCACGTGTGGGACGAGCACTACGATCCCCTGTCGAACGTCGTCGACGTGTACGTGCAGCGCCTCCGGCGCAAGCTCGATCGCGTGGGTGTGGAGTCGCTGATCCGCACGCGGCGCGGCGAAGGCTATCAGCTCGTGGCGGGTCACGTGTCGTGATGCTGCTGCCGGTTCGCGCTCGCCTGGCGCTTGCCTACACCGTCACCCTCCTGGGTGCCCTGGCTATCTTCGGCGCGATCGTCCTGTGGCAGCAGGGACGCATCGGGTTGCGCCGCGTCGATCGCGAGCTGACCGGCCTGAACGCGACGCTGGCGAACGTGCTTCGCGACGAGCTGAACGAGCAGTCGACTCCGGCGAAAGCGGCCGGAGCCGCACAAAATCTCCTGACCGTCACCGGGCGCGCCGTCGCCATCTTCGACGCGCAAGGCCGCGTTCTGGCCGCGCGATGGAACGGCCTCGAGCTGCCCGCCGATACGGCGACCACGTCTGAGCAAATCGTGACGCTCGACACGCGACGCGGCGCGTGGCGCGTGCATCTGCGGCCACAGACGCTCGGCGGTGTTTCGGTCTCGCTGCTCGTTGCCAGTCCGCTCACCGACGTCTACCGCGAGCGGCGCGAAGCGCGAGAAGCGATGATGATCGGCATCCCACTGATCCTCCTGCTGGCCGCGGGCGGCGGCGTCTATCTGTCGTCGCTCAGCGCGCGGCCGATCGCCGAGGCTCTGCGCTTGCAAAGGCAGTTCACCGCCGACGCCTCCCACGAACTCCGCACGCCGGTGTCGATCGTCCGTGCGGCGGCCGAAGTGACGCTCAGTCGTGAACACCGCGATGAGTCGGAGTATCGCGAGGCGCTGGCGATTGTCGGCAGTCAGGCGCGGCGTCTCGGCCATCTCGTCGAAGATCTGTTGATGCTGGCGCGCGCGGATGCGGGCGGCTATCCTGTGCGGCCCGTCGATTTGTATCTCGACGAAGTCGTGGACGACTGCCGCCGTGCGGTCGGTCTCCTCGCCGCCGAACGCGGTGTGACGATCCGCGGCGGGCCGTCGCCCGAGATTCCGTTCCGCGGCGACGAAAACCTGCTGCGCCAGCTCGTCTTGAACGTCCTCCAGAACGCGGTCCAGCACACGCCTACCGGCGGATCCGTCGGCATCGATCTGCGGCGTGACGCCGACGCCGTGACCATGCGGATCAGCGACAGCGGTGCGGGGATTCCCGCCCCGGACCAGCATCGGGTCTTCGATCGGTTCGTGCAGCTGGATCCCTCGCGCCGCGGAGAAGGGACGGGACTCGGTTTGCCGATCGCGCGATGGATCGCTGAGGCGCACCACGGTACGTTGGCCATCGAGCGCAGCGGGCCCGAAGGCACGACCTTCTGCGTGTCGCTGCCGACGGCGCCTTAGCTGCCCTCCCGCGGCCGGCGATCGCTGTCATCGTTCTGTCATGTTCAACGCGCGAAGATGAGCGCGCTTGGGAGGAACGATGACCAGACACATCCTGATCGCGATCGCGCTGTTGTCGGCCGCCACGCTCACAATGCCTCGTGTCGTGCACGCCCAGACCTTCAAGGTCGAAAAGTTCGATATCAAAGGCGAAGGCGGCACGGACTACGTCACGGTCGAAGCCGCGACCGGCCGCGTCTTCGTCTCACGCGGCACGCACATGATGGTGGTCGAGGGGGCCACCGGCAAGGTCCTCGGCGACATTCCCAATACACCCGGCGTGCACGGCGCCGGCCTCGCGACCAGGCACGGGCACGGCTTCACGACGAACAGCGGCGACCAGACGGTCACGATGTTCGATCTGAAGACCCTGGCGGTGATCAAACAGATCAAGGTCGGTCCTGGCCTCGACGGCATCATGTTCGACGAGCCCGATGACAAGATCATTCTGACGAATCACAGCCGACCGATCGGGACGTTGACGGCGATCGATCCCGCGTCCGGCGACATTGTCGCGACGGTCGAGCTCGAGGACACCGCGCCGGAAGGGGCCGCCGCTGATGGCAAGGGGCGCATCTTCGTCAACAACGAAAGCAAGAATACGATTCAGGTGATCGACGTGAAGACGTGGAAGGCGACGGCGTCGTGGCCGCTCGCGCCGTGCGAAGGGCCGACCG
>DAIUKO010000368.1:0-7353 GCA_036848175.1 Vicinamibacterales bacterium | reverse complement strand
GGGCTCGACATCGTCATCGCGCTCGATCTCTCGTCGAGCATGCTCGAGGAGATGGGCCGCATCAGGCCGGCGCGCACCTTCCAGAACCTGACGTTCACGACGAGCGATTCGGCGACGGCGAGGAAGCCGGCCAAGACGCGGCTGGACGCGACCAAGGACGCCATCAGGTCGTTCGTGGCGTCACGGCGCGACGATCGGATTGCGCTCGTCGTGTTCTCGGACAACGCCTACGTGATCAGTCCGCTGACCTTCGACCACGAGTACGTGATCCGGTATGTCGATCTCATCGACGACCAGCTGCTCCGTGGCGAGGGCATGACCGCGATCGGCGACGGCCTCGCCCTCGCCAACTACCTGCTCGTCAAGCAGGCGAGCGCGGCCGATCGACGGAACCAGGTCGTCATCCTGTTCACGGACGGCGAGAACAACAAAGGCCGCGATCCGCTCGAGGTGCTTGGCGAATCGAACCGCGCGAACATCCGCGTGCACATGGTCGGCGTCGATCTGGAGGAGGACGTTCGCAACAAGCCGCAGGTCCAGCGCGTGTTTCAGAGCGTGCGGCGCTACGGCGGCCGCTACTTCAACGCGGCGACCGCGCGCGATCTCGAGCTCGCGTCACGGACGATCGATCAACTCGAAAAGGGTGTGCTGGTGAGCCGGCCGTTCGTCCGCGACGCGCCGGTGTACGACTGGTTCGCGTTCCCGGCGCTCGTCTGCCTCGCCGTCGCCTTCGCCCTCCGCGCCATCCCTTTCTTCCTCGATTACACGTAGTTCCGGCGTCTCATTTCGCTTCGAACAAGGCGCGGTTTTGGAGCGCCCAAAGGCCTGCACCGCCCGAAAGCTGCCGGTCATTTGAAACGCTCTTACCGCGTGGCGGGCTTCTTCGCCTGCAGGTCGGTCGTCTTCGCTCGCTGGACGTAGTCGGCGGCGGTTTTGTCCGAGAAGAACCCATCCTTGCGCAGCCGTTCCGCCGCGCTCTGCACGCAGGCGACGTACTTCTCTCGGGTGAGTTCCTCGTTGTTCCGCAGCAGGCCGAGCCGGCGCCACGCCTGCGTCGGCGTCTCGCGATAGTCCCAGACGCCGTTTCGATTCATGTCCACGAACACTTTCTTGCCGTCGAGCGGCTCGATGCCTGCGCCGGTGAACGCGGCGAACGACGTCGTGCCCGACGTACTCTCGGGATACGAGAAGTACACGCCGAGCGGACAGGCGATCTCGGGAAACGCGAGCGCCGGATTTTCGACGACGCCATCGCCGTCCGCGTCGGCGGTCGCCGGATCGTCGGAGCGCGACGCCGGCGGCTCGGCGCCTTTCTCCACCCACGCGTCGAGGATGTCGATGAAGCGATCCATCATGCGCGAGAGATCGAGGATCTCGATGTCGCCGCGCCGGCCGTCCGGCAGGTTCTCGCCGCCGGAGTGGCTGATACCCCGAATCTCGTACATCCGTTCCTTTGTCGGCGCGAGCCCCTTCTCGCGCAGGATGCGCGCGTTGCTCCGCTTGTTGGCGAGATAGCTCGGCGACATGTAGCTCGGCATCTTGTGATCCCAGATGTTGTTGTACATCTGGTGCGAGATGTCGATCTGCGGGACGAACGCCGCCTTGTCGGCGTCGGTCGCGAACAACACGTCCTTCCCGTCTTTCATCAGCACCGGCAGCCACGTTCCGGCCGCCGCATCGTCGGCGAGGATCGCGTCGAAGTAGCGGCGGCCGCCGCGATCGACGTTCAGTCCCGGCGTGTAGTTCAAGTCGCGGCCGATGCGCGCGCCGGCGGAGTGGCCGTAGAAGTACGTGCGCCGCGGCGGCTGACCGAGGCGATCGGCGACGAGGCGGCGTGCGACGTCGCCGAAGTCGGTGATGTAGTGCGTCGTATCGTTGAACGCCAGCGAATCGACCGGCGTTCCGTCCTCGAAGGTTGCCTTGATTTCGCCGAGACCTTCAGCCGACGTGCGTCTCGTCTTCACGAGCACGTAGCCCTTCGACAGCATCAGCGCGTCGTACTTGTTCAGATCCGCGGTCGGCCTCGACGGATCGAAGTTGCGGTTCCAGGCCTTGAGACCGCCCTGCTTGAACGAGGCGCCGCGCCCGTGGACCGTGATGAACATCTTCCCGTTCCACGCCGCGCGATTCGGGTACACGATGGTCATCGCGGCGCCCTTGTCACGCTCGTACGCGGCAATCGCGAACAGGACGGGCCCCGGATTCCCCGATTGCGGGAAGACGAGATCGGGCGACTGCGTCAGGTAGTCCTTGTACTCGCCCTGCCTGGTCGCGTAGCCTTCGACCGTTCCGTTCAGGCCGACGTCCACGCGCGTGAACGCCTTGCCGTCGATCGTCACCTCGGCTGCCTGCATCAGGCAGGAGGTCGGGCCGACTTTCTTCCCGCCTTTCACATCGCGCTCGGCCAGCAGATAGCGGTCGCACGACTCCTGTGCGCGCACGGTCGATGGCATGAGCGCAATCGCCACGGCGCACAGCAAAGAACGTCGAACGCCGAACCGTGAACGACGAAACCGTCCAACCACGTTCACCGTCCTCCGCTGCCGGTCGTCGGCATCTTGACGAAGAATTCCGGCATCTTGAACATGAACAGCGCGTTGGCCACGCTGTCGATCGCGTAGATCTCCTGGTGCTTCGCGTTGATCGCGACGCCGGCCGGCCACACCAGTCCGGTCGCGGGACCCTTGATGACGCCGCGCGGCGGCACGTCGCCGTTGTCGTCGATGCTCCACACGCCGATGAAGCCGGTCTTGTTCGGATCCCACGGCGACGGCCGCGGATCCTCGAAGTTGTAGGCTTCGAAGTTGTTCTTGATCGTCGCAAAGATCAGACCGCGCTCCTCGTCGACGAAGACCTGCCGGATCTTGATGATGCCCGTATGCGGTCCGGCAATCTTGTTGCGAGGTTTCGGGTCTCCAGTGTCAGTCCGGTTGAAGACGAGGATGGAATCGTCGGAGGCGCGCGCGCCGCTCTCGACGCGGTTGGCGACGATGATGCAGTCGCTCTTCGAATCGGTGGCCAGGCCGTAGATGTTGCCGACGCCAGAGTTGGGCCCGCCGATGCGCCGCTTCGGCGGCACATCGCCCACTGCGGTGCGCGGGAACACGAGCACCGCATCGTCGCCCGACTCGACGATCAATTCGTCGTTCTTGAGGTCGACGTAGATCGTGTCCGGCTGCACGATGCCGGTCTTCGGTCCCTGAAGCACCCGCTTGGGCGGCGCGTCGCCGGCCGCGTCGCCGGGCAGCGTCAGGATGGCGCCGCCGAGCGCCACCGGCACGACGATCTCGTCGTGGATCTCGTCATAGAAAATTCCGTGCATCGTCCTGCTCAGGCGCGACTGCTGGCCTGAAATCACGCGCGTCGGATCAGCGTTTCCGTTTGCCAACCTGGCAAACGCCGAGATTCTCGGCTCGCTGACTCAATTGGGGACCAGGATCTCGTCGCGCTTCGAGTCGTAGGCCACGGCTCCTGGATTGCCGAAACCGACCGTCGGCGAGCCGGCCGGCGCGTTGCGCAGAATGCGTTTGGGCGCGACGTTTCCGGCTGCGCTGATCGGAAAGACGAGCGCCGTGTGATCGCCGTAGTTCGCGACCCAGAGTTCCTCGTTCTTCAGGTCGTAGGCCACGCCCATCGGTCCCATGATGGCGGTGCGCGGTCCCTTGATGACGCGGACCGGCGCGACGTTGCCGCTGTCGGTGCGACGGAAGATACGAACGGAGCTGTCGCCGTTGTTCGCGACCGCGATTTCGTTGCGCGTGCGATCGACGTCGATCGCCATCGGCCAGTTCAGGCCGGTCCTGGCGCCTTGAATTCTGCGAAGCGGCGCGACGTCGCCGTGCGCGTCGGCGCTGAAGACCGTAATCGAGGGTTCGTCGAACCGTCCGCCCTCGATCGGCGGCGGCGCGGCGGGCCGCACCCCGCGCTGCCGGCCAGGCGCGTCACCGGGCGGCGCAGGACGTCCACCCTGATTGCCGTGATTGGCGACGACGATCTCGTTGTTCTGACCGTCGAAGAACACGCCGTGGGGATCGCCGATGCCGGTTTTGGGACCGCGGATGATGCGGCGCGGTTGTTCACGTCCTTCGGCGCCGCGCCGGTAGATCACGACCTCGCGAGGCGATTCGACCGACACCGCAATCTCGTCGCGCTCCGGGCTGATCGAGAGGCCCCATGCCTGATGCGGCACGTCGAGGACGCGCTTCGGCTTGACGTTGCCGTTCGCATCGTACGGGAAGACCATCATGCGATCGCCGATGTCGTTGTCGACCGAATAGATCTCCTGCCGTTCGCGGTCGATCGTCACGGCGGCGACGAACATCATGCCGGTCGATGGACCGCGGATACCGGTCAAGGGCTCGACCTGCTCGCGTCCTTTCGAGGCGGCGAGGCGATCGTACGACCACAGCGCGTGGCGGTTCGGATCGCTCATGAACACCTTGTTGCGCTCGGCGTCGACGACAACGCTGTGCAGCGTCGGATACGGATCCGAGACGACGCGGATCGGCGCGACGTCGCCGCCGACAATCGCAGCCTTGTCCCACCCCGGCGGCCAGGACGCGGGCGCGTCGCTCTGCTGAAAGTCGAGGCATCCGTTGTCCATCTCGATCGCGTGGAGCCGCGCCTCGAAGCTCGGTCCATCCGGGAGCGGACAGATCGTGCCTTCGGCCGGCGTGTCACCCGGTCTGCCGCCCAGCGAAACGAGGAGCAGACCGGCGATGGCAATGACGAATCTACGCATAAGACTCCGTGACGGCACCGACGCGAGGAAACATCAGAACAACAGCTTGGCGCCCAACTGCACCTGACGCGACGATGTGATCGTTCTCGTGATGCGGCCGGCCGTCGGGAGCGGCGCTTCGAGCGCGTTCGCGGCGGCGAAGACGACGCGGTCGGGTGTCGCGAAGTTCGGCCGGTTGAGAAGATTGAAGATCTCGAGGCGGAGCTGCACCTGCCCCGCGCGGCCGAGCGCGCCGACTTTCGTGTTCTTGACCAGCGAGACGCTCGACATCGCGTAGTTCGGACCGGTCAGAATGTTGCGGCCGGCGTTGCCGAACGTCCCTTGCAGCGGCAACGCGAACGCCGACGTGTCGAAGTACTGATCGGGCGCACCGAGAACCAAGCTGCTCGGATCGACGCCGGGCTTCAGGTTCGGCCGATCCTCGCCTGATGTGTTCCCCGATCGCGACCAGTTGGTCCCGCCGAGCGCCGGAGTGAACGGCACCCCACTGCGCAGCGTCACGATGCCGTTGAACTGCCAGCCGCCGACGAGCGCCGAGGAATCGGCGCCGGGGAGGTCCCAGACGAAGTTGGCGCTGAACAGATGACGCACGTCGAAGTCGGCGCGCGCCCAATCGATCTCGCGATCGTACGGATCCTGGGGATACACCGACGAGTTGTTGACGTCGGCGTTCAGCTGCGCCTGCATGTTGTCCATCGCCTTGGCGAGCGTATAGGCCGCTTGCAGCTGGTAACGCTGACTGAAACGCTTCTGCGCGCTCAGCTGCAGCGAGTGATACCGCGAGTGGCCGCCGTTGGTCCGGTAGTCGATCGGCCCGAAGGCGGTGTTCCTCCGCGGCGCGCCGGCGGGAAAGAATTTCGATCCGTCCGGCTGAATCAGCGGTACGAGCGGATTGGCTTCGATCGCGCTGACCAGATGGTACGCGCGGGAGCCGGCGTAGCCGACCGTCGCCGTGATTTTGCCGGCCAGCTCACGCTGCACGCTGACGTTGTAAGTCACGCCGTACGGCTGCTTGATGTTGTAATCGAGCGTCCGCGCGCTTGCGGCGCCGGCCGTGAGCGACTGCGGCCGCGGGAACGTCGGGTTGTTGATCGTCGCGGTCGCCGCGAACGGCGGCGAGAACGCCGCGATGCCGAAGGCGCTGTTGAACGGGCCATCCGTGTCGTGGTACAGGCCGACGCCACCGCGCACCGCCGTCCGCGCGTCGCCGTTGACGTCCCACGCGAATCCGATCCGCGGCGCCCAGTTGCGGAGCGACGGGTTCTCCGCGAACGGCGGTCCGACGATGAACGCGCGATCGTTGACCACGTCGCGCAGCGTCGTGTCGAGGCCGTTGGCTTCAGTCGGAATGGTGTAGAACTCGTAGCGCAGACCGAGATTCAGCGTCAGCCGATCGGATGTGCGGTAGTCGTCCTGGACGTAGAAGCCGAAGAGCGTGTTCGGCCGCACGCGCTCGAGCTGCGCCCCCGGCGGCACGCCGGTGAACCGCGTCGCCGTTCCTGCGAGAAACGATCGGAGGTTGCCGAACGTGTAGCTGCCGCGAATGTTGGTCGCCGTCAGCTTGTTCGTGCGCAGGTGCTCGATGAGCGCGCCGCTCTTGAGCAGGTGACGCCCGCGGACGTACGTGAGATCGTTCGACGCCGTCCAGTAGAAACTGTTGTTCGACGACGGGTTGGTCGTCGTCCCGCCAATCGAGGTCAGGCCGCCGACGCCGATCACGCCCATTTCCGTCTGGCCGGCGATGAAGGCGAGCTCCGGCGCTTGCGGAAAGTCCGGCAGCTGTTCGAACCGCAGCCGGCTGTGCGAGAAGCGCGCCGTGTTCAGCAGCGTCGGCGACATCACGCGCTTGTACTCCGTCGTCAAGAACTGGTTCCGCGACACGGAGTCGGTCGCGTAGTCGGGGAAGCCGGCGACGACCGTCTGATCGGCGCCGTCGTACGTGTAGCGGAGGAAGATCGAATCCTTGTCGCTCAACGTGTAGTCGACGCGCCCCTGATAGAAGCTCTCGCGCGTCGGCTGATTCGTCTCGAACGTGAATTGCGCGATGCCCTGGTTGGTGCCGACCTCCGGACCGTTGGCGCGCGGGAACAGGTTCAGATACGGCTGCACGACCGGATTGATCGGCGCGAACGTGCCGGAACGGGCCGCATCGTTCGGCACGAAGGTCGGCGTCGTGACCCCGAGATCTTCCTGCAGCCGTTCGACGCCGCCGAAGAAGAAGAGCCGGTTCTTCCGAATCGGTCCGCCCGCGCTCGCGCCGAACTGGTTGCGCCGGAAGGGCGGTGGGTCAGCGCCGCGATCGAAGAAATTGCGCGCGTCCAACGCGTTGTCGCGGAAGAACTCGAAGCCCGAGCCGTGCAGGCTGTTCGTGCCGGACTTGGTCACCAGGCTGATCACGCCGCCCATCGCGCGGCCGTAGTCGGCGGAGTAGGCGTTGGTCACGACGCGGAATTCCTGAATCGTTTCGACGCCGAGCGTGGTTTCCGCCGCCGAGACCGTGGCCGTGCCCGCATATCCCCGCATGTTGGCGCCGTCGAGCAGATAGCTGTTCGATCGAAAGCTCATGCCGTTGATGTTCAGCTTCGTGCCGCGGTTCGACGACGAGGTGCTGT
>DAIUKO010000367.1:1565-7390 GCA_036848175.1 Vicinamibacterales bacterium | reverse complement strand
CGTTGTCGCGGCCCGAAAACCGCAGTCGAGGCTTGTTGTGGCTAGTACTGCTTCAGCCGATACAGTCCAGTAGAAAGCTTGCGGCCGTGGGTGTATAAGCGTGCTCATGACGCGTCAGGTCCTGTGGGTGATCGCGCTCGGCATCGGTACAGCGGCGGCGCTGGCGGCCGCCGAGCCCGGGCGACCGACGTTCAACCGCGACATTCGGCCGATCATGTCGGACACCTGCTTCCGCTGCCACGGTCCCGACCGAAACGCGCGCAAGGCGGAGATGCGCCTCGACATTCCCGAGGAGGCGACCAAGCCGACGCGCTCGGGACGCATTCCGATCGTTCCCGGCGATCCGGACAGGAGCGAGATCATCAGGCGCATCTTTTCGACCGGTGCGAACGTGATGCCGCCGAAGTCGGCGCACAAGGAGCTGACCGAGGCGCAGAAGGACACGATCCGCCGCTGGATTGCGGACGGCGCGGTCTACGAAGGGCACTGGGCCTATCAGCCGGTGAAGCGTCCGATCGTTCCAGAGATCGCCGATGCATCCCGGATCAAGAACCCCATCGATCGTTTCATTCAGGATCGGCTGCACCGCGAAGGGCTGATGCCGGCGCACGAAGCCGACAAACGCACGCTGCTCCGGCGCGTGACGCTCGATCTGACCGGATTGCCGCCGACGCCGGACGAGATGCGCGCCTTCCTCGCCGATAGCGCGCCGGATGCGTACGAGAAGGTCGTCGACCGGCTGCTGTCGTCTCCCGCGTACGCGGAAGAGCGCGCGATGCACTGGCTCGACGCGGTGCGCTACGCGGACACCGCGGGATTCCACGGCGACAACCCGATCCCTGCGTGGCCGTATCGCGACTACGTGTTGCAGGCCTTCCTGAAGAACCGCCCGTTCGACGAGTTCACCCGCGAACAGATTGCCGGCGACCTGCTGCCGAACGCGACGACCGACCAGCGCGTCGCCTCCGCTTACAACCGGCTCAATCGCACGTCGGCGGAAGGCGGGCTGCAGCCGAAGGAATACCTCGCGAAGTACGGCGCGGATCGCGTGCGCACGCTGAGCGCCGTGTGGATGGGCAGCACGCTCGGATGCGCCGAGTGCCACGACCATCGCTTCGATCCGTTCCTCTCGAAGGATTTCTACGCGATGAAGGCGTTCTTCGCCGACATCCAGGAGACGGGACTCGTGCCCGACCGCGGCGCGCGGGCGTGGGGCGCGCAGCTCGCGCTGCCGACCGAGGCGCAGAAGCAGGAGCTCGCGGCGCTCGACGCGAAGATTGCCGCGGCGCGATCGCGTCTCGACGAAGCGTCGGCCATGCGCGTCATCGTCGAACAGGAAAAGGAAGCCGATCTGCGCGCGCGCTGGGAGGCGGGTCAGCTGGCGTGGGTCTGGCAGCATCCGACCTCGGCGCGTGCCATCGGCGGCGCCACGCTCACCATCTACGACACGGAAGCGGTGGTGAGCAATTTCTACCTCGATGGCAGCCTGAACACCGACACCAAGCCCGGCGACGGCCTCGTCATCGCCAGCGGCAAGAATCCCGATCGCGAAACCTACGTCGTCACGTTGAAACCGGGCGCCGGAGATTGGCGTCAGCTCGGTCTGGAGGTCGTGCAGGACGAAAGCCTGCCGGGGGCGCGCTACGCGCGCGGCGCCGATCGGTTTCTGCTGAGTGAAGTGGAAGCGGAACTGATCGAAACGGGTCAGTCGCCGCGCACGTTGACGTTCACGATGGCGACCGTCAACGACACGCCGCCGGCCGTCTCCAGCATCAACGATCCGGGCATGCCGCCGCTCGCCGCGATCGACGGAAATCCCGGAACCGCGTGGGGGATTCGCTTCGGCGAAGCGCGGAATCCGTTCCTCGCGCTGCGATTCGCAGACGCGGTGCACACGACTGCCGACTCCACGATCGTCGTGACGCTGCGGCACGAGTCCGATCTGCGGCGCGCGGTGATCGGACGCTTCCGACTCGCGCTCGACGCGGACGCCTACGCGTGGCCGCCGACGGCCGACGCCGGCCGGCGTCTGCGCAGCCGCGATCCAAGTGGCAAGACGACGTGGGCGAGCGGCCTCTCCGAAGACGTGATGCGGGCGATGCGCCGGCCGGCCGAGGACCGCGATGTCGTCGAAGCCACGGCACTGCGCGAGTACCTCGTCTTTTCGAACCCGGCGGTGGAGACGCAGTATCGAGCGCTGCAGCTCGTCGAGACCGAGCGCGGCCTGCTCGAGGCCTCGATACCGCACGTCGTCACGACCGTTTCCGTCGAGCCGACACAGACACGCATCCTGCCGCGCGCCAACTGGATGGACGAAACCGCGCCGATCGTCGAGCCGGCGATTCCGCGATTCCTCGGCTCGCTCGACACGAAGGGTGAGCGCGCGACGCGCCTCGATCTGGCGAACTGGCTCGTGTCGCGCGACAACCCGCTCACCGCGCGCACCTTCGTCAACCGCACGTGGCGCGAGTTCTTCGGCGCCGGACTCTCGCGGGTGATCGACGATCTCGGATCGCAGGGTGAGTGGCCGACCCATCCCGAGCTGCTCGACTGGCTCGCCTCCGAGTTCATGCATCCGGACGTGGACGCGGCCTCCGCGCACGATTGGGACGTCAAGCACATCATCCGGCTGATCGTCACGAGCGGCACCTACCGGCAGTCGTCGTTCGGGGAGGCCAGGGCCGACGAGAAGGATCCGGAGAACCGGCTGCTCGCGCATCAGAATCGATTCCGGATCGATGCCGAGAACGTGCGCGACATGGTCCTGCGCGTGTCGGGCCTGCTCGGCGACAGGTTCGGCGGCCCCAGCGTCAGCCCGATCGAGCCGCCGGGATATCTCGGCGCGTTGAATTTTCCGAAGCGCGAGTACTCGGCGAGTCACGGCGACGATCTTTACCGCCGCGGCGTCTACACCACATGGCAGCGGACGTTCTTGCATCCGAGTCTGTTGAACTTCGATGCGCCGACGCGCGAGGAGTGCACGGTCAGCCGCACGACGTCGAACACGCCGCTGCAGGCGCTCGATCTGCTCAACGATCCGATCTACGTCGAGGCGGCGCGCGCGTTCGCGCAGCAGGCCGCGTCAGCAGGCACGCGACCGCCAGGCTTCGACGCGCAGCTGGCGTGGGTGTTCGATCGCGCGCTGAATCGCGCGCCGACTGGTGAAGAGCGGACGATTCTGCGTGGATTGTACGAACGCAATCTCAAACGGTTCAGCGCCGATCCGGCGAGCGCCCGCGCGTTTCTCAGCGAAGGCGAGACGCCGCCGCCGCCGCCGAATCTCAATCCTGTGCGTCTTGCGGCGATGGCCACCGTCACGCGAGCCGTGTTGAACCTGCACGAACTGATCACGAGGAATTGATCCGATGAACGAACTCTTCGTTCGCGAGATGAGCCGGCGGACATTTCTCGGACGCGGCGCCGCCGGACTCGGTCTCGTCGCGCTGAACTCCCTGCTCGGCCCGAGGTTGTTGGCGCAGGCGCAGGCGGCCGGACAGTCGAAGGGCGTCGTCAACCCGCTCGACTTTCCGCCGAAGGCGAAGCGCGTCATCTTTCTGTATCAGGCAGGCGGGCCCTCCCATCTCGAGACGTTCGACTACAAGCCGAAGCTCGCCGAGATGTCCGGCACGCCGATGCCCGAGTCGCTCACGCGAGGCCAGCAGATCGCGCAGCTGCAGGGACAGAAGCTGACCTGCTTCGGTCCGCAGCACGGGTTCAAGAAGTACGGCGAGTCCGGACAAATGGTCTGCGAGCTCTTCCCGCACATCGGCGGCATCGTCGACGAGACCTGCATCGTGCGCTCGATGTGGACCGAGCAGATCAATCACGACCCGGCCCACACCTTCATGAACAGCGGATCGATCATCACCGGCCGCCCGAGCATGGGCTCGTGGGTGCTGTACGGGCTGGGCGCCGAGGCCGACAACCTGCCCGGCTTCGTCGTGCTCGTGTCGCAGGGCAACGGTGGACAGATGCAGCCGATTGCGGCGCGCCAATGGTCAGCCGGCATCCTGCCGAGCAAGTTCCAGGGCGTGCGCTTCAACTCGGTGGGCGATCCGGTCCTCTACATCACCAACCCGCGCGGCGTCAGCCGCGACATGCAGGACGATTCGATCAAGACGATCAACGCGCTGAACGCGGTCGCGGATCGAACGCTGCACGATCCCGAGCTGCAGACGCGCATCGCGCAGTACGAGATGGCGTTCAAGATGCAGACGAGCGTTCCCGGACTGCTCGACATGAGCGCCGAGCCGGCGCACATCCTGGAGATGTACGGCGCCAAGCTGGGCGACGGATCGTTCGCGTCGAACTGTCTGCTGGCGCGGCGTCTGGCCGAACGCGGCGTCAGGTTCATCCAGCTCTATCACCGCGATTGGGACCATCACAGCGACGTCCGCAACAACCTGGTGTTCAAAGCACAGGAAGTCGACAAGGCGACCGCGGCGCTCATCACCGATCTCAAGCAGCGCGGCATGCTCGACGACACGCTCGTCATCTGGGGCGGAGAGTTCGGGCGGACGCCGATGTCACAGGGACGAGGCGGCCGCGATCATCACATCAAAGGCTTTTCGTTCATGCTCGCCGGCGGCGGCGTCAAGAAAGGGCTCGCCTACGGCGCCACCGACGATCTCGGCTACGCCGCCGTCGAGAATCCCGTCAGCGTGCACGACTTCCACGCGACGATGCTGTATCTGCTCGGCGTCGATGCGGCGAAGCTGGCGATGAAGTACCAGGGCCTCGACGTGCGCCTCACCGGGCCCCAGGGTGGGACGGTCGTGCGCAACCTGCTCGCGTAGCCTACAAAGGACGCGAAGCGGCCAACACGATCTTGACTCCGGACGCCCGGTCCTCGACCGTCAGCTTGCCGCCGTCGAGGATCACGTCGTCGACCTTGCGGAAGCCGTCGGGCGTCCGCGTGTAGAACATCAGGAACGCCGATCCGATTTTCGATTTGGCGGGCAGCCAGCGATACGTCGGCGTGTCGAACATCGAGTTGGTCTGAATGACGTCGCGCCGCGGCAGGTCGAACGGCTGCGTCGAGAACTCGAGTCCGCGCGCGATCCGATCGCCGACGGGATAGAACTCCCACAACTGCGTCCACGGATACTCCGCGCGGCGAAAGACGTAGCCGAGCAGCAGACGCTTCTCGGTGTTGAACGCCGTGACGAAAACCAGGCGCCGTGCCGGATCCATCAACGAGGTCGTGTGATCGCCGATCGGCACTCCCGTCGGCGTCGGCCGGACGTCGATTGACTCGCCGTTCAACGCCGGCGCCATCGGCCACGTGAACGGCTTGAACGACTGGAGCCGATGCGGTCCCTCCGACTGCGAGTCGTGTGAGCGGGTCATCGCGCGTGTCGCCGACATCTCGACGACGGTCTTTCCGAGCTCGAGGAAGGGCCGGCCGATCGTCGCGTGTTCTCCCCAGTTGATCGGACGATCGAAGCCGAGCAGACTCTCCAGCTCGCTTTCGATCGACACGACGTTCTCGCCGCCGACGATGCGGATCGTCCGGCGGAATTTTTCCTGCACGATGGGCAGCGTGGCGGAGAACGAGACCGTCGTCGTCGCGACGCCGCCGGTGTTCGTCTTCTCGGACGCGATCGTTTCCCACGGCACGCGATGCGCTTCGCCGTGACCCGGCAGACCGGCCGCGCGCTCCTCGGACGAGACCGGACCGAAGCCGTCGACGCAGACGAAATGACCCAGCACGGCGTCGAGCGCGTTCACCGCCGCGGGATCGTCGTTCAGGACCAGGCGCACCATCGCGCCGCCCTCGGTGCGGAGGCCGAGCGTCAGCTTGTCGTTCGAAATCGTCAGCGCCG
>DAIUKO010000367.1:0-1465 GCA_036848175.1 Vicinamibacterales bacterium | reverse complement strand
AGGCTCGCCATTGGCTCGCAGGCATTCTACTGCGGCCGGCGCCTCAGAATCTGACGCGCGTGCCGATCCACATCCTGATCGGCGCACCGGGCGCGAAAAACGTCGTCTGCCGGACCGGAAACTTGCCGTTGACCGGTGGCAGCGGCCTGGCGACGAACGGGCCCGTGTCGGTGAAGCCGAAGGCGCCGAGCTGCGCGGCGGTGTAGTAGGCGTCGTTTCGAGCATGGCAGTATACTGTTCCATGATGAACATTTTAACGTCCATCGCCATTCTCGCCTCGGCGCTCTTCGGCGCCGCCGACTTCCTCGGCGGGCTGGCGAGCACGCGCGCGCCGACATACTCGGTGGTCGTCGTCTCGCAGGCCGCGGGCGTCGTCCTGCTCGCCGTCGCGCTGCCGCTTCTGCCGGCCGCCACGCTCACCCCGGCGGATCTTTCGTGGGGCGCGGCGGCCGGATGCGCCGGCGGCATCGGCGTCGCGCTGCTGTATCGCGGGCTGGCCAGCGGTCCGATGAGCGTCGTGGCGCCGGTGACCGCGGTGTGCGCGGTGGTCGTCCCCGTCGTCGTCGGCCTGTGGCTCGGCGATCGTCCGAGCGCGCTGACGCTGGGCGGCATCGCGCTGGCGGTGACGGCCGTGGGCCTGGCCGGTCAGAGCGTGCAGGCCGACGAACCGGCTCGCGCGGGATCGCATCGATGGCGAGCGTTCGGCCTGGCGATTTCGGCCGGCATCATGATCGGTCTGTTCCTCGTCGCCCTCGGCCGCACGCCGGCGAGCGCCGGACTATGGCCGCTCGTCGCCGCGCGCGCCGTGTCGGTGTCGTTGTTCACCACGATCGCGCTCGCCGCCGGCGATCCGATCGTCCTGAAAGGGCGGCCCGCCGTGTACGCGATTGCCGGCGGCACGCTCGATATGCTCGCCAACTTCGGCTATCTCGCGGCGGTGCGCCACGGTCCGTTGAGCGTCATGGCCACGCTCGCCTCGCTCTATCCGGCGACCACCGTCCTGCTCGCGCGATTCTTCCTGCACGAGCGCCTGACCCGCACGCGGATCCTCGGCATCGGTGCCGCGCTCGCTGCGATCGTGATCATCGTCGGGAGTTCTTCGCGGTAAGAGATCACGGAGGTTGACGGAGGCAACGGAGTTCACAAACGGAGGAACGGAGTTAACGGAGGACGAACGGAGCTGAGGTTCGACGCGCGCCGCTAGCGCGGCGCCGATGGCGGAAATCGGCCACGGATACGAGTCGCCGTCAATCTCACCGACTCGTATCCGCGGCCGATTCCCGCCATGCGGTGGGCCTGCTTCGCAGGCCCACGCGTCGAACCTTCGTCGATCGCTGCTCCTGATGCTTGGCGACACTGCCGCGAGCGTGTTCTCCCTCCGTTCGTCCTCCGTTAACTCCGTTGCTCCGTTTTGTGAACTCCGTTAACTCCGTCCGCCTCAGTTGCCTCCGGGCGCGCGCTGCCA
>DAIUKO010000366.1:0-7419 GCA_036848175.1 Vicinamibacterales bacterium | reverse complement strand
AACAACGTCAAGCGGTGCATCGATCAGTCTCCCTTACGAAACGCCGCCTCTCCCGCCATCCCGCCCGAGAACTCCGGACCGCGCGCCATCTACTCTTGACGCTGTTGCACGAGTTTGCGCAGAAGGACCAGCGCCGCGATGCCGATCGTCGCGTCGCCGACGCCGAGCTTCAGAAACCCGCGCGGCATGAATCCGATGTACACGCCCGCGAAAAAAGTCGATGCGGGAATGAGACGCGCGACGATCAGCAGCCACGCGTTGGTGCGGTACCTGACGGGATCTTTTGCGGCGGGGACGTAGAAGCAGCTGAGGATCGCCAGCAGAACAGAGTAGTTGAACAACCAGATCGTCGAGTTCACCGATCCGAGCTCGAATTTCTCCAGCAGTTGCGTCGGATTGATGAACGCCCACGTCGCGAACGCCCAGTTCACGAGGATGCCGAACCAGACGACGGCCGCGAACATCTTGCGGTGCGGGTCGGTCATTGACTCGACATTTTCTGATCGACGTCCTTCTCCCACGCGGCGAGCTGCGCTTTCATCTCGCGGATGAGATCGGTGTGCTGAGCGGCCACGTCGTGGCGCTCGCCGGGATCGCCGCCGAGATCGAAGAGTAGATACTGTCCGCCGTCCACGAGCAGCTTCCAGCGGCCCGATCGGACGGCCTTCTGCTGGCGCTCGGTGCGCACGATCCGCCAGAAGAGGAGGCGATCGGTCGGCGCCGACTGGCCGGACAGCATCGGCAGGAGGTTCACGCCATCAGGGCGATAGCCGGAGGGAAGCGCGGTGTTGGTGGCGGCGAGGATGGTTCGCGTCAGGTCCATCGTGATCGCGGCCTGTGCCGACGTCTGGCCCGTCGGCAGCACGCCCGGCCAGCGCATGATCAGGGGGACGCGAATGCCGCCTTCCCACAGCGTCCCTTTGCGGTGATAGAGCGGTGCGTTGCGCGAGAGCCACTCGCCGCCGTTGTCGTTGGTGAAGATCACCAGCGTGTTCCGCGCGAGGCCGCTGCGCTCGAGCGCGTCGAGCACCTTGCCGATGTTCCGGTCGGCGTTCTCGAGAATCTTCACGTAGTCCGCGCGCGTCGCCGCCGGCGCGGCGTCGTCCGGCATCTGCATGATCTTGCGATCGCCGAGCGTTTCCTGCGGGCGCGGCACGGCCGTGCGCCGCGGATCCGACGCCGGCAGATCGGGCGGCTGAAACGGCCAGTGAACCGCGTTGTAGGCGACTTCGAGGAAGAACGGCTCGCGCGCGTGGCGATCGATGAAGAGCATCGCCCGGCGCGAGATCTCGTCGGTGAGATAGGCCGGCGTCTCGACCGGCGTCGTGTTCTCGAAGAGGTCGGGCGCGCCGTCGCCGGTGCGGTGCGTGTAGTAATTGGTCGCGCCGCTCAGAAAACCGAAGAACTCGTCGAAGCCGTGCGCGTTCGGTCCGATCAGCGGATTGAATCCGAGATGCCACTTGCCGACGAGCGCCGTCGCGTAGCCGTTCTGCTTCAGCAACGCGGGCAGCGATGTCTTCGTCACCGGCAGGCTCTTGTCTCGGTCCGTCGTCGACGAGAGCGCCCATTCGATGCCGACGCGCTGCTGATAGCGGCCGCTGACGAGCGCCGCCCGCGTCGGCGAGCAGACCGGTCCGTTCGCGTACGCGTCGGTGAAGCGCACGCCGTCGCGCGCCAGGCGATCGAGGTTCGGCGTCTTTGCGTCGGTGACGCCGTAACTTCCGAGATCGCCGTAGCCAATGTCGTCCATGATGATGAGGACGACGTTCGGTTTGGGTGAAGACTGAGTGCCTCGCTGCGCGCCGGCGAGCGTTCCGGCGAGCAGGGCGACGACGACGAGTGGCGCGCCGATTCGCAGTCGCATCGCCGGCGATTCTATATCCGGCGCGCGCCGGACCGCACCCGCTCGTTCACGTCATCGTGTAGACGACGACGTTGACCGCGAACTTCGTATTGTCCTCGCGAAGGAAGCGTTTGTTCCGCCAGTCGTAGTCCCACTCGCAGCCGTAGTCCTTGTTGCTGTACAGAATCGCGAGACGGTCGCGGCGTTCGATGCCTTTCAGGTAGTCGTGGACGATGTTGTCGCCCCACCCATTGAGCTCGTGCGAGGTCGGCGGCGGGCCGGTGAACGTGAAGAAGCTGCGGTAGATCGGATGCGACGCCGGGAGCCTGGCGAGCGCGTCTCCGGGAAACGTCGCCTGCATCTCCTGCTCGAACGATTTCGCGTACAGCCCGTTGACGTCGTGATTGCAATCGTCGGAGAAGAGCAGGCCGCCAGCGTCGGCGAACGTGCGTAGATTCTCGCGCTCCGCGCTGCTGAAGCGTACGAGCTTGTGGCCGGTCATGAAGATGAACGGAAACGAGAGGATCTCGCGCGAGGAGGCGGAGATGACGACTTCTTCTTTGTAGACCGGGATCGACGTGTACTGCACGATCGAGTCGAGCACGTTGGCCGCGACCTTCGGGTTGTAGTCCCAGTCGCCGGACTGGTAGCGCAGACGTGCGAAGACGAATTCCGACGCGCGCGGCCGGCCACGCTGGCGCATCCCGGCCGCCGCGACCACTTGCAGGAACGTCCGTCGCGAGATCATCAGCGATCGATCATCGCATCAATCGCGTCAAGGGCGACCTCGGCGGGTTCGGCAATCGCGACGTCGACAAGGTGACTCGCGTCGGTCGCTTCGGGATTGATTTCGACGGTGAACGCGCCGTGGCGCTTCGCTTCGTGGAGCAGACCCGCGGCGGGATACACGACGGCGGAGGTGCCGACCGTGAAGAAGACGTCGCACGCGGCCGCCGCGCTCGCACGGTCGACGATCGCCGGATCGAGCATCTCGCCGAACCAGACGACGGCCGGCCGCGCGAGACCGCCGCAGTGCGGGCAAGACGGGATAGAACGCGTCGGGCTCGCCGAGTCCGCAGACGTGGGCCCGGCTGACTCATCGCGCCATGGCGTCGCGCCGGCGGGGCAGGGACGCGCACACCGGACATCCCACATCGATCCGTGCATCCGGACGACGTCGCCGGTCCCGGCGGCTTCGTGCAAGCCGTCCACGTTCTGCGTGACCAGGGTGAACGACGGGAACTGCCGGCTCCAGGCGGCCAGCACGTCGTGCGCGCGATTGGGGCGGCACGCGGCGATCAGGCCGCGGCGCCACCCGTACCATTCCCACACCAGCCGCGGATCGCGCGCGAACGCCCGCGGCGTCGCCAGTTCCTCGGGCCGGAAATTCCGCCAGAGGCCGCCCGCGCCGCGGAACGTCGGCACGCCGCTCGCCGCCGAGACGCCCGCGCCGGTCAGGACCGTCAGGCGCGTTTCGCGGGTGAGCCGCGCCGCGACCATCGTGTACAATTTGCGTTTCTCGTGGAGTATCACATCAAGCAATACGATCTCGAACAGGGTGCGCTGGAGATCCAGTACATCGAAGAGTTCTTCGGTGAGTTCCCGCGCAAGAAGACGGCGACGGAAATCGTCCGCCGTCTGAACGCGCGGGCGCATCTCATCCTGCTCGCGACCGCGCCGCTGCCCGACGATCCCGGCACCGTCGTGCCAGTGTCCTTCAAGGTCGCCCACGAGATCAAAGTGCCGGAGACCGAGCCCAAGCTCGTCGATCTCATGCACCGCCTGCACGATCACGTGCAGTTCGCCGGACGCCGCGTGCTCTACACGTGGATCGGCGGGACGCGCCGCGACTGGCGCGGCCAGGGCTTCTTCCGCGCGCTCACCGAACAGCAGGAGCTATGGGCGATGGCGCAGGGCTTCGACGAGATCATCGTCAAGACCAAGAACAAGTTCTACGACATGCGCGGCACGCTCGATCACCTGCGCTTCGAGGTCGTGAAGTACGAGCGCAACACCGCCGACAACGCCGAGTCGAAGGTTTATCTCAGCAAGAAGCTCTTGCCCGAGATGATCCATACGCACCGCAGCGCGCGGACCGTCGTTGAAATCAGGAATTAGAGATTTGCCACGCGTACCCTGATTCCACACGGCTGATTCCAAATTCCCGATTCAACCTTTTCTCCCCCGGCTCCGTCCTATCCGTTTGACACTGTGTGCGCGGCGCATATAGGCTTCGCGCACACACAGGACTGCATGCGATGGCGCTGCGACCGATCGAGTTCCACATTCTTCTGGCACTGGCCGCCGACGAGCGGCATGGCTACAGCATCCTCCAGGAAGTCGCGGAGCTCACCGACGGCGATTTGACGATCGAGCCGGGGACGCTCTATCGCGCGCTCCATCGGATGCTGAAGGACGGCTGGGTCGTCGAATCAGCGCGCCGGCCCGCGGCCGATCTCGACGACGAACGTCGGCGCTACTACCGCCTCACGCCGCTCGGCCGACGTGTGGCGACGGCGGAAGCCGATCGGTTGTGGCGCCTGCTCGCCGTCGCGCGGCAGCACCGCCTGTTGACCCGAGCATGAGATGACGCCGGACCGACGACTCGCCTGGTGGCTCGTCTGGGCCTATCCGCCGCGGTTTCGGCGCGACGTCGGGCTCGGCCTCGTCGACGCGCTCGAGGATCGCATGCGCGCCCGCCGCGCGGCCGGGGCGCCGGCCGCGATCATCTGGCTGCGCGCGTCGGTCGATACGCTGCGCAACGCGTCGGCGGAATGGATCGATTGCACGCGGGACGCCGTGAAGGGCGTCCGCGACAACGATCGTAGGGGAAGGCCTTCAGGCCATCCCAACCGAGGGCGGACGATGATTGACAAGCTGCGGCAGGACATCAAGTACGCGATTCGCACCTGGACCCGGCGGCCCGCCTTCGCGCTCGTCGCCATCCTCACGCTCGCCATCGGCATCGGCGCCAACACGGCGATGTTCAGCGTCGTCAACGCTGTCCTGTTGCGGCCGCTCCCATACGCGCACGCCGACCGACTCGTGACGATCTGGGGCTTGGCGACGGGGCCGCAGGCGCTTTCCGGCAACCCGCACATGCTCGTCGCCTATCAGGAGTACCGCGAGATCGCGCGCCAGAGCTCGTCATTCGACGCCGTCGCGATGTGGTTTTCGCAAAGCGTCAACCTGACCGGCGTCAGCGAGCCGCAGCGTCTGATCGGCTCGTTCGTCACCGGATCGTTTTTCGACGTGCTGAACCTGCGCGCGGAGCGCGGGCGCCTCTTCACAGAAGCAGACAGCGCCCCCGGCACGGTCAAGCCGTACGTCGTCATCTCGCACGATCTGTGGCAGCAGCGCTTCGAAGGAAAGGATGCGGCGGTCGGCGCGACGATGACGCTCAATGGCGTCCCGCTCACGATCGTCGGCGTGCTGGCGCCGGTCTTCGACGTCAGGACCGTGCCGAGCGAAGGCTGGTTCGTCGGCTACGACGTGTACATTCCTGCCGCACAGTTCCCGGCGCGGAATCTCGACACCGTCTCGATGCTGTCGGTCGGACGGCTGAAGGAGAGCGCGACGATGGCGACCGCGCAGGCGGACCTCGAAGTGATCGCACGCCGGCTGCAGACGCTGTTTCCGCAGACCAACACCAACCGCACGATCATCGCCGAGTCGGCGCACGAGAGCATCATCGGCCAATCGCGGACGGCGCTGTTTCTCTTGCTCGGCGCGGTCGGCGCGGTGCTGCTCATCGCGTGCCTGAACGTGAGCAACCTGCTGCTCGCGCGCGCCATCGACCGGCAGCGCGAGATCGCGCTGCGCGCGGCGCTCGGCGCCAGCCGGCTCGCCGTCACGCGTCAGTTGATCGTCGAAGCCGGCCTGCTCGCCGTGGTCTCGACGACGGCAGGACTCCTGATCGGCCGGTGGGCGCTCGACGCGCTCACCATGCTGCCGCGCCCGCAGGGCGTTCCGATCCCGCAGCAGATTGCTCTCGACACGACCGTCCTGCTGTTCACGATCGGCACGGCGATCGTGGTCGCGCTCGTCTGCGGCCTGGCGCCAGCGGTGCGGACGTCGCGTCCCGATTTGAGCCGAGTCCTGCAGGCCGGGTTCCGGCGGGGATCGGCGACGGGCAGCCGGACGCGTGACATTTTGGCGGCTGTCGAAGTCGCGCTGTCGGTCACGCTCGTCGCGATCTGCGGCCTGCTCGTTCAAAGTCTGCTGGCCGTGCAGCGGGCGCCGCTCGGCTTCGATCCGTCGAACGTGTTCACCCTCGAGTTCCGGCTCCCGCAGGCGAAGTACCGCACGCCGGAGGAGATCGCGCGATTCTTCCAGCAGGCGATCGAGCGCGTCCGTGCGGTTCCCGGCGTCCAGTCGGCGGCGCTGGTGCGCGCGGTGCCGTTCAGTGGGAACTGGGGCAACACGCGGTACACCGTCGAGGGACGGACGCCTCCGGCGAAGGGCTCGGAGCCGCAGACGCGGTATCACATCGTCACGCCGGACGCGTTCAGGACGCTGCGGATTCCGTTGCTGCGCGGCCGCGATTTCACCGACCGCGACGATCTCTCGGCGCGGCACGTCGCGATCGTCAACGAGACGCTCGCGCGCACTGCATTTCCAGGCGAGGATGCGATTGGCCGGCACCTCACGTCGCCCGATGCCGGTCCCGAGCCGCTCACGATCATCGGCATCGTCGGCGACACGAAGCATCTGTCGTCGACGGAACCGCCGCAGCCGCAGCTGTACGTCCCGCACTACCAGTTCCCGCTCATCTTTGCGTCGCTGGTCGCGCGGACGTCCGGCCCGCCGATGAACGTATCGAACGACGTCCGCCGCGCGATCTGGTCGGTGGACAAGGATCAGCCGATGTGGAAGATGCGTCCGCTCGACGAGCTCGTCGCCGCCTCGCAAGGGCAGCCGCTGTTTCTGGCGACGCTGCTTGCCGTGTTTGCCGGCATCGCGCTGCTGCTCGCCGGCGTCGGCATCTACGGCGTGATGTCGTACGCGGTGGCGCAGCGCACGCACGAAATCGGCATCCGTCTCGCGCTTGGCGCCTCGGGCCAGCGCGTGCTCGGCGAAGTCGTCGCCCGTGCCGCGCGGCTGACCGGCATCGCGATGTTCACCGGCCTCGTGCTCGCGGTCGCCGCCGGCCGCTTCGTCGCCGCGGTGCTGTTCGGCGTGCGGCCGAGCGATCCGTCGACGCTGGCGGGCGCCGCTGCGCTTCTCGCGATCGTGTCGCTCGCGGCGTGCTATCTGCCGGCACGCCGCGCGTCGCGCGTCGACCCGGTCGTCGCACTGGCGGAAGAGTGATTTACTCCGGGCGGCAGTTGAATCGACGTCCTTGACAACCGCTCATGGTGAGCCCTTCGACTCGCCGCTCATGCTGAGCATGTCGAAGCATGAGCGTCTCGCTCAGGATGTACTTGTCGAACCATGAGCGCAGCGCTCGTCCTTCGACGGGCTCAGGACGAGCGGTGATGGAGACGTCAATTCAACTGCTCACCGGGATTAAGATTCGTTCATGCCATCTCAGAATCCGTATCGGGCAGAACTCGAAGGGAACGATCCGCTTGTCG
>DAIUKO010000365.1:0-7498 GCA_036848175.1 Vicinamibacterales bacterium | reverse complement strand
AGCGTGAGACAGTGACAGGTCGCGAAGGCCCCTTCCGCAGTCGAACGACCCGATCGTGCGAAGACGAGGACGTCGGCCACATCGATGAACGACAGCGTCGGGACCTTGACCGCGATGTCCTTCATCAGGAGCGTCAGGCGTTCGGTGTAATTGATCATGCGACCGCTGGCACCTAACTCACGATCGTTCGCGACACGCACACAGCCATCGCGGAAGCGTGGCACGTCGGAATCAGATTGTGTCTAAGAGAGTGAGCCGAAAGCTCGAAAAGTATAGGAAACGAAGTACGAGAAATCAAGCTGAACCGACCTGTAATTTATTGAAGGCGTGAAGGTTGAGATGACGGAGTGTGCAGTTCAGTGCGGTTCGAACGCCAACTCATCTGGCGGCGTCACCACGCCCATGCGCCGCAGAATCAATTGCTGGCGGCGAAGCAGGCGGCCGTTGGGTTTCGCGGGGTTGTAGACGCGCGGATTGATGATCGCGGCGGCGAGGAGCGCCGATTCCGTTGCTCCCAATGAGCTCGCCGATGTCTGGAAATAGGTTCGCGCCGCCGCTTCGGCACCGTAGATACCGTCGCCCCATTCAATCAGATTGAGGTAGAGCTCGAGAATTCGCGCTTTCTTCAGTTCAGCTTCCAGGCGTCTCGCAATGATCAGCTCTCGAATCTTGCGCAGCGGATTCTTCGAGGGCGACAGATACAGGTTCTTCGCGAGCTGTTGCGTGATGGTGCTGCCACCGCGAAGGAACTTCCCCTTCGCCCAGTCGGCTTCGATCGATTCCTGCAGTTGATCGTAATCAACGCCGTCGTGCTGCCAGAACGCGCTGTCTTCGGCGACGAGGACCGCGCGCTTCAAGTCGGGCGAGATGTTCCGGTAGCTCACCCATCGCTGCACGCGGCGCGGCTGTTGTCCCTTCGCCCGTGCTTCGCGCGCCCGCAGATCCATGAACGCGGTCATGGTCGGGTTCGTCGTCTTCAGCGGGCGAACATCGGGCAGGGTGAGATAGACGTAGGCGAACAGCGCGAACACCGACGCGGCCGCGATCCCGATGGCGCGAAAAACGATGCGCCGGGTCATCTCACGCCGGAATCTCTTCGAACTGCGCCAGCGCTTCACGAAGGTGCGCGTTGGCGGCGTCCGGCGCTGGCGCCAGCGGAGGCCGCGGGAGGCCGACGTCGTAGCCAATCAGGTTGAGCGCGGCCTTCAGACCCGGAACGCCGTAGGTGGGACCGAGCAGACGGGCAAGCGGCAGAAGCTGACGCTGCAGCGTCAATGCTTCCGCATGCCGGCCGTCGCGCGTCAATTCGAACAGCCGCATGCATGCTTCCGGAACGACGCACGCCGGCGCCAGAATGCCGCCGGCCGCGCCGACGCACATGGCGGCGTAGAAGGTCGACGTCGTACCGGCCAGCACCTGGAAATCATCGGGCGATCCCGCGACGAGATCGGCGATCTGTGCGACGTCGCCGCCGGATTCCTTCATGCCGATGATGTTCGGATGCGTCGCGAGACGCGAAACCGCCGCCGGCAGCAGGTTCACACCGGTGAGCGCCGTGAAGTTGTACAAGAGCACCGGCACCGGTGACGCGTCGGCGACCGCCGTGTAATGGCGCACGAACACGTCCGTGGTCATCTGAGTTTTGAAGAATCCTGGCGTGCGGACGAGCACCGCATCGGCGCCGTGCTCCGCGGCGCGCCGGCACGCGCGGATTGCCGCCTGCGTCGACTCCCGACCGGTTCCGACGATGAACGGGCGGCCGCCCGGCACCGCCTCCCGCGCCGCCACGATGACGCGGTCCGCCTCGAAATCGTCCATCAGCACCGCTTCACCGTTCGACCCGAGCACGATGAAGCCGGTCAGCGGACGGGCGACCCAGCGCGACAGCGCGGCTCGCAGCCGCGCGGTGTCGATCTGATCGTCGCTATTGAACGGCGTTGGAATCGGTGCGAAGACGCCTGACAGTTTCATCCGGTTCATTGTAGACGACGCCCACGCCCGAAGGCTGGAACACGAGGTTGAGGCTGAAGACGACGACGAAGATCGCGGCCGCCGGACTGAGCAGCCACGGGAAATCGGCGAACGCGCGAACGCTGGACGCATCGTGCAGCATCGTGCCCCAGCTCGCCGTCGGGTCGGGAAAGCCGAGGCCGACAAACGACAGCGTCGCTTCCGCGATGATGAACGCCGGGATCAGCATCGTGATCTCCACCAGGACGAAGCCGCGCGCCGCCGGCAGCAGATGCCGCGTCAGCACGCGCCAGGCGCTCGCGCCGAGGCTCTGTGCGGCCGCGGCGTAGTCGAGCCGCCGCTCCGACATCACGATGGCGCGGACGCCGCGGGCGATGAACGGCGCGCCGACGATCGCGAAGATGCTCGCGAGCAGGGCAAAGACGATGTGCGGCGGAAGCACGAGCGGAAGCACCGCGCGCAGCGCGAGCGCGACGTACATCGCGGGCAGAACCATGATGAAGTCGGCGGTCCGCATCAGCGCGTCGTCCAGCGCGCCGCCGGCGTATCCGGCCGCGCCGCCGAGCGCGGCGCCGATCAGCAAGGCGCCGAGCGCCGCCGCCAGCGCGAGGCCGAGCGAGACGCGGCTCCCGAACACGAGACGGCTGAAGACGTCGCGGCCGAAGCTGTCGGTGCCGAGCCACAGCAGCGGCGCGCGCGTCTCGTCCGACGATACGGCGAGACGTCCGCCGCTGAACCACGCCAGCGGCACGCGCGTCGATCGATCCTGCTCGTACCGTTGTTCCAATTGGTTGACGAGCCGCCACGGATAGATGAACGGCGCGTGCCACGCTCCGCGATCGTCCTGCAGATGCATCGCCGTCGGCGGCGCATTCAGAAGACGATCGAAGCGAACGTCCGTCGCATGCGGCGCGACGAGCGGCGCAACGGCGGCCGTCAACGCGGCGAGCGCCACCACCGTGAGTCCGGCGCGCCGGCTACTCGCGCGCACGGGGATCCACCATCGCGAGCGCCACGTCGGAGAGGAGCGTGCCCAACGCCAGGAAGATCGCGCCGGCGCCTGCGCACCCGGCGACGAGGTAGAGATCGCGCGCGCGCAGCGCCTCGAGCATCAGGCGTCCGAGACCCGGCCAGGCGGTAATCACTTCGACCGCGAACGATCCGCTGAGCAGTGTTCCAACGATGAGGCCATATACGGACGCCACCGGTTTGAGCGCCGGCTTCAGGCCGTCACGCCAGACGATGCGCGATCGCCCGGCGCCGCGTGCGAACGCGGCAAGGACGAACGGTTCTCCGACGACCTCGCTCATCGCTTGCGCCTGGAGCCGTTCGAGCATCGCCGCCAGCGGCAGGCCGATCGCGCCGGCAGGAACGATGAGGTGCTTCAGCAGATCGACGGCCTCGCCCCCTTCGGGCACGAACGCGGAGCGCATGCCCGCAATCGGCAACCATCCCGTGCGCGCCGCCAGAAACACGAGAAAGAGCGACGTCAGCAGCGGAGGCATCGACAAGAGCACGAGGGATGCCGCTCGGACCATGTTGGTGAAAAGACCGCTGCTCCGGCTGCCGGTAATGATCCCGAGCGGAAGACCAACCAGCGTGGCGACCGCGAGCGCCGTCACGGCGAGGATCGCCGTGTTCGCCGCCCGTTCGGGAATGAGATCCTTGACCGGCCGGTCGTAGAGCAGCGAGCGCCCGAAGTCCAGGTGCGCCGCCGCGACGAGCCAGTCGCGGTACTGCGCCGCAATCGACTTGTTCAGGCCGAGCCGCGCTCGCTCCTGCTCGATCTGTTCGCGCTTGGCGTCGATGCCAAGCGACTGCGTCACGTAGTCGCCTCCGGCGAGCCGCGACAGGATCAGCGATCCCGACGACACCGCGACGACGAGAAAGGCCGCGAAGGCCAGCCGCCGCGCAAGGTAGGCACCCATCGAGGTCGAGAATGCGTTAACGCGTGACCGCGAGCGTATCAGCCGACCACAACAACTGCGGCGGCAGAACGCCCGGCGTCAGGTTCGACAGACGCGTCGACGCGGCGACGTAGATGCGCGGCGCGGCGAAGTACACAATCGGCAGATGCTCGGCGAAGATCTTCTGAATGTCGTCGTAGATGCGCTTGCGTTCGGCCGGATCGAGCGAGGCGATTTGCTGCGCCATCAGTCCGTCGATGCGCCGCTCCCACTCGGTGGCCGGCGTCTTCTCCGCGATGTTCCAGACGTGCGCGCTGCCCGAGCTGAACCAGAATTCGGGACTGGTCGCGGGATCGAGATCCGTCTTGTCGGCGTTGAAGTAGATGGCCTCGTACTTGCCCGAGAGGAACCGCTCGATGAGCGCGCCAGCCTCGAGCGTCACGCTATCGACGACGAGGCCGATCTTCTTCAGCTCGTCGCGAAGGACCACTGCCGCGCGCTCGCGGTTCGGACGTCCCTTCTGCGTGATCAGCGTGAACCGCGCCGGCTGGTTGCGCGCGTCCTCGAGCAGGCCGTCGTTGTTGCGATCGGTCAGGCCGATCGACGCGAGCAGCTGCCTGGCCGCCGCCGGATCGTGATCGGTCTTTGGAGGTTCCCAGTACCACTGCTTGTTGCCCGGCGTCTCGGGGCCATAGACCGGCACACCCGCGCCCAGAAACACGGTGTCGGCAAACGTCTGGCGATCGACCGCCATCGAAATCGCGCGACGCAACTCGTCGCGTTGCAGCCACGCGGCGCGGCTGTCGTTGCCGAACGCCCCCGGCTTCAGGTTGAACCACAGGCCGTCGGCGTTATACGCGACGCCGAGATCGAGCAGCTTCACGCGTCCCGCGTCGGCCGCGCGCTTCAACGGTGCGTACGCTTCCGGCGCAATCTCGCTGACGGTCGTGTCCAGCTGCCCGGCGTCCAACCGAAGGATGTCGGCGTTGGCATCGGGGACGATTTCGACGGTGATCCGATCGAGGTACGGCAGCGCGGTCCCGTCGGCCGCCTTGCGGAAGTAGCGTGAGTTCCGATCGAAGACCAGACGCTCCCCGGGCACGTACTGAGACAGCACGAACGGTCCCAGTCCCACGATTTCGGCCGGAGGCGTCGACAAGCCCCACGCGCTGGCGAACGTGCCGGCCTTGAGCGCCCCTTCGAGCTTGTGTCTGGCCAGGATCGGAAGACTGTCGAGCAGACGAACGCCAGGTGCAAACGGCGCCGGAAGCGTGAGCTCCACCGTCTGTGGATCGACTGCCCTGACGCCGAACTTCTTGCCGGCGATTCGCAGCGTGTCGTTCACGACCGTCGCCGCCCGGTCGTCGTAAGCCGCATCGAATGAAAACACAACATCGTCGGCCGTGAATGGATGTCCGTCGGAAAAAGCCACTCCAGGGCGGAGCTTCAAGGTCGTGCGAAGGCCGTCCGAGGAGGTCGTCCAGCTCTCGGCGAGCCATGGTTCGACCTCCTGCGTCGCTTGATTGATCCGAACGAGCCTGGCTTGTGTCAGGTGACCGAACAGCGCCGTCCCGGTGTCGCGCGCGACCAGGCGGTTGAAGCTACGCGGCTCGGCGCGCAGCGAGACGGCAATTTCCCCGCCTCGTCGCGTGCCCGCCGATGCCGGTTCGGAAGGGGGGTTCGACCGACATCCCGCCAGCAGAGTGGCGGTAATGGCGATGAAGAGCGCCATGTGGCGCGGCTGTCCGGTCAAAAACTGACTGTGAGGCCAACAAACTGTCCGGCTGAAATGGTGTGCAAATCGAGCGTGCAAGCTTAATCTCTGCGCAAAAACAGGCGGATTTCTTCGGATGCCAAGTTTTCTGGCCAGATTCTTGGCCGTCGCGGCGTCGTGGCGCCCTTTTTCATCGTGAGCCATCGTAGACCAGCAACTCTCTGTCGACCAAACAGTTACGCCTCACGGGCGGCTTTTTGGCCCCCTGGCCGAGGTTCGGGCACCGTACGTGCCCTATAGATAGGCGCTCCGGAGGGACATTCAGATGGCGTTGCCAGTGCCTGAAAACGGCTTTGAACCACGTATCGGTCGCAGCGTTTCGCTGGACCATGCCGCCGAGCTTCTTGGGGTTTCGAGGCGGACGATCTACAACCGGATCCGCGAAGGGCGGCTCCAGACCATTCGGACTATCGGGGGGTCACAGCGGGTTCTCGTCGACTCGATGACGGACACACGGGAGCATGACGTCGAACCCTCACGACCGGACAACCCTGGCGCAGTGGTTGCTCGACGGTCATCTTTTTAACGATTAGATCGTTTTAGCTCGGTGGATTATGGGACTGTTAGTCACCAGCAGGATAAGTGTGTCTCTTCGCGGCCGAGTATTCGCAGGGGTCGCCGCCGCATGTCTGGTCGCCGCGCCCGCACTGGCGCAGCATCACGCGCGTCTCAGCGCGGACCTCGCGGATCACCTCAACGCCGGATCGCAGCACATCGACGTCATCGTCCATGGCGATGGGGCGTCAGTGGCGGCGCTTGCGCGGCGCTACAACATCCGGATCAAGAAATCGTTGAAGGAGGGCGCGGTGCTGACCGTCAACGCCGGTCAGCTCGACGCGCTGCGGCGTGACGACACGCAGGACCATATCTCCGGGGACATCCTGATCCGCTCGAGCGCCGACGTCACCGCGCAGTCGATCGGCGCCGATCAGGTCTGGGCCGGATCGGACGACCTGGACATCCCGGCGCTCGACGGCAGCGGCGTGACGGTCGCGGTGATCGATTCGGGCATCGACACGCGCCACAACGCGTTCCTGCGCAACCGCGTGCTCCTGTCGCAGGACTTCACGGGCGGCGACGGCGTCGATCGCTTCGGGCATGGGACGCACGTCGCGGGGATCATCGCGGGGCGCGCCGGGCGAACGGCCGACACGCGCGACTATCGCGGTATCGCGTCGGGTGCGTCTCTGATCAACCTGCGCGTCCTCGGCGACGACGGCTCCGGGATGGCGAGCGATGTGATCGAGGCGATCGACTGGGCGGTCGATCATCGCCGCGAGTATCGGATCGGGGTCGTCAATCTCTCGATGGGCGCGCCGGTGCTGCAGCCGTATCGCGACGACCCGCTGTGCGAGGCGGTCGAGCGTGCGGTGAAAGCGGGCATCGTCGTCGTCGTCTCCGCGGGAAATCTCGGTCGCACGACCGAGGGCAAGTCGCTCTACGGCGCGATCATGTCGCCGGGGAACAGTCCCTACGCGCTGACGGTGGGGGCGATAGACACGCACGGCACGCCGCAGCGGTCCGACGACACACTCGCGGCCTACAGTTCGAAGGGGCCGACGCGCTACGACCTGGTCCTCAAGCCCGATCTGGCCGCGCCGGGGAGCCACATCGTGTCGGCGGAAGCGGAAGGTTCGTATCTCTCGAGGACCTATCCGGAACGGCACGTCGCCGGCGCGGGCGCCAACGGTTACATCCAGCTGTCGGGGACCAGCATGGCGGCCGGGGTCGTGAGCGGCGCGGTCGCGCTGCTGCTCGAGCAGCGGCCCAACCTGAAGCCGGCGGATGCCAAGGCTGCTCTGCAGTTAACGAGCACCTTCCTGCCGTCCGCAGGGCTCGTCGGGGC
>DAIUKO010000364.1:0-7588 GCA_036848175.1 Vicinamibacterales bacterium | reverse complement strand
GTCTGACCGTGGTCTGACCGTGGTCTGACCGTGGTCTGACCGTGGCTATGACTGGCGGAAACGGGCGCGGCGCGCCAGGAGCTCGGTGATGCCGACTTCCAGCGCGTGAACGAGTGCAATCTCCTGCTTGCCCGGCGCAATGCCTTCCAGGTATTTCACGACGTCCGGACGCGCGATGCTGACATCGTGAATGTGGACCATCGTCGGCGTGACTTCGACGCCGTGACCGCCCTCGGTGGACGCCGCTAAGGTTTCAACAGGCGCGTGCGCGCTCGTTGCTTCCACGGGACACCTCCGACCTCGTCCGTGGCAACGGCAGTGCCATGGCGAATGCGTGCAATAAGCGTTGTTTTTCGCAATTCTGTGTTGCGAAACGGCTCAGTGGATTACGAACGGGGCATCTCAGCTGTTCTCGTCAAGCTGCGCTGCGAGCGTCCTGAATCCAACCCCGGCCGTTAATCGGTCCGTCCGCGCCGCCCAAGCGTCATTCGTTAGAAATGGGCCTGTAATCGCGGTTTCTCCGCGCCGTTGAGCCTGCGGGTGTCGAGCTTGCAGCCACCGACGCCGCTCACGTCCAGCTCCCTGCTGGGCGCTTCTCGTCGGTTCGCGTCACCACGGGTTTCGGAGGTCGTGTCATGTTCTGGCATCCCGGTCGGAGATCGGTCCCGCTCTCGCTGCGCGTCGTACTCATCGGTATCGCGATTGCGTTTTCCCGCGCCGACGTTCCCACGCAGACAGCTGGTTCTTACGGCATCCTCAATCTCGGAACGCTCGGCGGAGCGGTGTCAGGAGACGGCATCGCCGACTTCGGCCAGGCCATGGTCGGACAATCACAGACCCCCAGCGGCGCCTATCACGCGTTCTCGCAGGGACGACTCGGTCTTCGCGATCTCGGGACGCTCGGCGGTGCGCAAAGCGCCGCGTTCGCCGCAAGCGGCAACTGGATCGTCGGTCAGGCGCAGACGACGAACGGCCAGATGCACGCGTTCTCGATGGACGTTTACAGGGCATCCCCGATGGTCGACCTCGGGACGCTTGGCGGCACGACGAGCGCCGCGTACGGCTCCGACTACTCCGGCATCGTCGGCGCATCGAAGACAGCGGGTGACGCACGTCTCCTGGCATTCTTCCGTCCAGACGGCGGCACGATGTCGGCGCTCGCGTTCGACTGGGGCGGCGACAGCGTCGCACGGGCGATTGCCGACACGACCATCGTCGGCTACGCGTGCACCGCCAGGAACGCCTCCTGCCACGCGTTCTCCTACCGCGACGGCACGGCCACCGACCTGAAATCGCTCGGCGGCAACAGCATCGCCAACGCGGTGAACTACAGCGGGCAGATCGTCGGCACGTCGTTTCTCGCCGACAAGACGACGTCGCATGCGGTCTCGTTTGCGAGCGCGACAGTCGTCGATCTCGGCACGCTCGGCGGCGCCGACAGCGAGGCACTCGACATCAACAACTACGGCGACATCGTCGGCAGCGCCGAGACATCGACCGGCGTCAAACACGCCGTGCTGTGGAAGAACGGCGCGATTGTCGATCTGAACACGCTGATTCGTCCGAACAGCGGATGGATCCTTCAGACGGCGTCCGCCATCTCGGACGCTGGGCAAATCGTCGGCAGCGGTACATTCAACGGCGCCCCGCGCGCCTTCATGGTGACGCCGCCGATCCCCGTCATCTTGTCGGAGTACGGCGTGCGCACGCTCTCGGACGGCAACCTGCCGCGCGGCGTCGAAGTCGGCAAGTCGATCAGGTGGGTGACTTCTGCGACGGCAGGAACCGAGGATCCGGCGACGCTCTACGGCGTCCACATCACGAACACCCTGACCGGACCAGCCGAATACACGGGAGCGACGAGCGCCTCGGACGACACGTGCCACATCACGCCGAAAACGGTGACCTGCGATCTCTCGCCGATTGACGCCGTCGGACTCGGCAACGAGATCATGGTGTTCGCGCGGACGACGGGCCCCGGCCATATCGTGCAGACGGCCACGGTGTCGAGCGACACGGCCGATGTCGGCCACGCCAGCATTTCCCAGGAGAACTGGGCGGTCGCCGTGTCGGGACTGACGCTGACGCCGCCGACGATCGCCGGCGGCAAGGCCTCGTCGGCGAAGGTGACGCTCACCGATATCGCGCCGTTCTCCAACGATGCGACCGTACGCCTGGCGAGCAGCCGGCCCGACGTGGCACCGGTCCCGGCGACGATCGTCGTGCCCTACGGCTCGTCGACGCGCGCGTTCAACATCATCCCGAAGGTGGTATCGGCACCGACAACGGTCGACATCTCCGCAACCTACGGACAGGTGACCGTGACGCGGACGCTGACGATCACCCCGCCCGCGCTCTCAACACTGTCGCTGGCGCCAACCACGATCGTCGGCGGGTGCGGAACATCGGCGGGCAAGATTGCCTTGACCGGGAACGCGCCGGAGGGCGGCGCGGTCGTGACGCTGTCGAACACGAATGGAGCCACCGACGTTCCGGCAACGATCACGGTTCCAGCCGGCGCCTCGACAGCGACGTTCACGATCAAGACAAAAACGGTCACGGCGCCGGCGACGGGTAAAGTCACGGCGACCTACGGCGGGATCGCGAAGACGCTCGACACGACCGTGCGTCCGATTCGCGCGAAGACGGTGACGCTGTCGCCCAACCCTGTTCAAGGCGGGTCGACGGTCACCGGAACCGTTGCGCTCGAATGCGCGGCGACGCCCGGCGGCATCGTCGTCTCGCTGGCGAGCAGCAACAGCGCGGTCGCCACGCCGACGGTCTCGAGCGTGACGATACCGGCCGGTTCGACCACTGCGTCGTTCAGCATTCGCACGACGCGGCCGGCCGCCAGCACCAACCTGTCGATCCATACGACTGTCTACAGCGTTCGGAAGAGCACGACGTTGACGGTAAATCCGTAGCGATAGGGCGGGCGCTTTCAGGGACGCCGACGCAGGCGCGCGATCAAATCTTCCATGTCGGCCGGGAGCGGCGCTTCGAAGCGCAGCTCCCGGCTGTCGTCGGGATGGGTGAACGTCAACCGCCACGCGTGCAGCGCCTGACGCGGGAACGCGATCGGCCGAAGCGTGTCGGGTCCGTAGATATAGCGCCGCTCGCCGACGAGCGTGTGGCCGCGCAGCCGCGCCTGGATGCGGATTTGATTTCGCCGTCCGGTGACGAGCGTCACCTCGACGAGCGACGCGCGCGCGAATGTTTCGACCACGCGGTAACGACAGATCGCATCCTTCCCTACCGGATCGCGCGGATGCGTCTCTTTCTGGATCAGCGCCTTCGCGTCCCAGACGAGTCGATCGCGCCACGTGCCCGACGCCGGCTCGGGACGCCCGTAGACGACCGCGCGGTACACCCGCTCGGCGCGATGCCGCTTGAACTGCTCCTTGAGCTGTGCCTGGGCCGCCGCGGTCTTCGCGAACACGACGAGACCCGACGTGTCGCGGTCGATGCGATGGACGACGAACGGCCGCGGCTTGCGGCGCATCTTGAGATACGCCTTGAGATCTTCGTAGACCGATCGCGCGCCCTCGCGGCGCTCCAGCGGCACCGCCAGCACACCGGCCGGTTTGTTCAACACGATCAGCGCATCGTCTTCGTGGACGATCGCCAGGTCGCGCGCGTCGCCGAGCGCGGTCCGGCGCTTCGCGGTGCCGGGCCGATCCATCCACAGATGAACGACGTCGCCTGCGGCGAGACGCGTCGCCGCATCGGCGGCGGACGCTTCGCGATCGTTGAGGAAGACTTTGCCGCGCTCGAGGGCGGTCGCGGCCCTGGCGCGCGAGCCTAGGCGTTCTGCGGCAGCGAGATATTTGTCGAGTCTGAGGCCGGCGTCGTCTCGACCCGCCGTCCAGCGTGCCTTCGCCATCCGAAGAGATCCGACATGATACCGGCGGCGGCCATCCACGACAGCGGACGGCTGACCACCTGCACGCGGCCTTCGGCAATCGCCGAGCAGATGGCGGCGGCATCACGCGGCGCGTCGACCAGCGAGTAGGTCGTCCCGAGCTGTCTGAGCCGGTGCACGTCGCCGTTGCCGACCATCGGCTTCCCGTGCCGCGCCGCCCATCGCTCGGCCGGACGATTGAAGTTCGTCTGACGCGTGTACATCGCGTTGTACTCGACGGCGTCGAAGAGGTGCGCGTAGCGACTGAGATCCGACCAGAGGCAGGAAGGCGCCGGGAAGTACGGATGCGGCGCGATGACGAGTCCGTCCTGCGTCGCCTTCAGCCGCGCCAAATCCGCGAAGCTGTTGAGCCGGTCGGCGCCATGCTCGAAGTTGAGGAGCAGGACGTGTTTGCCCTCGATGGTGCGTTCGACGCCGCGGATCAGCACGATGCCGCGCTCAGCGGCGTACGTCTGGTAACGGCCGAGGTCGAGTTGATGTTCGTGCAGCGTAATCGCCACGGCGTCGTACCCGAGCTGCGCGGCGCGGTCGATGAGATCGGTCGTCGTATGCGGAATCCGGTCTACCGGATCGTCTGACGTGTGGATGTGAAGGTCGACCTTGAGCATCAGCCCCTGCCGCTATCAGTTTCCGTGCCGCCCCGGCAGCATGGGCCTTTATCCGAACCTTCGGAAAGACCGCCGCATCTCTCTCTTTCGGTTCGAAATGGTTTTCCGTTTAGTGACCTTCTGTCTGCCCCGGCGCAGCCTACGGACGGGGCCGTTTCAGGAGCAGCATGGCCGCGCCGTTGACCGCATTGAAGCCGCCGGTCACCTCCCAGCCCTGACTGCCAAGGTTGGTGAGCGTGGCCATCGCGTTCGCGGCCGCCGGCACCGGCACGACCTGATACTCCCACGGCTGCAGCACATGGCGCGTGCGCAGCGGCTCATCGAACACCGGAACACTCTGCGCGTTGACGACGTGCACGCGAAGCGGCGGGAGATCTCTGGCCGTGTCCTGGAGCGTCACGCCGACGGCATCACCTTTATCGCGGTTCTGAATCCAGACACGCGCCTCCGTCATCTGGCCGGGATACTGCGTCGTCTGCTGCGGCGCCGCGAGGATCGCCGATCGAACGACGAAAAGCGCCGCTACGGCGAGGACAGTGATCGCAATCGTTCGCATTGAAGCCTCCGACATTTAGACGAGTCAACGGTCGATCGGATGGAAGTACTCAGGAAGGGTTGGCTTCGTGTCGCGCAGGATCTCGACGATCGCGCGGCGATCGGCAAGCGAGAGGCGCGCATATTTCCGGCCGGTCTCACGAAGCGACAGCACGTCCCAGAGCCGCCGATAGATCGCGTCGCGCGCCTGGATTGGCAGCGCGTCGAACGCGTCGGCGTAGATCATGTAGCTGCACGGATATTTGAGCAGCCGCGTCGAGAGATCCAGTTGCCGCAGGGACCGGCCACGCCGGTCGACGGGTCCGTCCGCTGAAAACTTCTGCGCGAATCCGGACGTGCCCGAGACGGGATCGGGAAGCGGCGTCTCGTCGACGAACAGCAGGTAGTCGACGACGTCGACCGCCTCACCGGCGAGGATCGCCGCGGCATCAGGACGGCCCGCTTCCAGCGCGACGCGCGCGTCCCACCCGATGCGCGTCAGCAGGTTCGTCATCCGCATCTGGTGCGCGAAGACCAGCAGCGCCACGATGTCGCTGTGCGGCGAGACGTATCGGGCGGCGTCGAAACGGTCGCTCACCGACTGCACGTTCATCGTCTCGCGCGTGGTCACCGTATCGGCATCGCTGCTGCTCGTATAGGTCGTGTTGCCGAGGTGTTTCATCGCGCCGTGACGCCCGGTCACGTAATGGCCGGCCCATCGCTCGACGAACGGGGTGCGGTGATCCGAGACGTAATTGGCGAGCCGCGGCGCGGCGTTGCCGGTGACGGTCGCGGCCACGCTGCGCACGAGCAGACCGGGCACGTCGAGCGTCGCGTTGGCGTTGTGACAGGACAGACAGAAATCACGCCGCACGATCGTCGGCTGGTCGGCACGCCGCTGATCGAGCGTGTAAAAGACAACGCCCTGCTTCGGATCGTCGGCGGCGAACTCGAGATAGTCCGCTCCCGGAATGTAGCCGACGGTGACCGAGTCGTTGAAGTACAGCGCGCGCGGATTGCGCGGGTTGATGAACCGCGACTGCACGCTCGTTTTCGAGAAGATGAGGAGCTGCGACTCGCTCGGAAGATGCAGCGCTTCGAGAATCGACGGCAGATAGCCTTGCCCGTCGCCGAAGGCGAGGTGCGCGGCGCCGCGCTGAAGATCGGCGTTCAGCCGCGCCACGGCGTCAGTGGTCGGCCTGGTGAAGTACTCGAGCGCCGGCTCGCGCACCAGGTCGGCCGAAACGTCGCTGAATTGCGGCGAGGCGGCGAGACCGACCACGATGCCGGCCGCCATTGACACGACGAGCCCGAGCCGCCACGACATGACGCCAGCAATTGTACGCGGTTGGCCGCGCCGATCGCATGAGAGCAGGTTCGCCGATGACCGATGCTGGCGGACGTGCTCAATAAAAGTCGTGGGCGTCGAAGTCGATGTCGAGGCCGCGCATGCCGTGCACCTGCTCGGCGCGCACCGACGTGACGCCGTCCTGGCTTTGCAGCACGCCGTCGACGATCAGAAACGGCTCTTCGACGATGACGAGGCGATCGCGTGCGAACAGATCGGGCCGAACGATGATGTTGGCAATGCCGGTTTCGTCCTCGAGCGTGAGGAAGACGAAGCCTTTGGCCGTCCCGGGACGCTGGCGCGTGATCACCATGCCCGCGACGCGGACGCGCCGTCCCTGCCGCGTGGTCGAGAGATCGCACGCGCGCAGGATGCCGCGCGTCGCGAGATCGTCGCGGCGGAGCGCCATCGGGTGGCGGCCGGCGGTGAGCCCCATGCCCGCGTAGTCGGCGACGAGCCGCTCGGATTCGGTCATCGGTTTCAGTGGACATGGAGGTCGCTCGTCCTCACCGACCGATTCTTCCCAGCCCGCCTCTCCCGCCTCTCCGGCTTCATCGAACAATTCGCCGGACGGCCGCACGGCGCGCTCGGCCTGCCAGAGCGCGGAACGGCGGTCGTAGCCGAACGCGTTCAGCGCGCCGATGTCGGCGAGCGTGACGACCTCGTCGCGGCGCAGGCCGGTCCGCACGACGAGCTCGTCGAGCGATTTGAATCGCGCGCCGCGCCGCTCGGCCAACGCCTTCGCGTTCCAGTCGTGCGAGCAGTTGTTGCAGAACCAGCGTGCCGTGTCGACGCGCTCGAGCATGCTCTCATCGTCGCAGCCGCATTTAGGACAAGTTTTCCTGGCATGGGGCCCCACCCCCACGCCCGACACGGCGATCGCTCGTCCGACACCTTCGCGCAAGCCTTTGACGTAGCGCAGGCCGAGACGAATCGCCCCGTCCGGTTCGATCGTGCAGTCCCAGTCCGACACCTGGACGTCAATCGGATGAAAGCGGACGCCGCGGCGCTGCGCGTCCTTGACGAGCGTGGACGGATGGTAGAACCCCATCGGCTGATTGTTGAGGAGCGCGGTGTAGAACGCGGCCGGGTAATGGACCTTCAAATACGCGCTCGCGTAGGCGAGCAGCGCGAAGCTCGCGGCGTGCGATTCGGGAAATCCGTAGAGCGCGAACG
>DAIUKO010000363.1:0-7631 GCA_036848175.1 Vicinamibacterales bacterium | reverse complement strand
GATCGTTGCGATCGTCGTTTCGCTCGCGGTCGTGGCCGGCGCCACAAAGCCGCAGCTGCTCGGTGGAGGTGGGGCGCTCATGGCTGGCGCCGTGTTGTTCGCGCTGAACGGAACGATCAGGAGAACCGAGAAGATTTGAGGATTTGAGGATTTGAGGATTTGAGAATCTATTTGATTTGAGGATCTATTGGTCGGGGCTAATCCGTTCGTCGGGGCTAGTTCGATCGGATCCTCAAATAGATCCTCAAATCCTCAAATCCTCAAATCCTCAAATTTACTTGTGTTGCCGCCGCTGACAACGACTCCGACGCGTTCGCCGGCGGCGGGTTTGTAGACGCCGCTGTGAAGCGCAGCGAACGCGGCCGCGCCTCCAGGTTCGGCGACGACGCGCACGCCGTCCCACAACGCTCGCTGCGCCGCGCGAATCGCATCGTCTGTGACGAGCACCACGCGTTCGATGTAGTCGCGTGCGATCGGAAACATCAGCTCGCCGACCCGGCGCGGCGCCAGCGAGTCGGCGGCGATGCCGCCGGCCGGTGCGTCAACCGGCTGACCGGCCTTGAGCGCGTTGGTCAAGGTCGGCGCACCCTCGGGTTCGACGCCGACAACGCGAACACGGCCGGCATACCACGCGGCGATTCCGCCGATCAGCCCGCCGCCGCCGACGGCGACGAGCAGCGTGTCGAGGTGTGGCGCCTGTTCGCCGAGCTCCAGCGCCAGCGTTCCCTGGCCGAGCAGCGTGTGCGGCTGATCGAATGCATGGACCTGCATCGCGCCGGATTCCACGGCATACGCCTCGCTCGCGGCGAGCGCTTCCGCATACCGGTCGCCGCCGACGGTCAGATCCGCGCCGTACGCACGAATGCGATCGATCTTCGCGGGCGATGAGATCGCCGGGACGAAGATCTTTGCACGGAGGCCGAGCCGCATCGCGGCAAACGCGACCGCCGCGCCGTGGTTGCCTCCCGAGGCGGCGACGACACCTGCCGCCGGCACGTCGCGCTGGAGAAGGTTCGCGAACGCGCCGCGCGTCTTGAACGACGCCGCTCGTTGAAAGAGCTCGAGCTTGAGCGTCACGCCGTCGATGGACAGTCCGACATCGCGTCCCTCGACGTCGACGACCGGAGTACGGCGAATGTACGGTCTGATGACGGCGTAGGTCTGCTCGATGGCGTTGCGATCGATCATCGGCTCGGGCTCAGGAGCCGCTCGAGTTCTTCCGGATGCACGGCGCGGGTAATCGCATCCTTTCGATCGATGAGCCCGCGCCCGACGAGGTCGGCGAGCGACTCCTCGAGCGTGAACGATCCCTGTTTGCGCGTGATGGTGATTTCCTGATGCAGGTGGTGGAGCGCGTTCTTGCGCACGTGCTGCCGCGCGCCGTAGCCGACCATCAAGAGCTCCGCGGCCGGGATGAGGCCGCCGGCCTCCGTGGTGCGCGGCATCAGCGTTTGCGTGAGGACCGCGGCGAGCGCCATCGCGAGCTCCTGGCGGATCGTGTTTTGACGCTCGAGCGGAAACGAGTCAGCGATGCGCGCCACGGTCGTCGCGACGTCGCTCGTGTGGAGGCTCGAGAACACGAGGTGTCCCGTCTCACCGGCGGTGACGGCGATCTGCATCGTCTCGGGATCGCGCATCTCGCCGACGACGATGACATCCGGCGCCTGGCGCAGTGCGGCGCGCAGCGCGGTGGGGAAGTCGGGCGCATCGATGCCGATCTCCACCTGCTCGACGACGCTGCGGCGATGCTGGTGCTCGTACTCAATCGGATCCTCGATGGTGATGATGTGCTTCGCGTCGCGCAGGTTGATTTCGTTCACCAGCGCCGCCAGCGTCGTCGTCTTGCCGGATCCGGTCGGACCGCCGACCAGCACGAGGCCGCGCGGCAGGCGGGTCAATGCTTCGACACCCGCCGGCAGCCCGAGCGACGCGAATCGCGGCGCGGCGGACGGCAGGCGGCGAATCGCCGCCGCGGCGCGTCCGCGCTCGTGGTGAAGGTTGATGCGAAAGCGGCCGAGATCGGCGACACGAAACGATCCGTCGGCGATCCCGACGTCGCGAAACGCCTTGCGCGCGTGCGGCGGCAGCGCCGGCTCGACCGCGTCGACAATCTCCTCGCTGCCGAGCGGACCTTCGTGCAGCGACGCGATCGCGCCATCGATTCGGATCGACGGAGAGGCGCCAGCCACGAGCAGCAGATCGCTGGCGTTGCGTTCGACGACGTGCTCGAGCCAGCCGCGCAGGCGGGCGGTCTGAGCGTCGCCGCCGGCGGCGACCGGGGCCTCGGCATTCAGTTCGCTGACCAGGGCGTCGAGATCCTCAGGATCGTTCATGGACAGACGGCGCTGCGGCAGGCGCGCGTCCGACGATCGCCTTGGCTTGGCGCCTGCTGAACGCGTTGATCATGGTCTCCAGTGATCGCGATCGACGGCTCATCCGATCACGTTCTTTCCGGCGGCGCGGCGGCGAGGGGTTCGTTCAGGAACCGCGCGAAGGGCGCCACGCGGCGGAACACTTTCAGCAGCGTGGCGTAGAACGCCGGACTGGTCGCGAGCGCCGGCGGAAACTCGCAGCCGGCGATGAAGTTTCGGTGTTTCAGGTATTCGGCCGCTGCGTGATCGCGCGGAAAGCCTCGCGGTACCCGCTGCAGCTTGTCGCCTTCGATGTCGATCTCTCTCCGGAATGTCGGCGCCTCGACGATCGCGCGCAGGCGCGGGAGGTTGGCGGCGATGTGCTCGCGGACCGCGTTCAGCTGCGGTGTCTGCGGCGCGTACATGCCGCCGCCGATCCAGACCTCCGTCGGCGAGATGTGAAAGTACAGCCCGGCGCCTTCGTGCTTCGGCAAGCCGCGCGTCGGGAAGACGGCGGCGACGTGCGTCTTGTACGGCGCCTTGTTCTCGGAAAAGCGCGTGTCGCGATAGATGCGGTACATCGACAGCCGCGGGCTGGCGACGATTTCGGGTGCGAACCCGCGAAGATCTTCCGCCAGCCGTTCGACGACCGTCGTCATCGGCCGGCGGACGTGGTTCTCGTACTCGTCGCGATGCGCATTGAACCACTCGCGCCGGTTGTTGCGCTTGAGCGCCCGCAGGAACTTCAGGGTCGCCGGCGTGAAGGGTGATTTGGACGTCGCCGGCATCGGCGGATCAACTCCCTGAAAGGAACTCGCGGATCAACTTGTTGACGTCGGCCGCCTTCTCGCGGGCGATCCAGTGCGTGCCGTCGGGGATGCGCTTCACCGTCAGCTTCGGCACGACCTGGTCGAGACCGTTCAGGTTGCCGGTGAGCAGCGCCGTGTCTTTCTCACCCCAGATCACGAGCGTTGGCACCCGCACGATCATCATCGGGACGGCTGGCTGCGCGCTCGCTGCCGGCGGCGTCGCCGACGAGGCCGACGTTGTTCCTGACGCCGCCGTCGGCGGCGGTGGTCCCACACCGGCGGCGCGGTAGTAGTTCAGGCCGCCGGTGAGCGCGCCGGGCTGCGACCACGCTTCGACGTAGGCGTCTTCGTCTGCTTGCGATGGATTGGGCCCGAGGACCGCGCGCTTCAGCCACGCGAACTGATTCTCCGACAGCAGCGCTTCCGCTTCCTGACTGCGGAACATCAACATGTACTCGCTGGCCTTCTGCTGCGCCGGGTTCTCGCGCAGCTCGCGGCCGAAGAGCGACGGATGCGGCGCGTTGAGGATGACGAGCTTGTCGAGCATGTCGGGATGCTGCGCCGCGTAGACCCAGGCGACAACGCCGCCCCAGTCGTGCGCGACGAGCGTGAACGTGCTCCCGCCGGAAGATTTCAAGAGCTCCGTCGCGAGCGCGTGCACGTCGGCGACGATGTTCGGGACGGCGTAGTCCGACACCTCCGGCGGCTTCGACGACAGGTTGTAGCCGCGCAGATCCGGCGCGACCACCGTGTGATCGCGGCTGAATTCGGCGAGCTGATTCTTCCACTCGTACCAGAACTCGGGGAAGCCGTGCAGGAAGATCATCAGCGGACCGCGCCCGGCCTTCACGTAATGCAGCCGCTGACCGTTGACCTCTGCGTAGTCGTGCGAAATCGAAGGCGCGTTCGATTGCGCGAACGCGCCTCCGACCGTCACCGCCGCGACGAGAGCCGTGGCGATCATGTGTCTCACCGCGGCGCCTCGGCGCCTGCGCCGGCCGTCGCCGCCTGCGCCTGCCTCGCCGCCATCCGTTCCTGCATCACACGCGTCAGGTGCGGCACCTGGCCGAGGATCCGCTCGACCAGCATGAGCTGTCCGCGGTGGTGCATCTCGTGCTCTTTCGCGCTGAGAAGCATCTCGAACCGGCTTTTCGTCTGCGGCTGCGCGCCCGGCGGCAGCGTCACCGTCTCTCCGAGGAACGTATCGTCGAGCCCGTCGAGAAACGACGCGAATTTCTCGCCCTCGGCCTTCAAGTAGTCGATGATCTCCGCCTTCGAGCGGGGCCTGGTTTCCTCCCTTGTGAAGTTTTCAAACAGCTCCACGAAGTTCAAGGTGGTCATGTCCGTGACCTTCTGGGAGTGGACGACGTAATAGAAGCTCGGCGAGACGGCAATGTGGGCGAGCGTCTGCGCCACGGTGCGTGTGTCTGGCGCCGGCGAGAACTGGTACTTGTCCTCGGGAATCTCTTCCGCGATTTGAATTGTGTTCTTGCGAACGGTGCGAAATGCCTCTGCGAGCTCTTTTCCGCCATAGTTGTTCATCGCTGGATCTCCTTCTCAATACCACCCGATTGGTTGCTCCGACAGATTGATGTACACCTGCTTGACGTTCATGTATTCCTCGACGCCCCACTTGCCCAGCTCGCGGCCGATGCCGCTCTGCTTGTATCCGCCCCACGGCGCCTCGACGTAGGTCGGCTGCATGTGATTCACCCAGACGATGCCGGCGCGCAGATTCTTGACCACACGCATGGCGCGGAAGATGTCGCGCGTCCACACCGCCGCCGCCAGACCGTAGTAGGTGTCGTTGGCAATCTTCAGCGCCTCCGCTTCGTCGTCGAACGGGATGACGCAGGCGACCGGTCCGAAGATCTCTTCGCGCGCGATGCGCGCGGCGTTGTCGACGTCGTAGAAGATCGTCGGCTCGACGAAGTATCCCTTGTCAAAGGCGCCGCCGGATACGCGGCTGCCGCCGGCGGCGACCTTTGCCTCCTGCTTGCCGATCTCCTGATACTGGCGCACACGGTCGAACTGCTCGCGGCTGACGAGCGGGCCCATCTTCGTGCGGCGATCCATCGGCGATCCGACTGTGATCGTGCGCGCCTTCTCGGCCATCGCGCCGACGAACTTCTCGTAGATCGGCCGCTGAACCAGGATGCGGCTGCCCGCGGAGCAGACCTCGCCCTGATTGAAGAAGATGCCGAACAGCGCGCCCTCGACCGCGGGCTCGAAGTCGGCATCGGCGAAAAAAATGTTCGGCGACTTGCCGCCCAGCTCCAGCGAGATCTTCTTCAGCGTCGCTGCCGCGCTGCGCATGATCGTCTTGCCGACTTCGGCGCTGCCGGTGAACGCGATCTTGTCGACGTCGGGATGCTCGACGATCGCCGCGCCGGTCTTTCCGGCGCCGGTGACGATGTTGACCACGCCCGGAGGCAGACCGGCGTCGTTGAAGCTCGAGGCCAGCTCGAGCACCGTGAGCGGCGTCTGCTCCGCAGGTTTCAGCACCATCGTGCAACCGGCGCAGATCGCCGGCGCCAGCTTCCACGACGCCATCAACAACGGGTAATTCCACGGGATGATCTGACCGGCGACGCCGATCGGCTCGCGCAGCGCCAGGCTCATCGCATTGTCCGGCACCGGAATGACGTCGCCGTGAATCTTCGTCGCCAGGCCCCCGTAGTATTCGAAGCAGGTGGCGACGTCGGCGATATCGAACTCGGCCTCGACGATCGGCTTGCCGGTGTTGCGGGTCTCGAGCTCGGCGAGCTCGTCCGCCCGATCGCGGACGATGTTGGCGAGCTTCAGGAGGATGCGGCCGCGCTCCTGGGCCGTCGCGTCCTTCCACGGACCCTCGTCGAACGCCGTCCGCGCAGCTTTCACCGCGCGATCGACGTCGGCGGGACTCGCGTCCGGGATGCGTCCGAGGACCTCGGAGGTCGCCGGATCGAGCACGTCCAGCGTCGCCGCCGCCTGGGGCGCGACGAATTCGCCGTTGATGTACAGCTGATAGGTTTTCACCGCGTGGCGGGACCTCGGGCCTGCCGAATCCGCAACTATATGGGCTGCCGCGAACCGTTGTAAAGTTGCGCCGACATGCGTGACAGAAAACCACTGATTGCGGCTTTATTGATGATGGGCGCCGCGGCGACCGCCCTCGCCCAGGACACGCGCGCCACGTTCACGGTCGGTACGGCGACCGCCAAGCGCGGCGAGAAGGCGTACGGCGTGCTGAAGGTGCCGGCCGGCGTCGACGCCGGCTACGACATTCCCGTCGCCGTGATTCACGGCGCACGGCCCGGGCCGGTGCTGGCCGTGGTGTCGGGCGCGCACGGATCGGAGTACGCCTCGATCATCGCCGTCGAGCAGTTGATCTCGGACACCAATCCGGCGGACGTGTCGGGGACGCTGATTCTGCTGCCGATTGTGAACGTTCCGTCGTTCGAGCAGATGACACCGCACGTCAACCCGACCGACAACAAGAGCATGAATCGGTTCTATCCCGGCAACCCGAACGGCACCCAGACCGAGCGTGCCTCGGCGGTCATCACCAAGGAAGTGGTCGAGCGCTGCGATCATCTCATCGATCTCCACGGCGGCGATCTCGACGAGAACCTGCGGCCTTACAGCTACTGGACGGTCACCGGGAACCAGAAGCAGGACGACGCGTCGAAGGCGATGGCGATCGCGTTCGGTCTGCCGTACATCATCGTCTCCGCGGATCGGCCGAAGGATCCCGGCGCGTCGCGGTTCCTCGAGAACACGGCGACGACGCGCGGCAAGCCGTCGATCACGGCGGAAGCCGGCCGTTCCGGGCCGGTCGACCAGGGCGAAGCGGCGATGCTCGAGCGCGGCGTCCGCAACGTGATGGCGCATCTGAAAATGCGGACGCTGAGCGCCGCCCCGCCGGTGACGCCGGTCTGGATCGATCCGCTGATCACGATCACCGCGGAGCAGAACGGCATGTTCCATCCGGCGGTCGATCGCGCGGCGAACGTCGCCAAGGGCGCGAAGATTGGCGTCATCACCGATTACCTGAACCGGCCGCTGCAGGAGATCGTCTCGCCTGAAGCGGGCACCATCATGTTCATCCGCGCGGTGCCGTCGCTGAAGAAGGGCGACACCATTGCGAGCATCGGCGTGATCAAGAAGTAGAATTCCGGAGGAGGTCGAGCATGGCAGCCACATTACCGGGAGTTCTCGTCACCACTGACTGGGTTGCGCAGCACGCCGCCGACGTCGGCGTGCGCGTCGTCGAAGTCGACGTCGATACGTCGGCATACGATCAGGGACATGTGCCCGGCGCGGTGGGATGGAATTGGACCACGGAACTCTGCGACACGCTGGTGCGCGATATCGTGCCGGCCAACAAGCTGGAAGGCTTGCTCGGACAGAGCGGCATCGACAACAAGACCACGATCGTGCTCTACGGCGACAACAACAACTGGTTCGCGGCGTGGGCGTTCTGGCAGCT
>DAIUKO010000362.1:5704-7652 GCA_036848175.1 Vicinamibacterales bacterium | reverse complement strand
GACGGCCTCCCTTATCGCGATCACGCCTTGACGACGACGACCTCGAGATATTCGCCGGGAACAATCATCGTCGAATCGCCGCTCGTGTTGAACTCGGCGATCAGATCGATCAGATCCTTCTCCAACTGCGGCTGCTTCTCGGCGGGCAGACCCGCGAACGCTTTGTGCACGGGGCCATACCAGCTTCGGAACACATCGACCCAATGCTGCGGCGATCGATACCGGAAGAAAAAGTCGCGAGGCGTCGTCTTGATGTCGGACGCCGATGCGCGGAACAGATGCTCGAGGTGCTCCTCGGTGCCCCAGCGCGCAGGCGGTGTGAGCCCCGCAGGCGGCGGCACGTAGCGGCCGACAACGGCGAACAGCCGGCCGATGAAGCCGCGCGGCGTCCAGTTCGCCAGGCCGATGCGTCCATTGCTGCGGCAGACGCGCAGCATCTCGCTGGCCGACTTTTCATGGTTGGGCGCGAACATCACGCCGAACGACGACAGCACGACGTCGAATGTGCCGTCGGTGAATGGCAAGGCCTCGACGTCGGCTTCCTGAAACGTGATCGGGAGACGCTCGGCCTCGGCGCGGCGCCGTCCATCGTCGAGCAGCGCCGGCACGTAGTCGGTTGACGTGACGTCGCACCAGCGGCGGGCGGCCGCGAGCGAGCAGTTGCCGTTGCCGGCAGCGACGTCGAGGACCTTCGATCCCGACCGCACGTTCACCGCTTCGCACAACGACTCCCCCACGATCTGCAGCGTCGTGCCGATGATCCCGAAGTCGCCGGACGCCCAGGTTGTGCGCTGCCTCGCCTTGATCGCATCCAAATCGGCCACCGGCGCCACGGTTGCCGCGTTCGGCAATGCCGCCGCGCCTTCGATCGTCTTCGTCATCGTCGTCTCTCCTTGTCGAATCGAGCCGTCAGTCGAACGGGAGAGTATAGCGAGCGGACGTGAGAATTCGAATGACCGCGCGTCCGCCGTGGACTGCCGCTCGTCCGGGAATCTCGCGTGTTCGGAATATGGCCACTCAGAGCGCCGCAGCGCGCGGCTCCAAAGATGAGTTGGAATGACATTCAACGACAGACTTTTATCTGATTCTTGACTTACGCGACCTGGTCGCCAGAACTGGCCGGGCAGTTGCATCTAAACCGATCCCATGAGCACGACACAATCAGTCGCCTGTATCGTCTTCGTTGTACTCGGGATCGCTGACGCAGGGGCGCAGCCACCCGCATCGACGCGACGTCCACAGCCAAAGCCGCGTGCGGCACATCTCGTCGTCCGCGACGTCAGCGGCACTCCGCTGGAGGAAGTCAGGATCGCGATCGCCCCATCAGAGGGCGGTGCGGTCGCGACCGATGCTCGAGGCACGGCCGCGGTCACGCTCCCCGACGGCTCGTACCGCTTCCGGTTCGAACGCCATGGCTTCATCACGTTGGAACGCGAAGTGACGATCAGAAACGGCCAGCCTGCGGAGATCGCCGTCGTATTGAACCGCGAGCCGACCACGATGCCGCCGGCAGCGCCTGCGCCGCCGCCAGAACCGGCGCCGGCACCTGCTCCTCCTCCCCGTCCTGTGTCCGCACCGGGGACGCCTGTCAATCTCTCTCTCCCCGGATTTCTCGAGAACAACTTCATCGGTCGAGAACCGCTCAAAGAATCGGTCCTGAGCTGCACGCCAGACGAGACCACGCGGTTGTTGCAGCTTCGCGACCCGGTCGCCTCACACGCGCACAATGCTTCTGACGAAATTCTCTACGTCGTGGCAGGAAATGGCGCCATTCACATCGGCGACCAGGCGATCGCGATCGCGCCGGGATTCTTGAGCGTGATTCCCGCGGGTACCTCACACGCCATCGAGCGGCGCGGAAAGAATCCGCTGATCGTGCTGTCGACGATCGCCGGTGAGCCGTGCTCGAAGGCTGTGACCGGGTCAGACCAACGTTGACGAGGAAGAC
>DAIUKO010000362.1:0-5604 GCA_036848175.1 Vicinamibacterales bacterium | reverse complement strand
TATTCGTAGCGCAGAGCGTCCACCGGATCGAGGTGCATGGCGCGGCGCGCGGGCCAGACGCACGCCGCGAGCGAGACGGCGATCATCAACAATGTGATCGACCCGATCGTCATCGGGTCGCGCGTGCTCGTTTGAATCAGGAGTGATTCCAGCAGCTTGCCGACGCCGAATGTCCCGGCGACGCCGATCGGCACGCCGATCGCCAGCTGGATGAGCGCGCGCCGCAGGACGAGCCAGAGCACGTCGTTCGCCTGCGCGCCCAACGCCATGCGCACGCCGATTTCGGCGGTGCGCTGCGTCACCGAGTACGCGGTGACCGCATAGAGACCGACCGCCGACAACAGCAGCGCAATCACCGCGAAGATCGCGAACATCGTTCCGAACACGCGGAACGGCCAGCGCCGCTGCGCCAGCGACTCGTCGAGCGTCTGAATCCCGAACAGCGGCAGATCCGGCTCGACGGCGCGCATCTCTTCACGGACGAGCGCGGTGATGTTTGCGGGCGTTCCGGCGCCGCGCACGAGCAGGATGACGCCGCGCTGCGGATCGGCGCGGTACGGCAGGTAGACCACCGGATCCGGATCGTTCTCCGCGAAGTTACGCTGACGGATCGTCGGCGCGATCCCGACAATCATCGCGGTCGTCGGCGGCGACGTCTGCACGGACTGAAAGCTGTCGATGAGCGTGATGCGCCGGCCGAGCGGATCCTCGTTGCCGAAGTGCATCGCGGCGAACCGCTGATTGACGATGACGCTCTCGTGGCCGGGAGTGCCATCGGACGGCTCGAAGACGCGGCCGCGCAGCAACTGCACGCCGAGCGCGTCGAAGTAGCCGGCGCCGACGCTGACCATCGTCACTTCGGGCAGCTGCTGGCCGGCGGCGGGGGGACGGCCGTCGATCGTCAACTGCCGCACGAACCCGCCAAGGAGCGGTGCGTTCGAGGCGACGGCTGCCGCCTGAATCGCGGAAATGCCATGCATCCGTTCTTCGATACGCTCGAACAGCGCGATTCGCGGCTCGCGATTCGGATACTTCGTCAGCGGCAGGAACATCCGCATCGTCAGCAGGCGTGACGTGTCGAAGCCGAAGCCCATGCCGTACGCCTTGAGGAAGCTGCGCATCATGAAGCCGGCGCCGGCCAGGAGCACGAGCGTCAGCACGAGCTCGACGACGATGAGCGCGCTCGTCCAGCGGCGTGCGCGCATGCCGCTCGTGCCGGAGCGGCCGCCGCCTTCCTTCATCACTTCGCCGACATCGGTCTTCGAGATATGGAGCGCCGGCGCGAGACCGAACAGGACGCCGGTGCCGACGCAGATCAATCCGAAGAACGCAACGACCAACGGGTCCATCGTGAACGTCATCCAGTACGGTTTCCCCAACGCCGGATTGCTCACCGCCGCGTCGAACATCCGGACGCCGACGACCGACACTCCGAGCCCAAGGGCGCCGCTCGCCAGCGACAGCAGCACGCTTTCGACGAGCAGCTGGCGCACGATGCGCCAGCGCCCCGCGCCGAGCGAGACGCGCACGGCGATCTCGCGCGATCGCGCCGCCGATCGCGCCAGCAGCAGGTTCGCGACGTTCGCGCACGCGATCAGGAGGACGAAGCCGACCGCACCCATCAACGACAGGAACACGACTCTGATCGGACCGTTCGCGACGCGGTCGTTGTAGGTCATGACCGCCGGCCGGAGATCCTTGTTCGTGTCGGGATAATCACGCGCGAGGCGGCCGACGATCGATTCGAGCTCGGCGCGAGCCTGCGCGAGCGTACGGCCGGGTCCCAGGCGTCCGATCGCCTGGAAATTGCGCACGCCGCGCTTGGCGTTGATCACCTCGGGGGGCAGCTGCGATAACGGCATCCACAGGTCGTTGTTGAACGGGAACTTCATGTCCGGCGGCATGACTCCGATGACCGTGCACGCCTTCGTGTTGACTTTGATCGTGCGGCCGATGATCGACGGATCGCTGCCGTAGCGGTTCTTCCACAGCCCGTTGGCGATGATGACGACCGGCTCGCCGGCCGGATGGTCGTCGCCGGGTGCGAAATCGCGGCCGAGCATCGGGCGCTGGCCGATGACCTTGAACAGGTTCGCAGACTCGTACGTGCCCTGAAACTGTTCCGCGGGGCGGCCTTCGTCGCTGACGTTCATCGGCGAGCCGAGGACGAGCGACCAGTCGGAGAACGACTGCGACTGCGCCCGCCAGTCGATGACATCGAGACGTGACACGCCAAGCTGGCGGCCACGCGCGTCAGTCATGCCGATGGAGATGATTCGATCGGGATCGTCGAACGGAAGGCCGCGAATCAGGACCGCGTTGACCAGCGTGAACACCGCGTTGTTGACGCCGATCCCCAGCGCCAGCGCGACCGCCGCGACCGCGGTGAACCATTTGTCCTTGACGAGCAGGCGTACGGCGAACCTGACATCCTGCCAGAGGCCCACAGAGGCTCCAATCAGATGGGTGGACTGTTAGACACCATTACGCGCGAATGGGCCGCGCGGTTCACAGATGTGTCGGCGATCTCTATTGGCCGGTCGGGTTCGACTCAGACGGCGTCAGCAACCGTGCGGGTACGAGTCCGCGCAGCCACGCCTTCACCTTGCCGGGGCACGGCGGCAGCGGGTCGCAGGCGAGCAGATACAGCACGAGCGTCGTCAGCACGATGAGCGAGTAGCTCAGGAGGGCGACGTGCAGGTGGAAGTTGAACGGCGCGATCAGGTGGAGGTTGAAGTAGACGAACACCATCGGATAAGAGAGCACGACGGCGAGGGTCAGAAACGAGATGCGAAGCAGCGCATCACCAATCCGTCGCGGATTCCTCAATCCCTTCGCGACGCGCCGGTAGGCCTGGGCCTCAGACGTCTCGATGGGCACCTTGAAAATCGTCTGCGTCAGCGCGTAGAGCAACACGACGCAGAACATGGCGACCAACGTCCGCGTCGCGAAGTCGGTTTGCCAGAAGTACAGCGCCGTCCAGACGAAGTAGACGATGATGCTCAGGTTCGTCAACTGACCGGCGAGCCACACGCTCGTCCGGCCCGTCAGTAGCTGAAACCTGTGACAGGACCGTTCGATCAGGTCCAGGACGACCGTGTCGAGATAGTTCATCTTCCCCGGAAGATCGACGCAGTGGAAGAGACACCGATCGCGTGAAAAGGTTTCAGCGATCGGTGTCTGAGCGAAGAGCGATCGAGCTGTGCTCAGCTGCCTGGCGTCATGAGGTGCGCGGTCGTCGTCCCCGCGTTCATGATCCACACGCCGCCTTGTCTTGGATTGTCCGGCAAGCCCATCGACTGCGTCGTCGCACCCGGCACGGCAATGGTCGTGTGAATGCGCGCGTGCTCGCGGTCGGGGCCGTTCATCGTCAACCACACCGAGCCGAACTCGGGCTTCACGCGCGTCCCATCCTTCTCCGCGGCATCGATCGCCGCCTGCCGCGCCGCCTTGTCGGTGATCTTCTCGAACTTCCGGTTTTGCGCGACGCGATCGAGGTTGGCGACGCTCGTGCACTGCACGGCGAACGGCTGAGCGCCCGGCTCTCCGGATCGGTCGTAGCACACCAGTCGGTTCGTGCCTTTTTTGAGCGTGTCGTAGGTGCCATCGTCTTTCCACTTGATGACGGTGGCGGCTTCTTTCATCTGGCGCGGCGCAGCGGCCAGGGCGCGGTCGATGGTGTCTTCGTTGCTCTGTGCGAACGGGCTCGCAGACAGCGTCAGAACACCGAGAACGAACAGGATCTTGCGTGTCATTTCGAAACCTCCACCTGATTGCTTCGCGTTGATGACCTTTCGGATTGGCCGATCAATCTACCACTCTTGCGACGCGGTAGTGGCGTAGAATCGCGGTCGCAGGGATTGACGACGCCTTTTCGTGCGCAGGGGACCGGAGGTCGCAGATGAACCGTCGATTTCTCGCGTGGTTGGTGGTCCTCGCGGCGATTCTCGCGGCCGAAAGCGACAGAACGTCCGTTCTCGGACAGACGACTGGCCCGGCGGCAGCGACCCGGGCGCGCTCGAGCGAGCCATGGACGCCTCCCCTCGGCGTCGACGGCCATCCCGATCTGCAAGGCGTCTGGCTGAACAACAGCGCGACGCCGCTCGAACGGCCGAAGGCGCTCGAGGGCCGGGCGTCGCTCACCGACGAAGAAGTCGCCAACCTGCGGAAGAACGCCGACCGTCTCTTCAACGGCACCAACGCCGACTTCGCCGGAGGCGACGCCGTGTTCCTCTCCGCGCTCGCCAACATCGATCAGTTCAAGAGTCCGAACTCGACGGGCACGACATTCGAAATGATCGAGCGGGAGTTTGACAACCGCACGTCACTCATCATCGATCCACCTGACGGCCGGATCCCGCCGTTGACCGCCGAAGCGGCGCAGAGAAGCGCAGCGGCCGCCGCGAACCGTCGCCGTCCGTTCGAAGGACCCGAAGATCTCACGCTCGTCGAACGCTGCCTGACCTACGGCGTACCGAGGCTCAGTAGCACGAACACCGGTGCCGGCCCGCTCGGCTTCTACGAGATCGTGCAGACGCCGTCGCACGTCGTGCTGTTTCTCGAGGCCATCCACGAAGCGCGCGTCATCACGCTGGACGGCCGGCCGCATCCGCCGGCGTCGGTCCGTCTGTGGGAGGGAGATTCCCGCGGCCGATGGGAAGGCGCGACGCTCGTCGTCGACACGACCAACTTCTCGTCGCGCAACAACTTCATGGGATCGTCCGACCACCTGCATCTCGTCGAACGCTTCACGCGCGTCGCGCCGGATCGCATCGACTACCAGATCACGGTCGACGACCCGACGACGTGGACGAAGCCGTGGACGGCCGTGATCCGGCTGAAGAAAAGCGCGGAACGGTTGTTCGAGTACGCGTGCCACGAGGGCAACTACGAGATCCTCCGCGACATGTTCGCCGCGGCGCGCGCCAGCGAGAAGCCGCGATAAGCGCGGCTCCTACATCGGCGGAACGTCGATGCGGTGCTTCGCCGCGATTGCGACGATGCGCTGCAGCTCCGACAGCTCGGGCGGCGCCGGCCTGACCGACGGATCTGTCGCCGGCTTCCCCGCTTCCGCGATGAACCGCTCCACACCTGCGGGCGATTGAATCACGAGCGCTCGCGCCGACGAGCCTCCGCCGGCGCGGTGGGTGTGCACGACGTTCTTCGGAAGGTGCACGAACGATCCGGCGCCGGCCGAGAATGCCTGCCCGGCCAGCGAAAAATCGAATGTGCCCTCGAGCACGTAGAAGCTCTCGTCGCAGTCGCGGTGAATGTGCGGCGGAGGCCCCATCTCCGGTCCGGCCGTCACCTCGGCGACGCTGTACGCGCCGTTGGTGTCCGCGCCGGTGACCTTGAACGTGAACAGATCCGTCAGCAGCCAGAAAGATGTTCCTGCGCCGGTCCCGAGGTGAATACCGCCTTGCGTCAATGATGGTTGCGACACGTTCGTCCTCCTGGATGTTGTGATACGAATCTCGCAGTGGTGCCCTGCAGCCGATCATACGAACGCCGGCGCCCAGCGGATTGCGGGCGGAGGAAACAGAGGCGACGGAGAGAACGGAGTTCACAAACGGAGGAACGGAGCGAACGGAGGACGAACGGAGG
>DAIUKO010000361.1:1847-7682 GCA_036848175.1 Vicinamibacterales bacterium | reverse complement strand
CTTCGATCGCCATCTAGAGCCTTCTTTCAGCAATTGCGTAGCTAATTAGCCACGCCGCGATCACGAAACCTCGAAACCTCGAAACCTCGAAACCTCGAAACCTCGAAACCTCGAAACCTCGAAACGAATAGTTCTTCGGTACTAGTCTTCCTTTTTGTGGTTTCGTTTTCGTCGTTTCGTTTTCGTGGTTTCGTGTTTTCGCCGTTTCGTGCGTTGCGGTCGCGCTTCGCAGGCACGCGCTCTCAAATCGTCACGAGCTGCAGCTCGAGGATCTCGCTGTTCCCTTCCTGAATCGCCTGCATCAACGTGTTCGACGGCGCGCCATCGAGGTTGATGCGCGCGACCGCTGCCTGCGCCCCGTCGAAGATCACGTTCTCGGTCTCCTGGACGTTGATGTCGCTCGCGCGCAGGTGATCGAACACGTGCGCGAGCACGCCGGGGCGATCGCGGTGGCGGACGACGAGCATGTGTGTGGCGGGCGTCTTCTTCGCGAGGTTGACGACGTTGGGAACTTTGCCGGTGTCCTTGTACGTCGTGATGATGCGCACCGTCTCTGTCGCGATCGCTTCCTGAGCCTGATCGGTCGACGCGCCGATGTGATGCGTGCCGTAGACGTTCGGATGTGAGGCGAGCGCGTTCTTGAATTCGCCGGCCGCGCCGGCCGGCTCGCCGGCAAACACGTCGAGCCCGACGCGGATGTTCCGCTCGCGGACCGCCTGCTCGAGCGCCGCGTGATCGACGACCTCGGCGCGGGCGGTGTTGATGAAATACGAACCCGGCTTGAGCCGGTCAATCACCGACGCGCCGATGAGGCCGCGCGTCTCGGGCGTCAGCGCCAGGTGCACGCTGAGCACGTCACTGCGCTCGGCGACCTCTTCGGGCGACGAGGCAACCTCCATCCCCTGGTCGTAGGGGCGGACACGTGGGTCGGCCCCGACGAAGCGCCGGCTCCAGACGACGATCGGCATGCCGAAGGCGTGCGCCCGCTTCGCCATCTCCTGACCGATGTTGCCGTAGCCGATCAGTCCGAGCGTCCGTCCGAAAATCCCTTTCGCCTTCGAGTACTCCTTCTTGTTCCACGTGCCGGCGCGCAGATCGGCGACGTTGTCGGGCACGCGCCGATCGATCGCGAGCAGCAGCGCGAACGCCAGCTCGGCGACGGCGATCGCGTTCTTGCCGGGACAGTTCGAGACGTAGATGCCACGCTTCGACGCCGTCGCGACGTCGATGGTGTTGTAGCCGGCGCCGGCGCGCACGACCAGCGAGAGCTTGCCCGACTCGAGCATCGGGGCGGTCACCGTCGTGCTGCGGACGACGAGCACGTCGGCGCCGCTCGTCTTGATCGCCTGCGTCAGCGCATCGTCTTTGAGATCCGGCTCGTAGACGACATCGCAGCCGGCCGCCTTCAGACCATCGAGGCCGCTTTTTTCGAATTTGTCGGCGACAAGGACTTTCACGGCTGCCAAAAACCTTTCACCACGGACGACACGGAGGATGCGGGGTGGCGAGCCTAGATCACATGTATCAACAGACCGTCGCGAAGTTTGGGCTCGAACCACGTGGACTTCGGCGGCATGATCGCGCCCGCGTCGGAGGCAGCCATCAGGTCCGACACACTCACCGGGTACAACGAGAAACCCACGGCGGCGTGTCCCGAGGCGACGAGGCGCTCGATCTCGCCCGTGCCACGTTTGCCGCCGACGAAGTCGATTCGCTTGTCGGTGCGGATGTCAGCGATCTTCAGGATCGGCGCGAGCAGCTGCTCCTGCAGCACGCTGACGTCGAGCGAGCCGATCGCGTCGGCGGGATCGGGAATCGCCCGTGGACGCAGCGTGTACCAGGCGCCGCCGACGTACATGGCAATTTCGCCTCGCTCGGCGGGACTGGCCGGCCCTGGTTTGACGTCGAACCGCTGCCGGACCGCGCTCATGAAATCGGCGGGCGACAATCCGGCAAGATCCTTCACGACGCGGTTGTACGGAAGAATCTGCACCTGGTCGTGCGGGAACGCGACGGCGAGGAACGTCGACGCGTCTGCGCCGTCGCCGAGGGATGTGCCTGGCAACCCACGATCGCGCATCTCGGTTCGCGCGCGCGCGGCGCTCGCGGCACGGTGATGCCCATCCGCAATGTAGAGGGCGGGAATCTGCGTGAACGCCGCCGCCAGCCGATCGCGATCCGCGCCGCCGACGCGCCAGATGGTGTGCTGGACGCCGTCAACGGCCTCGAAATCGAAGAGCGGCACGCCGCCGCTCGCGAGCCGCACGATGTCGTTGACCTCCGCCTGCGCACGGTAGGTGAGAAACACCGGACCGGTTTGCGCGCCGAGCGCGATCATGTGGCGTGTACGATCGTCTTCCTTGTCGCGGCGCGTGCGCTCGTGCTTCTTGATGACGTCGCGATCGTACTCATCGAGCGAGAAGCACGCGGCCAATCCGGTCTGCGTATGGCGGCCCATCCGCAATCGGTAAACGTACACGCTCGGTTCGTCCTCGACGACCATCGACGATTCGCGGAGCGCGGCGAAATTCCGCGCCGCGCGCACGTAGACGGCGTCCGCGTAGGGATCGGTACCGTCCGGCAGCTCGAGTTCCGCGCGCGAGACGCGCAGAAAGCTTCGCGGATTGCCGTCGGCCATCGCGCGCGCTTCGTCGGTGCTGACGACGTCGTAGGGAACCGCTGCGATACTGGCGGCGGCGTCCGGCTTCGGACGCAGCGCCCGGAATGGATGCAACGTCGACACGAAGACTGAATTATTTCACACACGCAGCCGGTGGGCGCGACGACGACTCGTTCAGAGCGGCTCGGTGCGGACTGCGATCATGTTGCGGAGCCATCCGAGGTGAAGGCGATCCATCTTGCCAGGCGCCCGCTGTCCGTCGCGCGTGCGGACGGCCGATGGCGATGTTCGGCGGACGGGGGCTTTGGCGGCGGGCTTCGGCTTGTCGAGGCGGGCAGCAGATGTGGCGGCCTGCTCGTTCCTCGCCGGGTTCGATACGTTGCGAGCGCGGCCGGCGGCCGCCAGTTCGCGTTCGTCGAGGACGACCGTCGTCGCTTCGCGCGCCTCGTATGCAGGCGTGGCCTCCGGTGCGCGAAGCGATTGCAGGTGGATGACCTCGCCGGCGGCGATGAGGGTCAGGCCCACGGCGAGGCCGGCGACGATCGACCCGATCCGCCATCGCTCCGGCGCCGGTGGCGGCGCCGGCGGTAGCGTGCGAAGCGCCAGTTGCTGCGCGTAGAGTCGGGCGTCGGCGGCGCGCAGCTCGCGGCGGAAGTCGCTCGCCGTCGGCATTCGCTGACGGCGATCCTCCGGCACCACCGGCCGCAGCGGCTCGGCCGTGCCGGAATTCGCGCGCGCCAGCATCGCGCGAACGACCGCCGCGCGATCGCCGCGCTCGAACCGCGCCAGTCCCTGTGAGAAGTCTTCGATCGAATCGAACGGCGGTGCGTCGACGTCGTGCAGAGCGCGCGCAATCATGTAGCGCAGCGCGCCCGGTACGCGCGGTGTGCCGGCGGGCAGCAGCTGCTGCAGGAGGATCGCGATTTCCGAAACGCCGGGCGTGCTCTCGCACGTGCGGCACGTCGCCAGGCCGTGTTCGTCGACGTGCACGCTTTCCGGAGAAGGAGGACCGAAGGGAGGAGCGATCCGGGAATCGGCGTCGACCGAGGTGTTGTGGATCAGTTGCTGGACGATTGCGACGGCTTCTTCCGCGCGAAGAATGATTCCGATTGCCAGGAGCTCGGCTATCGATCTGGTGGGAGCCATACGCTGCGGGAGCGTGCTAAAGACGGGCCACGCCGGAGACGAGCGAATGTTCGCGTTGCCGCGTCGAAGCTGAGCCGGGACCGGCGCCTTATTTCACTGGAGCGTTTTCTTTTGCGACGCGAGCAGCGTTGGTGACCGCGGGCGCGGCGAGCTGCGCGAACACACGATCCCGCGCGGCTTCGAATGCGACCATCTGCGTCTCAGGGATCGGTTCGGCGGGCGGCATCGCCTTGTGTGCGCTGACCGGATTCATAAAGGCGCCATTCTTTTTCAATCGATAGTCGAGGTGCGGGCCGGTGGCGAGCCCCGTTGCCCCGACGCGCCCAATCAGATCGCCTTGCATGACGTGCGCGCCACGGCGGACTGTCATAGATGACAGATGCAAATACATCGTCTCGTAGCCGTTCGCGTGGCGGAGGTGGACCATTCGGCCCGATCCGCCGCTCGTGCCCGCGGCCACTACGGTTCCGTTCGCGACGGCGACAACGGGCGAGCCGGCCGGCGCGCGGTAGTCGACGCCCAAATGAGCACGATACTCGTTCAGCACGGGGTGCAGACGGCTGCGCGAGAACCCGGAGGTCACGACCGGATTGAACTTGAGCGGCGACTTCAGGAAGAACCGCCGCATCGATGTGCCGCGCTCATCGTAATAGCCCGGCTCGCCGCCGTCGGGCGTGAAGCGCAGGGCGCGGAACCGATGGCCGCCGTTGTCGAACTCAGCCGCGAGAATGGCGCCGTATCCGGCGAAGACTTCACGGTTCTCGTCGGGATCTTCAGAGCTCTCGTCGGGGACGACCGCGGCAGTTCGGTCCCTTTGGCGGTATTGCTTCTCCACGAGCAACTGGAACTGATCGCCCGGCTGCAGGTCGGTGTTGAAATCGATGTCGCCGCTGAAGATGTCGGCGAGCGCGAGCGTCAGGTCAATGGTTTCTCCGGCTGCGTCCATTGCGGCGACGAGTGATGTCGTCTCGCGATCGATCCGCCCTCGCACGACGCTCACATGGCGCGTCTTCTCAATCGGCAGCACGGTGGCGACGAGCTCAGCCGCATCGTCGTCGGGCCGGGCGATGCGCAGGAAACGATCGCCGTCGATCTCGTACTCGAAGCGGCGAATCGTGCCGTCGAGCCGCTTTTCAATCCGATACGGCTGGTCCCTGCGGACCTTTCGCAGGTCGAACACCGCAGCGGCGCGCTGCACCATCGCTTGGACGTCGGCGACGTTCTGCGCGCGGAGGATCGTCGCCAGCGTGGCGCCGGCGACCACGCGCGCCGACACGATCGTGAAGTCGGCGGCGAGCGCAATGTCCTCGGCGCGGCCGTGTCCGCTGGACGGAATGTCAATGGTCGCCTGCCGCGCGTCACATGCGGAAAGCGCAGCCAGCGCCGACGCGAGAAAAAGTGATAGACGAATGCGCACAGCTTAGTAGATCCGCGTATCGGATGCAGCTCTTAAGACGGTTACGGGCGTGATAAAGTCCTCGGGGCGCACTACGCCGATCCCGCCAGCATGCAGCTCAAAGCAGAGCACGCGAAGTTCGCCGGCTACTTCAACGTCGACAACGGGACGGGCCAGATTCGAGGCGTGTACTTGCAGGGGAACGAGGCGGTCGCGCCGATCTTCCAGGCCTGGATGGAACCGTTCAAGAACATGGGGATGAACACGCTGGCGATCCGCAACACCGGCGGCACGGATCATCTTTCATATGACGCCGTCGGTCTGCCCGGCTTCCAGTTCATCCAGGACGACGTCGAGTACAACACGCGGACGCACCACTCGAACATGGACGTGTACGAGCGCATCCAGGGCCAGGACATGATGCGCAACGCGGTCATCGTCGCGTCGTTCGTCTACAACACCGCGAACCGCGAGGAGAAGCTGCCGAGGAAGCCGCTGCCGAAGCCGACGGCGCCCACCGGCCGCGGCACCACGTCGTCGCAGCCGTAGTCCCGACGATCAACGCTGCGCTCGTCCTTCGACAGGCTCAGGACGAGCGATCATTTTTCGCCGCTCATTTTTCGCCGCTCATGGTGAGCTTGTCGAACCATGAGCGCATATCTCAACGCGAATA
>DAIUKO010000361.1:0-1747 GCA_036848175.1 Vicinamibacterales bacterium | reverse complement strand
GTGAGCTTGTCGAACCATGAGCGCATATCTCAACGCGAATACTTTCTGGACCACCCGGCGAGCGCGCTCTGGCGCTCGCGCGCCTCTGAGACGTCGTCGAGCCGATCGCTCGGCCACGGCAGGCGGAACGACCAGTTGTGTTCGCCGACCGTGGCCGGCTCGTTGATTCGATCGCGCCAGCCGAAGACGTCCTGCAGCGGCAGCAACAACAGGTCGGACCCGGACGCAAACAGCGCTTCGAGTAGCACGTCACGTACATCCGTGTCGTACGGCGCCTGCGCGAAGTCGGTGCATCCCTTCTCCGCAGAGATTCGTTGAATCGTCGGCAGCGCGGCGACCTTCTGCTTCTCCTCGTCTGAGGCGCGTTCCCACCAGAGCGCCATCGGTTCGGTATCGTGCGTGCCGGAGGTGGCGACCGACGCCTTCGGATAATCCATCGGATCGCGGAAAGGCTGCCCGTCGGTGTGCCAGTAGCGCTCCCACCGGAAGACGCGGAAACCGGGAATGCCGAGGCGGGCGAGCGAGGCGCGCACGAAGTCGGGCACGGTGCCGAGATCCTCGGCGACGATCTCCGCGCCGGCGCTGCGGAAGATGTCGAGCAGCCGTTCGCCGAGCTGCTGCTGCGACCATTCGTCCGGCGGCGTGAAGAACGGATCGCCGCCGTGCTTCGGCCGGCCGTACGTCCGATAGAAACCGACCAGGTGATCGACGCGATAGCCGTCAAAGAGATCGGCGCTGCGCCGCGCGCGCTCGCGCAGCCAGCGATAGTCTTCGCGCCCGACGACCTCCCAGTGATAGACCGGCATGCCCCAGTCCTGTCCGGTCGCGCTGAACGCGTCGGGCGGCACGCCGAGCGACACGTCGAGATGGAACTGATGCTGCCGCGCCCAGACGTCGGCGCTGTCGCCATCCACCATGAACGGCAGATCGCCGAACAGCTCGACGCCCTTCGCGCGGCGTCGCGCCTCCCGCCACTGGAGCGTCGCGATCCATTGCAGGTACTGGAAAAACAGCACCTCGCGCGAGAGCTCGCGGCGCGCGCGATCGATCGCCGCCGGCTCGCGCCGCTGCAGCTCGATCGGCCACTCGGTCCACGGGCGCTCCCCTTCGCGCGCGTGGATCGCGCGGAACAGGCTGTAGTCCTCGATCCACCACGCCTGCTCGCTCAGGAACATCTTCAGCACGCGCGCCCGATCGCTGTCGCGGCACCATTCGGCTTCCTTGAAGCGATCGAAGGCGGCGCGCAACGCCGTGTGCTTGAGCGTCCGCACCATTTCGTGCTCGATGCGCGGCGACGCGCGCACCGCGTCGAGCCGCGTGCGATCCCCGCTCGACAGCGAGCGCTCCCCGCCGATGGCTTCGAAATCAGGAACGTCCGGCAGGCGGATGAAGACCGGATCGATTGCCATCGCGCTGATCGCCGAGTACGGCGATTGCTGACCTGGCGACCGCTCGTTGATCGGGAGAAGTTGCAGAGCGCGCTGACCGCCCGCGGCCAGCCAGCCCGCCATCGGCGCGATGTCACCGATGTCGCCGATACCCCAACTGCTGGTCGACGGAAAGGAGAAGAGCGGGATCAGGAGTCCCGCCCGGCGGCGATCGGGAGTCGACGACGCGTCGGGCATTCTTTAAATTCTCGTGGGGCCGCGCCCCGACGCGGTCCCTGGCACGTCCGGCGGGCTGCAATCGAAGTGCCGCAGAATGTGCGCCACGCCGTCGCGAAACACCGCGGCCGGCGCCAGAAGGC
>DAIUKO010000360.1:2899-7689 GCA_036848175.1 Vicinamibacterales bacterium | reverse complement strand
GTATCGACGACGAAGTCCTGCGCGGAGGCGTCGTTGACCTTGGCGCGGACGACGACCTTGTCGTTCACGAGACGAAAGTCCACGGTGAAAAGGCGATCGTCGGAGCCCGGTTCGGTGTCGAACGGCACCTTCTGGCCGAACGACCGCAGGAAGCGGATCTCCGCGCGCGACCAGTCGGCCTTCTCGCTGTGATCCTTGTTCGGCAGGAGGTTGACGTAGTTCGAGTAGGCCGCCGCGGCTTCCTCGTACTTGTGCATGCGCTCGAAGATCGTGCCGACCGTGTGGTGAATCTCGAGGTCGCGCGGCGCGAGCCTCAATGCGGCCTGCGCCTCGTTCATCGCATCGGTGAGCTTGCCGCGCGCCGCCATCGATCGCGCCATGCCGTGATGGCCGCGCGCGAGGTCCGGCACCTTCGCGAGCGCGTCGCGGTATCGCGTCTCCGCGGCGTCGAACAGGCCCGACGCCCAGAGCGCATCGCCGTACAACGACATCGCGTCCGGGCCGGTCGGATCCGCCTTGACCAGCTTCTCCGCCTCCTGGCGGGCGAGATCGAACTCCGCGACGCGAAGCGCCGACGAGATGACGCCGATGCGCGGGACACGCGCGCTGTCGGACGGCCCGGTCTTCAGCGCGTTCTTGTACGCCTCGAGGGCGTCGCTATACCGCCCTTCGGAGTACAAAAGGTTGCCGAGCTGGAGCTGCACCTCCGACGCTTGGGACAACGGCGTCGTATCCGCAGTGATGACGAGGGATGCCGCGACCACGAGCATGAACACGGCAACCGCACGGTAGGCACTGTTCATGGAGCCCCCAGCTGTTCAAGAATCGGACCGTGGACGAACGCGTGCGAGAACCGGATTCTACCTGTTGGAGGCTTTCGAAATGCGAAAAATGTTTCGCGACGGAGGCTGTCAAAGCCGACAGGGCCGACAGGGCCGTCGGCGTACCCGATGGTGCGAGTCAGTGCGTGTATTGTTCGATCGACACCCCGTCATACATCTCATCGACGCGGAGAATCTGAGTTTCCCGGCTGTAACTACCAAGTTCGTAATCCTCGCTCATGATCAGCGCCTTGATCGGCTTGGTCGGGCACACCTCGGAGCACAGGCCGCAGAAGCTGCAGCGGGACAAATTGAAATCGAAGTAGTCGAGGACCTTGATCTTCGCACCGGGCTCGCGATGGCCGCCGAGCGCAATCAAGTCGTCGGGACACGCCTTTGCACACTGATCGCAGACGATGCAGGTCTGCGCGCCGGTGCCAGGCTCCGTCTGCAGCCGCAGCACGCCGCGGAACCGGGGCGCCGTGGGCCGGCGCTCGGCCGGATACTGGAACGTGAATGCCGGCTGGGGCGTGTACTTCAGCGTGACCCAGAGACCCTTGAGCAGGTCGACGAGAAAGATTGTCTTGAAGAGATTGATGATGGTCTGCATCTACGCTCTTTCACCGATGAGCGTGGGCTCCGTCTGACCGAGCTGCGTCACGCGCTCCTTCCGCAGCACGGTGCCCTCTTTGCGAATCTTGTCCTGCAGCCGCATCAGCCCGTACAGAAGCGCTTCGGGCCGCGGCGGGCATCCCGACACGTACACGTCCACCGGCACGACCTTGTCCACGCCCTGCAGCACGCTGTAGGTCGGAAACGGACCGCCGGCGTTCGAACAGCTGCCCATCGAGATCACCCACTTCGGCTCCGGCATCTGGTCGTAGAGCCGCCGCAGCACCGGCGCCATCTTCTTGGTCACCGTCCCCGCCACGATCATCAAATCGGACTGCCGCGGCGAAGCGCGAAAGACCTCGGCGCCGAACCGCGCGATGTCGTAGCGCGACGCCGACGCCGCCATCATCTCGATCGCGCAGCACGCGAGGCCGAACCCCATCGGCCAGATGGACGACTCGCGCGCCCAGTTGAGGACGCGATCGATGCTGGTGGTGATGAAATTGTCTTCGAACCGGTGATCAATGAGTCCCATAGTAGTCCGCGTTTTTCCTGATGAAGCCGGCCCACTTCTGCGGCGTCTCGTCGAGCGCGAAGATCGCCTCGACCGGACAGGCCGGCACGCACGCGCCGCAGTCGATGCACTCGTCGGGATGGATGTACAGCATGTCAGCCGCGGAGAACTCGGGCTCGTCCTTTCGGGGGTGAATGCAGTCCACGGGACAGACGTCGACGCACGCAGTATCCTTCGTCCCGATGCACGGCTCACAGATGATATACGCCACCGTATTAATAATGATAGCGCAGACGTGGCCTTCGACAGGCTCAGCCCATCCCGGGCGGGGCGCGGGATGCGACGCAACGCTGACCGCCCTGTTCACGCCTGCACATCCTCGCATCGGCCGTTACGAGGTCTGCACGACGGGCGATCCGATCGAGACCGTTGCGGAGCGGTCGTGGACAATCGAAGCCGTCGAGCCGCTCGACGCCTTCGGCAGCGCGGGCCCCTACGATCGGTTCGCGATTTCGCGGCTATACGGCGGACGGCGGGTTCAGGTCGCCCACGGTTGGGACGAGCATGATGGTGAATTCGAATCGATCACGCTCATCTCGCCGTACCCGGACGCGTCTCTCGCCAGGCTCGAGACTGGCACGATGATGATTCGGTTGATCATTTCGCGACGGTGATGGCGATGTCGCCGGTCACGACGTCCATCGACATGACGGGATCGCCATCGCCGATCGTGGTTTCTCCAAAGCGCGGGCCGAACTGATCTTTTTTCGTGAGCGGGATGTCGGACGTGATCGTTCCATTGAACGTCACGGCCAGAATCCGCGCGCTCGCCGGCGCCCGTGCGAAGCGCACGCGCAGCGGTCCGTTGAAGAGGCGCAGCCGCATCATGCCGCCGGGCGTCAGCGCGGAGTCCTTGACGTCGATGCTGCCGATGCCCGACTCGAGGCGGATGCGGCCGGCGAGACCGGCCGCCTCAACAGGACCGCGCCGCAGATCGACATCGACCGCGCTCTTCAGATTCGTCAGCCTGATGCGCCCTTCGAACACCCGCACCGCTTGGAACACAGCTGTAGCCGGCGCGGCAATGGCGATCTCCGTCTTCAGGTTGGCGTCACGCCCGGGTTCACCGCGAGCCGGTGCTTGAAGTACCGTTATGCGCAGCGCCTCGCCGCGGTCGTCGATCACGACCGGATACTTCGTCAGGTCCGAGGAAAGCGGCGCGCGGCGCGCGATTTCGACGAGAACATCCGGCCGATTGGATCCGACAATGGTGACGTCGGCGATCGTTGCCTCGATCCGAATCGGCATCCCCGACCGAAGCGGCACGACGCGCGTGACGCGATCGGCTGCGTCGGCGCTGAAAAACGCGACCACGACCGGAGAGATCGCCAGCACGAGGCCGAGACGCACCACGCCGCGGATTATAATTTGGCCCTTAGCATGAAAGTTTTGAGTGCAATCGCCTTCGTGGCGTGTCTGGTCGGTGTGTCGCCGGCTGATGCGCAGACGCTGCCCGCCGAGCCGATCGCCCTGGCCGGCGGTCGCGTGACGATTAGCGGCGACGTCGCGGGATCGTACGGTTCGCGCGACGCCGGGTGGTTCGACTACACCGACTACAACAACTCCGCCCTTCGTACGCTGCGGATCGATTTCTCGGCCGCTGCCACCGTCGGCGAACACGTCACGCTGCTCGGCGAAGTGCGCTCCGATAATCTCGGACGGGTTCGTCCGTACGCGCTGTACGTGCGCATGCGGCCTTGGACGAACCACAACATCAACGTTCAGGTCGGGCTCGTGCCGCCGACCTTCGGCGCCTTCCCGCGCCGCATGTACCCGAATGACAACCCGCTCATCGGTTATCCCCTCGCCTATCAGTACCTCACGACGCTGCGTCCCGACGCCGTTCCCGGCGACGCCGAGGAGCTGCTCCAGAAACGCAGCTCCGGTTGGCTGGTCCGCTATCGCTACGGCAACCCCGCAGGCACTCAAGGCGTGCCGCTCGTCACCGGGCTTCGGTGGGACACCGGTGTGCAGCTGCACGCAGGAACCGATGTGGTGCGCGGGACGGTTGCCGTCACGACGGGTACCTTGTCGCATCCGTTGTTCCATGACGACAACAACGGACGCCAGGTCGTCGGACGTCTCGAGCTGCGGCCCGTCGCCGGTCTGATTGTCGGCGCCTCGGGCGCACGCGGTCCGTTCGTGAGCGAGACGGCGGCGCGCGGCGCGGTGGGCGACGGCCACGATCGCGAGTTCACGCAGACTGCCTGGGGTACCGACATCGAGTACTCCCGCGGCTACTATCTGGTTCGGTACGAAGGGATTCTCAGCGAATGGCGGCTGCCGCTGGTGCGCGCCCCATACCTGAAGCTTCCGCTCCGCGCCTTGTCGACATCGATCGAGGGCCGATACAAGTTCTCTCCCGGGTTTTACGCGGCGGCGCGCTTCGACCATCTCGGCTTCAGCGAGATGACCGGATCGGCCGTTCAAGGGACGCTGCCCTGGGACGCCGACGTGACGCGCGCCGAAGCCGGCATCGGCTACTACATTCAGCGTAACCTGCTGATGAAACTGTCCGTCCAGCGAAACATGCGCGAGGGCGGCCGGGTGGTGCCGCGCGCATCGACGTTGGCCGCCGGACAACTCGTGTTCTGGTTCTGACAGCACAAAGGGCACAAAGGACACAAAGGGCACAAAGAATCGATGACCTTTCGACTCCAAGCGGCGACGGCGTGCTTCATCTTTGTGACCTTTGTGTCCTTGGTGTCCTTGGTGCGTGCGCAGGCCTCCTTTGTGTCCTTGGTGTCCTTGGTGCGTGCGCAGGCCTCCTTTGGGTCCGTGGT
>DAIUKO010000360.1:0-2799 GCA_036848175.1 Vicinamibacterales bacterium | reverse complement strand
CCTTTGTGTCCTTGGTGTCCTTGGTGCGTGCGCAGGCCTCCTTTGGGTCCGTGGTGTCCTTGGTGCGTGCGCAGGCCTTTACGCACGCGCAGCTGCGCGTCGGCTCCATCCGCGGCCGCGTCGACATCCGTCGTGTACCGGCCCCGGCGGAACGGCGTCCCGGCATTGCCGATCTGGGTGCGCCGCGGCTGCGCGACACGCAGGACCTGCGGCGCGCGGTGGTCTACCTCGAGTCGGCGCCGCGCGGCGCATTCGAAGTCAACGAAGTCGACCGCGCGATCATGGATCAGCGCAACGAGACGTTCGTGCCGCACGTCCTCGCGGTCACCACCGGCACGACGGTCGACTTTCCGAACTCCGACACCTTCTACCACAACGTCTTCTCGCTCTCGAAGACGCAGCGCTTCGATCTCGGCCGCTATGCGGCGGGGCGTTCGCGATCGGTGCGCTTCGATCGGCCGGGGATCATCCGCGTCTTCTGCGAGATCCACTCGCACATGAACGCGTTCATCCTCGTCTTCGGCCATCCCTTCTTCGCCATGACCGACGGCGACGGCCGCTATCGCATCGACAACGTGCCGCCCGGAACCTACAACGTCGTCGCCTGGAACGAGGGCACCCCCTCGGATCCGAAGAGCATTTCGGTGTCCGCCGGCGGCAGCGCTGAACTGGATTTCACGCTGCGATGAAAGTCCTGTCGTCGCTGCGGAGCCGCATCTTCCTCGCCAGCGCGGTGCTGGCGGTGCTCTGCATCGGGATGGCGATCTACCTGGTCAGCGCCCGCGTCACCGAAGAAGCAGAAACGACGCTGGAGCGCGAGATCATCGGCACCGGCGCACAAGTCGATCAACTGCGCGCCGAGCGCACGCAGACCTTCACGCTGATGGCGCGGCTCATCGCCGATCTCCCGAAGTTGAAGGCCGCGCTCGAGACCAACGATCCTGAAACCGTGAAGGACATCGCGATCGGGTACCAGTCGACGCTGAAAGCGAGTCTCGTGCTGCTCACCAACAAGTACGGCGAGGTCCTCTACGCCGCGGGTGGTTCGCCGCGCGTGGCGGCGATCGCGGCCAGTCAGCCGGCGATCCGCGACGCGCTCGGCGGCCACGACAGTCTCAGCCTGCTGCCGCAGCCGACCGGCATCCTGCAGGTCGTCACCGTCCCGGTCACGGCGGTCACGCGCGATCGCCCGCATCCCGAGATGCTCGGCACGCTGAGCGCCGGCTTTCTGCTCGACGACACGCTCGCCGCGCAGCTCAAGCAGATTACCGGCAGCGACATCGCCTTCGGCATGGGCGGTCAGATTCTCGCGGCCACCCTGCCGCGCGATCAGTTCCCGTCGCTGGCCGATCGTCTCCGATCGTCAGGGATCTCGCGGGTGCATCTCGACGGCGAAGAGTACGAGGCGCTGCCGCGCCCGCTGGGCACATCCGGCGATCGCGGGCAGTCGAGCTCCGGACCGGTCGTGCTGATCCTGCGCTCGCGCACCGAGCAGCTGGGATCGCTGGCGAGCATTCACAAGGGCCTCTTCGTCACCGGCGTGCTCGCGGTGATGCTCGCCACCGTCCTCAGCTTCGCGGTCGCGCGGACGATTACCCGTCCGCTCGCCGCGATCACCGACGTGATGCGCGAGGTGGCGGCGACCGGCGACCTGACGCAGAAGATCGCGGTCCGCCACAGCAACCGGTGGGACGACGAGGACGCGCGTCTGCTGGCGACGACGTTCAATACGCTCACCGATTCGATCGTGCGCTTTCAACGCGAGATGTCGCAGAAGGAACGGTTGTCGTCGCTCGGGCGTTTGTCGACCGTCGTCGCGCACGAGATTCGAAACCCGCTGATGATCATCAAGGGGTCGCTGCATTTGCTGCGGCAGCCGGATGTGAGCGCGACGGCGATGCGCGAAGCCCTCGCCGACATCGACGAAGAGGTCGCGCGGCTGAACCGCATCGTCAACGAGGTCCTCGATTTCGCGCGGCCGATCCGCTTCGAGCTCGCGCCAGTGGACCTCAACGCGCTCTGCCGCGAATCGGCGACCGCCGCGCAGAAGTCCGGTCCCGGACCGTCTGTCGAGCTCGATCTCGATCCGGCGCTGAGGGAGGTGAACACCGACTCCGAGCGGCTGCGCATCGCGCTCGTCAATATGCTGGTCAACGCACGCCACGCCGTGAACGGCAGCCAGACCGGCGTGACGCTGCACACCCGCGTCGGCGGCGATCGCGTCCGCATCGTCATCGCCGATCGCGGCGCCGGGATCGAGCCGGCCGATCTCGCCCACGTGTTCGATCCGTATTTCACCACCAAGCGAGGCGGCACCGGACTGGGCCTGCCGATCGCCAAGAACATCGTCGAAGGCCTCGGCGGCACCATCGCCGTGTCGAGCGCCGTCGGACGCGGCACCGAGATCCGGATCGAGTTTCCCGCCTGACATGAGCACACATCGCGGTTCGATTCTGCTCGTCGACGACGAGGAGAAAATCCTGAAGGCGCTCGGCCGCGCGCTGCGCGAGGCCGGCCACGAAGTGGTCGACACCATCAGCGGACGCCAGGGGCAGAAGCTGCTCGCCGAGCGGACGTTCGACCTCCTCATCGTCGACAACATGATGCCGGAGATCAGCGGGCTCGATTTGATTCGCGAGCTGGTGGCGACGACGTCGGAGGAACAGCGTCCGCAGATCCTGATGATGACCGCGCACGCCACCATCGAAAGCGCGATCGAGGCGATGAAGCTCGGCGCGCTCGATTACCTGCAGAAGCCGTTCGAGATCGACGAGCTGCTCGTCGTCGTGCGCCGCGCCC
>DAIUKO010000359.1:0-7714 GCA_036848175.1 Vicinamibacterales bacterium | reverse complement strand
TTGCGGTGATCGAGCACGCGCATGACGACCTTCTCGCCGAAGAGCGTGCGGAGCGTGGAGACGCGGAAATCGACTTCGGTGCCGTCTTCGGCCGTGGACCGCAGACGGCCGTCCTGCGGCAGCCGCTTTTCGGCGATGTCCATGCCGGCCATGATCTTCAGCCGCGCGATCAGCCCTTCGTGGACCCACTTCGGCAGGTCCATCACTTCTTTCAACAGCCCGTCGAGCCGGTGCCGGATGAGGACGCCCTTCTCCATCGGCTCGACGTGGATGTCGCTCGCCTTGCTCTTGATCGCGCTCTTCACGACGAGATCGACGAGGTCGATGATCGGCGCCGTTTCGCTGCTCGCCTTCAGCCCGGCGGCCGGCGACTCGAAGATCTCTTCTTCCGGCCGCCGCACGAGCGCCGTCTCGCCGGCCGGCGTATCAGTAGACGCGGCACTGCGCCGAGACGCTGGTGGCGGCGCAGTGACGGCGAGCTCGCTGCCGCCTGGAGCGGTGCCGCGGATCGCGAGCGCCTTGTCCGGGTACTGCGTCTGAATCGCGTCGAGGATGTCCCCTCTCGTTGCGACGACCTGCTTGATACGATGTCCGGTTTGAAATTCGAGATCCTGGACGAGACTGAACAGCAGCGGATCCGACATCGCGACTGTCAGCAGGTTCTTCTCGAGGCTGGTGGCGATGCAGATGCGCTTCAGCGCGACTTCCTTCGGGATGAGCACGACAGCGGTCGGATCCGGCGGGTTCTCGGCCAGGTTGACGTAGGGAAAGCCGAGCTGGAACGCGAGCGCCTTGGCGATCTGCTTTTCGGTCGCCAGATTCATGCGGACGAGGACGACGCCGACCCGCTCCCCGGTCCGCTTGTGCTCCGCGAGCGCGGTCTGGAGGTCGTCTTCAGTGATGAGGCCGGCCTGAATCAGGCACTCGCCGATTTTCTTACGCACGCACCCTCAGAACTACGTAACTTGACGGCCGATCGCGCGAACCACGATTGTAAGAACGACCGAAAAGGCTGATCAACAACAAACAGTTGTGCAATTCCGGAAACGTGGTCGATGACACCACGCGTGGTAGGGAATCTGTGCACCACACCAGTTATGAGGCAACTCATCTGGTGGTCGACAGGGTCAGCCGCCGCAACTTGCCGTTCGAATCACGCAGGAAGACGGTCGTCGACGTGATGTCGCTGACACGCGCTCCACGAACGTCGTCACCTACTCCAATAATCTGTCCGTCGATGATCGCGAGCTTTCGATCGGGCGAATAGAGGATCGTTCCGAGCGATCCGTCGAACGGAAGCGCGAATTCGACCGGCTGCACGTCGACGCGCGACGGTCGTAGAAGTTCCGGCTCGCGGCGCACAGCGCCAGTGGTCGGCGCTGCGACTGGACGAGATGACGAGTTCGCGATCGCAACCGCCGAAGCCGTCGGCGTGCGAGGCGCTGCCGTTGACGCGGGCGCCGGCGCTGGTGGCGCGACGCGAAGCGGCTGTGATGGCGGCGATGGCGCCGCCGGCGTCGTCGCGATCGGAAGTTCGTGGGGGCGGACCGTGCGCGCGAGCTGCTGCGGCGCCTGCGGTCGAAGCCACGAGCTGCGCTGGATCTGCCAGCCAGCGGCGAGTCCCGCTGCCGCGCCGGCGAACACAGCGGCGCGCGACAGGACGATCCTGGCGGTCTTCCGCCTTCGCAGCCGCAGCAGATCGATTGCCGGCGGCCAATCGGCCGCGGCCGCCCACGCAAGCCGAAGCTCGGCGCAGCGCTCCCGAAATTCACTCGCGCGATCGGACAGCGGGTCCGGATCGAGGCCGAACAACGAGTCGAGCGGCTCGACTTCGACGTCGAGCTTCTCCATGAGGCGCACCGTCATGCTGCGCAGATCGGGCAGGCCGCCGCACACGCACACCTGGTTCACCGCCGGGATCGACGCGCCGACAACGGCGAAGAACTCGCGGAGCTCGTCAGCGAGATGCGCGGCGATGTCGTCGAGCGAACGCGGCACGCCAGCATCGCCCCCCGTCGTATATCCCGATGACAGCTCCCGTGCGGTCATCAACACGCCGTTTCGCACCAGCGCGATGCACGTCGCTGTCTGGTCGAGGGCGACGTAGGCCTCGATCGCGCCGGGCTGCGCGAGCGTGCGGCGCGTGCGTGCGAGCGATGCCAACGCGGCGGCCGGCGTCAGCACAGACCGGACGCGTATGCCGGCGCGGATCAACGGCGCGACTGCCGCTTTCAGCGGCGCCGCCGCCGCGAGCGCGACGACCACCGGTCGTCTCGTCGATCGATCCTTTGCCGGCGCCGCCGGCGCGATGTCTGCGAACACATCGCGCGTATCGATGCCCGCGCTGGCCAGCGCGCCGAGCGCCTCGCGCCGCATCGCTTGGTACGACCCGTTGGTCACGACGACCTGACGATGATCCGTCGGCACACCCCACACGACGACCGCGACGGGCCGTTTCCGCAGCGTGTCGAGCTGCGCCCGGGTCGCTCCTCCGGCCGGCGGCAGCAGCGCGAAGGACAGAACCTGCGTGTCGGAAACGCGACGAATCCACGGCGCTCCGCCCTCGATTTCAATGAGGCGGCAGGCGGCCGGAGAGAGCTCAATCGCGACGCGCGCGGCCATGGCAGACTCCTGTGATTGCTTGCGTCGGCGGCGTCATTGGGTGAACATGCGTTATTCGATCGATGAACGCCAACGATCCCGTCTTCGCGGCCGAGAACGGCGGACACATGCCGGACGATCTCCGGCAGCAGATCTCGAGTCTGATCCTCGATCGCGCCGCGCTCGTGACGTGGGATACCGTCGCGGTCTTTCCCTTCACCGGCACCGAGGCGCTCGAACCCGAGTACTGCAATCGCGTCGGCCACCTGCTCGTGCAGCTGATGGCGATTGCCATTCGCGAAGGGCGCGTCGACAGCCGGAACGGCTTCATCACCGACGTGTACCGCGTCGGCCTCGAGCGTCTGTTGTCCGCCGAGCGGCTGTTCACGTTCGTGTATCTCCTCGAGCGAACGATCATGGACGAATTGGCGGTGAGCGATGACATCGGCGCCACCAGCGAGCCGTGGCCGATGGTCGCGCAGATCGTCCGCCGCAGCTCATTCGACGTCCTCGCCGCGTACACCGACCGTCTCCAGCAGGAGCCGGCCGAGGCGACGATCGTCGATCGCCTGACGACGTTGTACACGCGCAACATGCTCGACGCCGTGCTCCCGAAGGAAGTCGAGCGCGCCGGCCGGTTCGGATACCCCATCTCGCTGATTCTCTTCGACGTCGATCATCTCTCGCGGATCAACAAAGAGCACGGCTACGGCGTCGGCGATCGAATCCTCGAGCGGCTCGGAATCCTGATCCGAAAATACTTCCGCCAGCACGACTGGGTCGCACGCTACTCCGAAGACGCGTTCGCGGTGCTCCTGGCGCGCACCGACGCCGACAACGCCAGCGATCTCGCCGAACGAGTGCGCGCGACGGTCGCCGAACGCCTTGGCTTCACCGATCATCGCAACGACCAGGCGGTGCCGGTCACGGTCAGCGCCGCCGTCGTCAACATCGCGGTCACTGCCGGCGACGTGATCGATCCAGACCGGCTGATGGCCGACGCGGAGGCGACGGTCGAACGGGCGAAGCAATTGGGGCGCAACCGCGTCGAACGGCTCGACGGCCGCTCGGCCAGCCGGACGGCGCCTCCCGGATCGGCGTAGCTACGCCTCACGCTCCTCGTATTCGGACTTCAACCTCGCGACGACGCCCGGATCGGCGAGCGTCGTCGTGTCGCCGAGCGCTTTGCCTTCGGCGATGTCGCGCAGCAGACGCCGCATGATTTTTCCGGAGCGCGTCTTCGGCAGATCCGCGGCAAAAAGAATGTCGTCGGGGCGCGCGATGGCGCCGATCTTCTTGACCACGTGATTCTTGAGATTGTCGGCGACCTTGGCGTCCATCTGCTGCCCTTCCTTGAGCGTGACGAACGCGGCAATCGCCTGACCTTTGATGTCGTCGGCGCGGCCAACGACCGCCGCCTCGGCGACGCTCGGATGATCGACGAGCGCGCTCTCAACTTCCATCGTGCCGATTCGATGACCGGCAACGTTGATCACGTCGTCGACGCGGCCGAGCAGCCAGAAATAGCCATCGGCGTCGCGCTTCGCGCCGTCGCCGGTGACGTAGACGCCGCTCCCCCACTTGTTCCAGTACTGCCGAACGTAGCGATCGGGATCGCCGTAAATGCCGCGCAGCATCGACGGCCACGGACGCGTGAGCGCGAGCAGTCCGCCGCCGACGTCGATCTTGTCGCCGCGCTCGTTGCGGATCTCAGCCGAGATGCCGGGAAACGGTTTCGTCGCCGACCCGGGCTTGAGCGTCGTCACGCCCGGCAGCGGCGTGATCATGATCGCGCCCGTCTCCGTCTGCCACCAGGTGTCGACGACGGGACATCGCTCGCCGCCGATGTGGCGGTAGTACCAGACCCAGGCCTCGGGATTGATCGGTTCGCCCACCGATCCGAGCAGCCGCAGCGACGACAAATCGTGTTTCGCCGGCCAGTCCGTTCCCCATCGCATGAAGGCGCGAATCGCCGTCGGCGCCGTGTAGAAGATCGTGACGCCGTGCTGCTCGATGAGCGACCAGAAGCGATCCTTCTGCGGCCAGTCCGGCGCGCCTTCGTACATCAGCGCCGTCGCACCGTTCGCCAGCGGTCCGTAGACGACGTAGCTGTGGCCGGTGACCCAGCCGATGTCCGCCGTGCACCAGTAGACATCCTCGTCTTTCAGATCGAAGACCAGTTTCGTCGTCGTGTAGACGCCGACGAGATATCCGCCGGTCGTGTGGACGATGCCCTTGGGCTTTCCCGTGGTGCCCGAGGTGTAGAGGATGTAGAGGAGATCCTCGGAGTCCATCGGCTCGGGATCGGACTTGGGTGAGGCGTCTGTCATCAGGTCGTGGTACCAATGGTCGCGTCCGGCCTGCATGTTCGCCGCGATCTTCTCGCCGACGCGCTGCACGACGACGACGTGCTCGATCGACGGCGTGTCGGCGGTCGCTTCGTCGGCGACTTTCTTCAAGCCGACAATTTGTCCGCGTCGATATCCGCCGTCGGCGGTCACGAGCAAGCGGCACTGTGAGTCGTTGATGCGATCGCGCAATGACTCGGCGCTGAATCCCCCGAACACCACGCTGTGGACGGCGCCGATGCGGGTGCACGCCAGCATCGCAATCGCCAGTTCAGGGATGAGCGGCAGATACAGCGCGACGCGGTCGCCTTTCTTGATCCCGAGCGACTTCAGAACGTTGGCGAACTTCGACACCTCACGATGCAGATCGAAGTAGGTCAGCGTGCGGCGATCGCCCGGCTCGCCTTCCCAGATGAGCGCGGCCTTGTTGCGTCGCGGCCCGCGCAGGTGACGGTCGAGGCAATTGACGCTGACGTTGATGCGTCCGCCGACGAACCACTGCGCATGCGGCGGCTGCCAGTCGAGGACTTTGTCCCAATGGCGTGACCATTCGAGCTCGCCGGCGAACCTGGCCCAAAAGGCGTCGGGATCGCGCTCCGCCTCTGCGTACAACGTCTCGTCGCGCACGTGCGCCCGCGCGCGGAACTCGGCCGGCGGCGAAATAGTCCGGTCTTCGCGGAGGAGATCGTCGAACTCGGCATGGGTTTCGGCCATGGAGGCGATTCTACGTCGGGATTCGGAACTCGTGATTCGGGATTTGAAAGGCGGGACTCGGGCGTCAGGATGCGTGGGATATCAAATCCCACATCCCGAATCCCCACGCATCTCACGATCCCAGCGCCGTGAGGCGTGCGCGGACCTGGGTCGCCAGATCGGAGTAGGACACGGCCCCGTAGCGCAGAAACGCGCGGTAATGCTCGATCGCCGCCGCGGTGTCGCCGCTCTCGTCGGCAACAACCGCCAGGTTGTAATGCGCGCCGGCGTTGCGCGGGTTGATGCCGAGCGCGCGGCGCAGCAGATCGCGTGCCTCCGCCGTGCGGCCACCGGCTCTCTGGATGAGCGCGAGGTTGACCAGCGATTCGACATTGCGCGGATCGCCGATGAGCGCAACACGGAACTCGGCCGCGGCCGCGTCGGGCCGATTCGATCGCATCAAGGCGACGCCGAGATTGTTGTGCGCCTTGACGTAGGTCGGATCGATCGCGATTGCCCGCTGGAACTGGCGAACCGCATCGTCGGGCTGACCGCGATCCTGAAAGAGCAGCCCGAGATTGTTGTGGACCTCGGCACTCGCGTCGTTTCGCTCGAGCAGTTGACGATACTGCGCGAGCGCCTTGTCGTAATCGCCGATGCGCTGGAAGTAGAGCGCCAGCGCGAAATGATTTTCAGCGGGCGGCGTCGGCGCGGCGGCCGCCGCCGGCGACGGATCCGGTGTCGATTGAGCGGGCGGACGGCGTGGCGCGGGTCGTTCGGTCGTTGTCGGCGGCACTGTCACGACGGGCGCCGCCGGCGCCGGACGCGGTTCCCGGTTCGGCGTTCGCGCGTCGACCGGTGCGGTTCGCGGCGCGAGCGGCTGCGGCGGTGGAACGGGCGTCGATGTCGCCGCCGCCCCGTGCGCGGCGGGGGCCGCGGTTGCCGGTGAAGCCGACACAGACGGCGCGGGCGTCGCGCGCGCGCTTTGCGGCGCCGGTTTTGGTTGTGGCGTCGATGAAGGCTTCAACAGGAAGATGACCGCCGTCAGTGCCAGGAAGCCGACTGCGATTGCAGCGGCGCCGTACGCCAGCATCCTGCCGAACGATTGTCTGCCGACAGCCGGCTGGGATCGTGAATGCCCGAGCGTCGCGAGGATCGCGTCGCTTCGCGCGGTGCGGCCGCTTCCCGGGGGACTGGCCGGCTCCGCCGATGAATTTTGCCGCAGCGCATCGAGGATCACGCTCACGAGACTCTCACGGCGCGAATCGGGTCAGCAAGTACGTCATCGCGCCGACGGCAACCGCCGATGCGAGCAGTACCACGGCGGCGGCAGTCGCCAGCGACGCGCGTTGGAATCGCTGTCTCGGCCGCGGCGCGAGATCCAAACCTTCCGCGGCCTGCGCGACCATGTCGGCGGTGATGCGACGGGTGTGAAGCGAAAAGCCGACTAGCAGCGCACGATCGCAAATCAGATTGATCAGGCGCGGAATGCCGCCCGACAAACGATGCACGTCGTCCATGGCCGGGGACGTGAAGGCCACCGCCGCCGCGCGGCCGGCAATCGTCAACCGGTGCGCGATGTACGCGGCCACGCTGTCGCGATCGAGCGGTTTCAACTCGTAGCGGATCGACACGCGCTGATCGAGCTGCCTCACCTCCGGCGAGCGCAGCAACGGCTGCAGGTTCAGCTGGCCGACGAGAATGATCTGCAGCAGCTTTTCCTTGTCCGTCTCGAGATTCGAGAGCATCCGAATCTGCTCGAGGACACCGAGCGGCAGGTGCTGCGCCTCGTCGATGATCAGAACTGCGCTCGCCTTGAGCGGAATCAGCGACAGCAGGAAATCGTAGAGCGCGTCGATCAGTTCCTGCTTGGTGACGCCGGCGAGCCGGGCCGTCTTGATCTCGTCGCGCGAGACGACGCCGAAGTCCTGGAGGATGCGCTTGAGCAGATCCTCCTCCGACAGAAACGGATTCAACACCAGCGCCGTGAACGTCGTCCGATCGATCGCGTCGACGAGCGCGCGGCACAGCGTCGTCTTGCCGGTGCCGATGTCGCCGGTGACGACGACGAA
>DAIUKO010000358.1:0-7758 GCA_036848175.1 Vicinamibacterales bacterium | reverse complement strand
TTCGCGAGTGCAGCGTGACAGTGAACACGGCCGAAAGGGTGACTCACTCGCCGCCGGATCCCTTGAACTGATCCTCCTCCTCCGCGAACAGCACATTGAAACTCGTCAGCGTGCCGTAGCAGCCGCTGATGTAGCTCTGCAGCCTCACCTTCATATCGTCGGGCAGCTCCGCGGCGTTCACTTGCTGTTCGAGCGTGCGCAGGCGATTGCGCAGCATCACGACCTTGTGAAAGAAGGTTTCAATCGGCCAGGTCTTCTCCTGCAGTCCCGGTGTGCCGGGACGCAGGACGAGCGAGCCGCCGCGCCATTTGTCGGCCGGCGCGACCGGCGTGATGCCCGTTTCCTCGCGGATGATTCGCCGCAGCAGCAGCTCGAGATCGATGTCGCCGTCGAGACTCATGGGTGGTGCCGTCCTTTCGCGGTCGGAGACGATCGGAAATGGTTCGCGGTCGCTAGGGGCGGCTCGCGGGGCTGCGCGGACGGAAGGGCGCGGCTCGTCGCGGCGATCGACGCTCGCTCGGACCGCGCTTGGTTGGGGCGCGCTGCTGCTCGCGACTCTGGGACCGCCGCGATAGTTGTGCTCGCTGTGACAGAAGCCGCAGGAGACGCGGATCGGCTGGCCATCGGCGTCGGCCGCGATCACCGTGTGCATGCGATCGGTCTTGCACGCGCGGCAGTAGTCTTCGAGCGATTGTCCCGCCTGATACCGTCGTCCCGGGCCGTCCATGTGCGGATGTTATGATCGCAGACCGCATGGAGCGATACAAATGAACAGCGGCGACGCGATCTTGTTCAGCGGCGGGGCGCCCGGCGCCGAAGCGGCGTTCGGCGCGTGCGCCGAGCGCCATGGGATCGAGGAAGTCAACTTCACGTTCGAGGGTCACAGAATCGAGCGGCACCGCGGCGTCCGCGTCCTCAACCATGAGGAACTGCAGAATGGCGACGTCAGCCTCGCCTACGTCTCGAAGCTGATGCACCGGCGCTTCACCGACGCGCCGACCATCCGGAGAATCCTTCAGACCATCTGGTATCAGGTGAACAACGGGCAGGAAATCTACGTCATCGGCACGATCCTCGACGATGGGACCGTCCGCGGCGGAACGGGCTGGGGCGCCGAGTTCGCCAAGATCTGCAACAAGCCGCTTCACGTCTTCGACCAGGACAAGAACAGCTGGTTCACGTGGAGCGGTGAGGACTGGGAGAAGCGCAGCTCGGCGAGCGGCCCGCTCGTCACGCACGCGCACTTCACTGGAACCGGTACGCGGAAGATTCAGGCGAACGGCAAGAAAGCCATCGACGATCTGTTCACTCGCTCGTTCGGCGCTTCTTCTTGATTTCGGCCCAGCCGTCGAGGCGGCGTTTGATTTCCTTCTCGAAGCCCCGATCCTTCGGATCGTAGTACTTGCGCCCCTCGAGCGCGGGTGGGAGGCACGACATGTCGGCCACCGCATCCGCCTCGTGGTGCGCGTATTTGTAGCCCTTGCCGTAGTCGAGATCCTTCATCAGCTTCGTCGGGGCGTTCCGCAGGTGCAGCGGCACCGGCTGCGCGACGTCGTGATGCGCATCTTCGGCCGCCATGTTGTAGGCCTCGTAGACCGCATTGCTCTTCGGCGCGGTGGCGAGGTAGAGCGCCGCCTGCGCCAGCGCGGTGTTGCCTTCGGGCATGCCGATGAAGTGGACGGCTTCCTTCGCGGCGACGGCGACGGTGAGCGCCTGCGGATCCGCGTTGCCGATGTCCTCGGATGCGAAGCGGACCAGCCGGCGCGCGATGTAGAGCGGATCCTCTCCGGCTTCGACCATCCGGGCGAGCCAGTACACCGAGGCATCGGGATCGCTGTTGCGCATCGACTTGTGCAAGGCGGAGATGAGGTTGTAGTGTTCTTCCCCCGATTTGTCGTAGAGGAGGGCGCGGCGCTGGATCGCCTGCTCGACGCGCGCGAGATCGATGCGGCGTTCGCCGCCGTCCGCGATCGGCGCCGCGGCCACGCTGAGTTCGAGCAGGTTCAACGCGACGCGGGCATCACCGTTGGCGTACATGGCGATCGCGTGCAACGTCTCCGCGTCGATGACGACGCGGTCGCCGCCGACGCCGCGATCGGGATCGGCAAGCGCGCGCTCGAGAATCGTCGTCACTTCCTCGGTGGTCAGCCCGCGCAGGACGAAGACCTTCGACCGTGAGAGCAGCGCGGCGTTGACCTCGAACGAGGGGTTCTCGGTCGTCGCGCCGATCAACACGATATCGCCGGCTTCCACGCGCGGCAGAAACGCGTCCTGCTGCGCTTTGTTGAAGCGGTGGATCTCGTCGATGAAGACGATCGTCCGGCGGCCGGTGGTCTTGCGGAGGCGCTCCGCGGCGCTCATCACTTCGCGGATTTCCTTGATCCCCGCCAGGACCGCGCTGAACGCGACGAACTGCGCCTTCGTGGTGTCGGCGATGATCCGGGCCAGCGTCGTCTTGCCGGTGCCGGGCGGTCCCCACAGGATGATCGACTGCAGCAGATCGCGCTCGATCGCTTCGCGCAGCGGCTTGCCGGGTGCGAGCAGCTCCTGCTGTCCGACGAATTCATCGAACGTGCGCGGCCGCACGCGTTCGGCGAGCGGCGACGGTGCCGATTTCCTTCGCGGCGCGTCCTCGGGAAACAACGTGTCCATCGAACCCTCGTCGTGGCTACCTACCGCCCCTACAAACGCAGTTGTCAGCCGCCAGATCGCTGTCGCCGCGCTTCGTACACGATGAGCGCGGCAGTTACCGCGGCGTTCAGCGACTCGACCGGCCGCTGCATCGGAATCGTCACGCGCTCGTCGGCGCCGTCGACGAGCGCGGGCGGCAGCCCCAGGCCTTCGCCGCCGATCAGAATCGCCACCGGACCCGATAAGACCACGTCGACGGGCGATCGGCCGGCCCGCGGCGCTGTCGCGACGATGCGGCAGCCGCGCGCTCGAGCGTCCGCGACCGCCCGATCGGCGTCGGGGCGGACGAGCAGCGGCAGCCGCAGCGTACTGCCCATCGATCCGCGCAGCGCCTTCCATCCGAACGGATTGGCGGACGCGCCGGCGGCGATGAGGCCGGTCGCGCCGCCGGCTTCGGCGACGCGTACGATGGCGCCGAGATTACCGGGATCCTGAATATCGATCGCGATCACGACGAGCGCGCGTTGGCGATAGATCGCGTCCTCCGCGACCCTGGGCCGTTCGCCGAGCGCGACGACGCTGCTCGGTGAGCGCACGGGACTGAGCGCATCCATGACCGACGCCGACACGACCGCGACCTCGACGTTCGAGCGCGACAGTTTGTCGACGAGCGCACCGATCTCAGTGATGTTCATCGCCTCGCTCTTCACGGCCGCGTGTCGAATGCTCGTGCCGGCCGCGATCGCCTCCGAGACGAGATGCACGCCGTCGAGCAGCAGCACGTCGGACGGCTCACCGCGCGCAGCCGCGCGATAGCGAGCGACGAGCGGATTCTGACGGCTCGAGATCGTCTTGTTGGCCATCTTCTCCTTATGGCTCGCGGGGCCCCGCTCGCGCCGCAGCGCTCACGTGTATCCAGAACAGGGCACGGCCGACGCAGAATAGCACTGTGGTACTATTCGAACGCGATGGCCGTGACGATGAAAGATCGCCTGATCAAGAAGTTCGAAGACGAAATCCAGACTCTCAACTACGAGCTCAAGCTGGAACTGCCGAAGGAAATCAAGCGCGCGCGCGAGCTCGGCGATCTGCGCGAGAATGCGGAGTACGCGGCGGCGAAAGAGCGGCAGCGGCTGGTCGAAGCGCGCATCAGCATGCTGCAGAAACGCGTGTCGGAGATCGCGCTGCTCAACGTCGACCGGATTCCCAGGGATCGCGCCGGCTTCGGCTCGACGGTCCATGTCATCGAGGGGAACGGTGAGAAGCTCGTCTTTCAGCTCGTGATGCCGGAAGACGCGGACGCCGCGAAAGGACTCATCTCGACCACGTCGCCGATCGGCCGCGCGTTCCTCAACAAAGAGGAGGGCGACAGCGTGAAGGTGACGACGCCTGGAGGCACCCGCGAGTTCGAGATCGTGAAGCTGCAGACGATCCACGACGAAGCCGCGGGATGACGTACCGGCCCGACCTCACCACGGCGGGCATTGCCGAACCGTACTCACCACGACGCCGCACTGCCCTCGTCCTCACCGGGACCGGCACGGCGGGAGCCTATCACGCCGGTGTCCTGCGCGCGCTGCATGAGGCTGGGGTCAAGCTCGACATCGTCGCCGGCCGCGGCATCGGCGTCGTCGGCGCGCTCTTCGCCGCGGTCGACGGCGCCCAACGATTGTGGGATGAAAAAGGCTTCTGGCGATCGCCGGCCGTGCCCACGTTGTATTCGTGGAGACCGCTTCCGGTCGTGCTCGCCGCCGCGGCGGCGGTCGCCACCGCGATCGTCGCGCTCCCGATCGCCGTCGTCGTCCTCGGACTCGTCGTCTTCCCGATCGACTTCGTCCTGCGAATGGTCGGCGCCGCCGGGGCGCCGAGCCTGGTTGCGGCCTACGTCGACGCCGCGCAGTCGGCGTTCGCGCCGACCGCGCTTCCAACGTGGCTGCCGCGGCTGGTGCTGCTCGTGCTCGGCGTCGCCGCGCTCGTGGCGGCGGTCGATGCATGGCGTCATCGCGGCAGACGGTCGCGCGGCAGTCTGTGGTGGTGCGCGCTGCGCGCGCCGCTGTCGGCGACCAACGTCGCCGATCACTGCTGGCGGACGCTGTGGGATCTGGTTCGCGGCGCCGCGCACGTGAAGTCGCCGCCGCTCGCCGATCTCGGCCGCCGCTACATGGAGATGCTGTCCGAGAATCTCGGCCAGCCCGGATTCCGCGAGCTGCTCATTGCCGTCCACGACGTCGACGCGCATCGCGATTTGATCTTCGCGCTCGTCGCCGAGCATCGCCGGCGCGACTTGATTCGCCGGACGACGATCGATGCCGCCGACGTGCGGCGCGCCGAGGTCTTCGATCTCGCCGGCGTCGCCCGCGATCACATCACCGATGCCGTGGCGGCGGCGCTCAGCGTGCCGCTCGCCACAGAATGGCACCCCGTCACTTTCCCACCCGATGGTTACTGGCGCGGTGAGACCCACCGCCTCGGCGACCGCCCCGGCAGCCTGATTCGGGTTGTCGACGAGCTGATCGACCTCCAGGTCGAGCAGATCGTACTGGTGTCGGCGGCGCCGGAATCGCCCGGTCCGCATGCGCTGGCCGACGCGCGGATCGACGGCCGCGGCCGGATCGGCGAATACATCGAGTCGGCCGAGGCCGCCGTTCTGCGCGATGCGACGACGACGACCCCCGGCGTGCGGATGTTCACGATTCGACCGGCGCACAACGCCGTCGGGCCGTTCGATTTCACGGGTGGCTACGACGACCGTTCGCATCGCCGGCAATCGCTGTCGGAGTTGATGAGCCGGGGTTACGAGGACGCGTACCATCAGTTCATCGAGCCGGTGGTCGGGGCGTCAGGGGAAAGACTCGTCAAAGTGTAGGGTGGGTTTTGACGGTTCCAAGGAATACGAGTATGCGAGGCCCTGCCACAGAACTGATCCATGCCGGCGAAACGGATCGCGGCGTCGCGGTTCCGCTCACGACGCCCATCTACGAGACGACAACGTTCGTCTTCGACAACGCGCAGGAGGTCGTCGAGTACAACGAGGGTCGATCGTCGAAGTACCTCTACTCGCGCTATACCAATCCGACGGTCGTGGCCGTGGAGAAGAAGCTCGCCGCGCTCGATCGCGCCGAGGCGGCGCTGACGTTTTCATCGGGCCAGGGCGCAACCACGACGATCCTGCTGGCGCATCTCGACGCTGGCGACGAAATCGTGTGCAGCGCGGCCATCTACGGCGGGACGCTGCATCTGCTGCAGGATGTCCTCGGCCGGTTCGAGATCACGCCGCGGTTCGTCTCACTCGAGCAACTGGCGGATCCCGACCGCCTCTTCACCGACCGGACGCGCATCGTCTGGTTCGAGTCGCCGATCAATCCCACGCTTCGCTGCGTCGACATCAAGCGCGTCGCCGCGGCGTGCCGGGCGCGCGGCGTGCTGTCCATCATCGACAACACGTTCGCGAGTCCAATCAACCAGCAGCCGCTGTCGCTCGGAGTCGATCTCGTGATGCAGAGCGCGACGAAATACCTCAACGGGCACAGCGACGTCACCGGCGGCGTCGTCACCGGCCCGGCGGCGCTGGTCGCGCCGATTGAAAAACTGCGGCGGATGGTCGGCACCGTCATGGATCCGCATCCGGCCTACGCGCTGGGGCGGGGGCTGAAGACGCTGCCGCTTCGCGTCGCGCGGCACAACGCCAACGCGCAGGCGGTCGCCGAGTTCCTCGCCAAGGATCGGCGCGTCAGTCAGGTTTACTATCCGGGTCTGCCGTCACATCCCGACCACCAGATCGCCCGATGCCAGATGAGCGGCTTCGGCGGGATGGTGTGCTTCGATCTCGACGGGAAGTACGATCGCGCCGAACGCGTCTACAACCGCCTGAACGTCGTCAAACGCGCGGCGAGCCTCGGCGGCGTCGAAAGCCTGATCAGCATGCCGGTGCTCACGTCGCAGTGGGGACACACCGACGATCAACTTCGCGAAGCCGGCGTGACGAAGGGGATGCTGCGGCTCTCGGTCGGCCTCGAAGACGCCGCCGATCTCATCGCGGATCTCGATCAAGCCCTCGACTGAAGCCGCGCTACGGTTTCAGGGCGGGTGCTTCGTGCTTCTTGTCGGGCGCCGGCAAATCGTGTTGCAAGAATTCGTGGATGAAGGCCTGCAGGCGGAGGCCGATGTCCTCGCCGGCGGTCTCGCCGAACTTCTCGCGGAAGGTGCGCATCGGGACGACCGCTTTCGCCATCGCGCGGTGGCCGCCGGCACTGCCGATGTCGGCGAAGAAGCGGCGCACGAATTCGCCGGCGTTCTTCGTGTATCCGAGGTTGCGCACCGAGATCACCAGCGACTCGTTGACGATGCCGGCGATGACGGTCCACTTGACGTCCTCGAGCTGCAGGAAGAAATCGGCGACGTAGGTGATGAAGTCTTCGCGCGTCGTCGGACCGATGAACGCGCAGAAGACCTGATCGGCCATCGTCCCGCCGCGATGCGCCTTCATCACGTAATCGAGCCGTTCGATGGTGATTTCCGCCCCCTCCATCTTGCGAATCAGGGCCGCGTCGGCGAGGGGATAGAGATAGGAGAACGCCTCGAGGTCGACGCGATTGGTCTGGCGGTTGAAGAACAGGGTGTCGGACTTGATCGCGTAGAGCATCGCCGTCGCCGCGCGCTCGGAGATGTTCACGTCCACCGCGCGCAGATGCTCGGTCAGGATCGTCGACGTCGATCCGTAGTCGGGCCGGATGTCCTTGAAGACCGCGGTGTATCCCGGCTGCTCGGGATGGTGATCGATGACGAGATCGACGCGATCGATCAGCCCGCCGAAGTAGTGCGGCTGGACGTCGACCATGGCGATGCGGTCGTACTCCTTCAGCGTCTCGGGCGTGATCGCTTCGACGTGGATGTCGAGGAGGTTCACCATCCGCACGTTCTCGGGACGCGTGACACCCTGGATGGCGCCGATGATCGCGGTGGTCTTGGTGCGCCGCAGGACGTTGCGCAGCGCCAGGCCGCTGGCCATCGCGTCGGGGTCCGGATCGTTGTGGAGCATGATCAGCACCCGCTCCGCGTCCGCGAAGAAGCGTTGATACTGCTGCACGCGCGCGCGCGTCAGCGAGCGGCTGAATTCGGTGAGCAGCG
>DAIUKO010000357.1:0-7770 GCA_036848175.1 Vicinamibacterales bacterium | reverse complement strand
TTGCGCAATTGCGGACTCACTGAGGAATGAATCCACAATAAATCCGCAATCCGCAATCCTCAATCCGCAATGACGAGCGTTAGAAGATAAAAGCTACGTTGAAGTCGAGGATCCGTGCCGGCAGGATCGCCGTCGGCTTCAGGAACGTTGCGCCGGACGCAATGATCCTTGTCGTCGTCGTGTTGACGTTCATCACGTTGAACAGATTGATCTGCCCGTCGATTCTCTTCCCTCCCCCGAGATTGAAGCGCTTCGAGAACCTCACGTCGACGTTGTTGATGTTCGGCAGACGGAGGCTGCCGAGCGGCTCGGCGTTCACCGTGATCGACGGAATCGTGTTGCCGCCGGTGAGGAGGACCGTCCGCGCCTGCACGTCGCCGCTGCGGTGCTCGTAGTTGGCCGAGAGCATGATGTTGGCCGGGAAGACGTAGGCGCTTGACGCGCGAAACAACCATTCCCACGTGCGATTGGCGGAGTTGATGTCGGTGTTCGGATTCATGTTGCTCTCGGCGGGCACGGGGATGTTGAGCTTCGTCGCCGAATACGACGCGAGGACCTGCCAGCCATTCGAGAGCCGCTTGGTCCCCGCGAACTCGACCGTCTTGAACGTTTCTGTCGCGTTCGGATCGCCGACCAGCGTGTTCAACTGGAACGTTCGCGGTCTGAGCGCTTCGGGATATTCGTACCAGGTGATCGTCGTCCCCGGATCGTCGGCGGTTCCGACTCTTCCATCGGGTCCCGGGTCCGGCTTCGTGTTGGGAATGTTGTACGCCTCGGTCGGGCGCAGAATGTTCTTCGTCCGGATGACGTCGAATCGCCGCGAGTACAACCCCGTCGCGCGGACGTTGAAGCTCGCGCGCAGCTCGCGCTCGAGCGAGACCGAGAACTGGTCCTCTTTGGTCTGCGGCTGATCCGGATTCGAGACGGTGTTGGCGATGGTCACGTTGCCTCTGCCCACTTCCTGGATGAAATCAGGGCCGTTCGTGTCGAGGTTCACCTCGCCCGTGTCGTAGCCGCGATTGCCGTTGAGATCTCTCCAGCGATACACGCGCTGCAGCGCGACGTTCGGGTTGAGCGGCAGCACGTGGTTGCCGTTGCGCCAGTCGGCGAATCGTCCCCATCCGCCTTTGATGGCGGTCTTGCCGTCGCCGCCGAGGTCGTAGGTCGCGTAGAGCCGAGGCGACCACGACTGCTGCGTCGCGCCCTGAATGTGATCGTTGCAGCTCGCCGGGAAAAACGTTCCGACGGGACGGCACTGCGGCGGGACATACCCGTCGTCGCGCGACCAGCGGATGCCGAGATTCATCGTCAGCTTGCGGCCGACCGACCACTTGTCGGCGCCGTAGATTGCCGTGGAGTGCACGGTCGTCAACGGGCTGTTCGGCGCGTTGTAGGTGACGAACTGAAACGGCGCGCCGTTGTTGAATTGAAGGGCGTAGTCGCCGCCGTTCGACGGAGGCCGCGAGAGCCACCCGCGGCCGGACGTCGTCTTCACGTCGTCGTATCCGACTTTGAAGTCGTGGCTGCCGGCGAAGAGATCGGGACGGTACCAACCAAGCGACGCTCTCGACGCCCACGGCCGATGGTGATCGACGATGTTTCCGGCGCCCGTATTCAACCCCCACGTGTAGGTCGTGAACACGTCGATCATCTCGGGCTGATGTGTATCGGCGATGTTCTGCGTGACGTGGACGCGCCAGCGTGCCACCTGCGCCGACAGCACGAGGGAATTCCCCCTGATCGCCTGCCATTCGATCTTCGTGGTGTGCTGCGGCTGGAAGTTGTTCTGCTTGGTCTCGTAGCCCTGGTTCGACGTCATCGGATCGTCTTTGATCAGCCGCTGGTAGTAGTCGAAGAAGACGAACCGCTGCGACTTCGTCATCTGATACGAAATCTTCTGCGTCGTCATGAACTGCGTCTGGTCGACGATGCCCGGCGTGCCGTCCGCCGCAAACACGCCGAGCGGATTCTCCCGGTTCATCCGGCCGCGCATGCCGGTGTAGAACCACAGCTTGTTCCGGATGATGCGGCCGCCGACGTCGCCGCCCCCGTAAAAGCGGCGGACCAGGTTGTTCGGCGCCGTGATGCCCTGCGCCCGCAGCTCGTCGTCGAGATTCGATCCTTGGAGGTGGTGGTTGGTTTGCTCCCAGGACAGCGTGCCGTGGAACTGGTTGCCGCCGGATTTCACGATCAGGTTGAGATTGACACCGCGGTTCGGCACTTCCACGTCGTTCGCGATCGTCTGCATCCGCGCTTCTTCGAACGAGGCGTAGTCGAAGTACGATCCGCCGCCGCCGGTCTGTCCCGCATCGGTCGTCACCACGCCGTCGAGGACGAGCCACGACGTCGCTTGCGTGCCGATGCCGTACACGCGCATCGCCGGCAACAAGTTGGATTGGGAGCCGCCGATGTCCATTTGCGATCGCACGGCAGGCGACTGATTCATCAAGCTGATGATGCCGGCGCGGCTCGACGGCACGACTTCGAGCGTCTCTTTGGTGAGCACGGTCACCGCGCCGGTGGATTGCACGTCGACCGTCGGCGACGCAGCCACCGTGATCGATTCCTCGATCGCGCCCACTTTCAACGCCACGTCCACGCGGGCGATGAAACCGGCGGTGAGCCGTATGCCCTCGCGGCGCACGGTCTGAAATCCGGTGAGCGTGAAGACGACCTCATATGTGCCGATCGGCAGCGGCGTGATGCGGTAGTCGCCCTGCACGTTGGTCACGTTGACCATCTGAGGGACTTGCAAGGCTGGACTGGTTGCGGTGGCGGTGACGCCGGGAAGAACTGCGCCGCTTTCGTCCGTGACTCGACCGACGATGCTTCCGGTGACTTGCGCCTGGCCCGCCGCAGAACCCGCGAAGGCGACCAGGCTCGTGATCGATACGATCACGATGATGCCCACCTGCCGACTCATATGAGCCCCCCTTGTCCGGAGTGACCGAATGATGCCGGATTGCCGGTGATAGATGCGCCGAGTTGCGCGCATGTTATACCTGCGCTACCGATCGATGGCCGACTTTCTTCACGCGATCTGAAAGCGGATCAAGTAGCATGGCCGCACCGCGCGTGCGGCGCGCGAAGGAGCGTGCGTATGAGCGCCTTCAGCGACTGGCGGCGGCACGCGATCGTGGTTCTGTCGATCGCGTTGGCCTCTGCAACATCCATCGCTGGCGTCCGGCTTCAGCCGGAGCGAATTCCGCGCTATGAAGTGGACACGTCGTGGCCCAAACCATTTCCCGATCGCTGGGTCCTGGGCGGTTTGGGTGGCGTGTGCGTGGACACGCGCGACCACGTGTTCATCCTCAACCGTCAGGATGTCCTCGAAGGCGATCTGAACGCGGGCCGTCTGGCGCCGCCGATCATCGAGGTCGATACGGACGGCACGCTGATCAATTCATGGGGCGATCCGAAGCAGCTCGATCCGCGGCTGCACAGTTGTGTCGTCGATGCGGACGGCAGCATCTGGATCGCGAGCTCGCCATCCGGGATGGTGCAGAAGTACGCACATGACGGCAGCAAGCTGCTGTTTCAGATCGGCACGAAGGGCGAGCTCGATTCGTCGGACGGCACGGTCAAGGGAAAGCCGCTCAACTCGAGCGCGGCGAAGTTCTTCATGCCGTCCAGTCTCTTCGTGGATCCGAAGAACGGCGACGTCTATGTGGCGGACGGCGAGAGCCGCAACGGCAACCGCCGCATCGCGGTGTTCGATCGTCACGGAGCGTTCCTGCGTCAGTGGCAGCCGGAAGGGATGCAGACCGTGCACTGCATGACGGTGTCGTCGGACGGGCGGGTGTACGTCTGCAATCGCGAGGGCTCGCGCATTCAGGTCTACGACAAGATGGGCGCGTTCACGAAGAACATCGACGTGCCGTGGAAGCCGATCACGCCCCCGGCCGACGGCGTGCCGAAAGAAAGCGGCGGCTCGGCGGTGTCGCTCGAGCTGTCACGCGATCCCGGGCAGCGGTTGATGTACGTCATCAACCAGAACAACTCCGAGATCGAGATCATCGACCGCGCGAGCGGGAAGATCGTGTCCACCGCCGGCCGCGGGGCCGGGCATTTTCCCGGTCAATTCGATCAACCGCACGGCCTGGCCGTCGATTCGCACGGCAATATCTACGTCACCGAGAATCGCGGCAGGAGAATCCAGAAGTTCAAACCGATCACATGATGCGGCGTGCGAACGCGATGGTTCAGTCGCCCTGAGCGACCGTCCATTTCTCGCGCCGCAGGTATGTGAGGACATCGGTTCGAAAGGTCTCGACATCGCGCACGCACGCATCGCTGTCATCCTTCGAAAAGACCACAGCGGCGTCGTAGTCAGCCAGTTCCCGCGAACGCTGGATTCCTGCGAGGAGCCGGTTGTGCGACGACGCGAACGCGCCGGCGCGGACGAATTCCGTGTTGAAGACGTGGATGGCTCTCGCGTGAGTCCTGGCGTCGATCCCGCGCGACACGAGCAGCGCGCGCAGGCAATGGAATACGGCACAGTACGCACGCGAGATGGCGTCGGCGTTCAAGCCGAGCTCCATGAGCGCGCGTGCCGCCTGAAGCGCTTGCGTGGTGCGGGCAAGCTCGTCGGCGATGTTCCGTCGCCGGTTTTCGTCCGTCAAACAGCAATGCCCTCGCGGTCGATGTCGCCGACGAGGCAGCGTTCACGCGCCCGCAGCTCGTCGTATCGTGCCGCGCTGAGCACGAGCGGCGACAGCAGCACGTCGGTGCGCGTGAGGATCTCGCCCACGATCGCGTCGATGTCGCGGCCGTCGACCGAAGTCAGGCCCTCGACGACGACGAGGAGATCGACGTCGGAATCGTCTCTCGCCTCAGCGCGCGCATGCGATCCGAAGAGAACGACGCGGCCGACGCGTCGCGCACCGAGGCGCGCCCGCGCGCGGGCCGCGAACTCTTTCACTGCTGCGGATGTGCTGGGCGCGAGCGCCATCGTGCGCCATCGTACCATGCGCCCTCCTCAGCGATATCTGCCGGAGGATTGTGGCTGACCACGTGTTCCCAGGTAGGGCATACTTGACCGTGGCATGTCAGCCCGATCGAGGCGTTTGCGCCCGCGACTCGCGCTCTTCGCGCTGATCAGCGTGTGCGTCGCCGGCGCGCGCTATTTGAACGCTCGCGATCTGCAAACGCCCGCGCCCGCTGCGGGTTTCGTCGCGTCTTCGCCTCTGCCCGGCAACATTATTAATAGCTACTGCGTGACCTGCCACAACAGCCGGTTGAAGACGGCCGGATTGGCGCTCGACGCGTTGGATGTGCAGCGCATCGCCGACCACGCCGAGCAGTGGGAAAAAGTCGTCACGAAGTTCCGCACCGGCGAGATGCCGCCGGCCGGACGGCCGCGGCCCGACGCCGCGACGTACGCAGCCGTCGCGACTGTGCTGGAGCAGGAGCTCGATGCCGCGGCCGCGGCGACGCCGTTTCCAGGTCGCGTTCCCGTTCATCGCCTGAACCGAACCGAGTACGCCAACGCGATCCGCGATCTGCTCGGACTCGAGATCGATGCGCGCGCGCTGCTGTCGTCGGACGAAGCCGACCAGGAAGGCTTCGACAACGTCGCCAGCGTGCTGTCGGTCTCGCCGGCGCTGCTCGAAAACTACCTCTCCGCCGCGCGCGCGCTGAGCCGTCTCGCCGTCGGCGATCCCGCGCTGCATCCGGTCATCGACACGTTCAAGATTTCCAAAGCGCTCGTCCAGGACGAACGCCTCGGCGACGATCAGCCGTTCGGATCGCAAGGCGGCGCACTCATCCGCTATTACTTCCCGCTCGACGCCGAGTACACGATCAAGGTCTTGCTGCGGCGCCAGGAGTACGACTACATCATCGGCATGGGCGAGCCGCACGAGATCGATTTCCGCCTCGACGGCGTGCGCCTCAAACGGTTCAAAGTCGGCGGCGAAGCGAAGGGCATGACCAACCCCGAAAACTTCGCCGGCAACACACAGGGCGATCCCGATTTCGAAGAATACATGCACACCGCCGACGCGAAGCTCGAAGTACGCGTGCCGGTGAAGGCGGGCCCGCACGAGCTCAACGTGTCGTTCGTGAAGCGATTCTGGGAGCCGGAAGGCGTGCTGCAGCCGCCGCAGACCGGCTTCGGACGCACCACCAACGAGTATTACCACGGCAACCCCGCGGTGGAGATCGTATCGATCGGCGGTCCGTACGGAGCGCCGGCCACGGGCGACTCGCCCGCGCGCCGCAAGGTCTTCGTGTGCGCGGCGAAGAACGAGTTGTGCGCGAAGAAGATCCTGTCGACGCTTGCCGCACGGGCGTATCGACGTCCGGTGACCGAGAGCGACGTTCAGACACTCCTCGAGTTCTACAAGTCCGGGCTTGCCGAGGAAGGATTCAACGCCGGCATCCAGCGCGGAATCGAACGGATCCTCGCCGCACCGAGCTTCCTGTTCCGCATCGAACGCGAACCCGGAGGCATCGCCTCGGGCGCCACGTATCGGCTGAGCGATCTCGATCTCGCCTCGCGCCTGTCGTTCTTCCTCTGGAGCAGCGTTCCAGACGACGAACTGCGGGATGCGGCCGCCCGCGGCAAGCTCAACGACCCGATCGTGCTCGAGCAGCAGGTGCAGCGGATGCTGCGCGATCCGCGCGCGAAGGCGCTCGTCGACAATTTCGCCAGCCGCTGGCTCGAGTTGAGCAAGCTCTCTGGCGTCGTCCCCGACACGGAGTTGTATCCGGAGTTCGACGAGAACCTGCGCGACGCGATGGAGCAGGAGACCAAGCTGTTCGTCGGCAGTCAGATTCACGACAACCGCAGCGTCGTCGAGCTGGTGTCGGCTGACTATTCGTTCCTGAACGAGCGGCTCGCGACGCACTACGGCATCCGCAACATCTACGGCAACCACTTCCGTCGCGTCGCGTTCACCGACGGCAAACGCGGCGGGCTCCTCGGCCAGTCGAGCCTCCTGACGGTCACGTCGTACCCGAATCGCACGTCGGTGACGATGCGCGGACGATGGCTGCTGGCGAACCTGCTCGGCGCGCCGCCGCCACCGCCGCCGCCCGACATCCCCGCGCTGCAGGAGGCGGGCGCCGAGGGTCAGCCGCGATCGCTGCGCGAGCGGATGGAATTGCACCGGAGCAATCCGACGTGCGCCGCGTGTCACCGGCGGATGGATCCGCTCGGGTTCTCGCTCGAGAACTTCGACGCGGTGGGAAAGTGGCGCACGTCGAGCGACGGCGCGCCGATCGATCCGTCGGCGTCGTTCCCGGACGGGACCAGGTTCGACGGCATCGAAGGTCTGCGCGCGCTCCTCGTCAGCCACAAGGAAGATTTCGTGCGGACGCTCAGCGGGAAGCTGCTGGCGTACGCAGTCGGCCGCGGTCTCGACTATCACGACATGCCGGCGATTCGCCGCATCGTGCGCGAGTCTGCGGCGGCCGACTACTCGTGGTCCTCGGTCATCACCGCCATCGTCAAGAGCACACCGTTCAGCATGGCGGTCGCGAGCGGCGAGACGACGAAGACAACGGCGGAGGTCGCGTCGGGTCCACGAAAGGTTCAACGATGATCATCACGAAGATGGCGATCCCGCGGCGCACGGTTCTGCGCGGGCTCGGATCGATGCTGGCGCTGCCGCTCCTCGACAGCATGACGCCCGCGCTCTCGGCGCTGCAGAAAACCGCCGCGAAGCCGATCAACCGCTTCGGGGTCATGTACGTGCCCAACGGCATGATCATGAAGAACTATCTGCCGCTGACCGAAGGCGCCGGCTACGAGCTGACGCCGACGCT
>DAIUKO010000356.1:0-7796 GCA_036848175.1 Vicinamibacterales bacterium | reverse complement strand
GTCGAGGTTTCGTGGTTTCGTGCCTGACGGCGTTCATAGTATCGGTTATCTGCTGGGCGAGCGCGAGTGCGCGGCGGCCATCTTGCCCGGTCACCATCGGCGCGCGCTTCGAGACGACCGCGTCGACGAAGTCCGCCAGCTCGCGCGCCAGCGGTTCTTCGTTGACCACGGCGACTTCGCCGCCGTGAATCGACGGCATCTGGCTGTCCCCCTTCGTCAGCTGCCACAGCTCGACCTTCTGCGACGCGTAGTCGATCGACAAATACGTCGCCGGCTGGAAAAAGCGGATCTTGCGGATCTTGTCGCGGCTGATGCGGCTCGCCGTCAGGTTCGCGATGCAGCCGTTGGCGAACCGCAGCCGCGCGTTGGCGATGTCGACCCTTCCCGTCAGCACCGGCACGCCGACCGCTTCGATCGATTCGACCTCCGAGTCGACCAGCGACAGCAGGACGTCGAGATCGTGAATCATCAAATCGAAGACGACATCGATGTCGAGGCTGCGCTCGGGAAACGCACCCAGCCGGTGTACTTCGATGAAGCGCGGGTCGGTCAGCATCGGCCGGGCCGCCGCCACCGCGGGATTGAAGCGCTCGGTATGACCAACCGCGAGGACGGCGCCGGAGGTCGCCGCCGCGGCGATCAGCGCATCCGCTTCGGCGACGGTCCGCGCCAGCGGCTTCTCGACGAGCACCGGCACAGCGCCCTCGAGAAACGTCTGAGCGATGTCGCGATGGATCTCGGTCGGCACCGCGACGGTCACCGCATCGACCTTCCCGACGACGTCGCGAGCATCGTAGGCGGCGCGGGTGCGATGCGCAGCGGCAACCTCGTCGGCGCGCGCGCGATTGGTGTCGACGACGGCGACCAGCGAGACACCGGGCAGCGCCGACAGAATGCGGGCGTGATGCCTTCCGAGGTGGCCAACACCCACGACGGCCACTCGTAATTGCGGATTGCGGATTGCGGATTGCGGATTTATTGGCGATTGAATCATTAATTAATCCGCATTCCGCAATCCGCAATCCGCAATGGTACCGCGGCCGACGATGCAGATTCCTGCGTCGTCGGCCGCGCGAATGACGGCATCGCCATCGATCATCAACGTCTTCCCCGCGTCGATCGACAGCGTGTCCGCTCCCGCCGCCGTCATCGCCACGATCGTCGACACCCCGATGACCGGCACGTCGAACCGCATATCCTGATTCGGCTTCGCGACCTTGACGATGCGGACGCCGGCGCCGGCGAGCTGGCCGGCGCGCGCGATCACGGCGTCGGTTCCCTCCATCGCCTCGACCGCCACCACCGCCGCCGACTTGACCGCGATCGTCTGGCCGATGTCGAGCCCCGCGATCGTGTCCGCGACGCGGTATCCGAACTCGAGGTCGGCGCGCTGCCCCTCGTCGGGAGCGCGGCGCGTGAGCACGCCCTCTCGCGCGAGCAGCGGCGCCAGCAGCGCCGTCGAATCGATCAGAGGGATGCCGTTGTCGCGAAGGACATCGGCCACGCCCGAGATGATCGAGTCGGTGTTCCGGGTCGCGAGCCGCATCAGCACGCGCCCCAGCGTCCAGTCCGGCCGGACGTCGAACAGCTTGGTGTGCTTGACCTGCCCCGCCATCACCGCCCGCTCGACGCCAGCCTCTTTCAGCAGCGTGATGCACCGACCGAGCTGGCCGATCGAAATCCAGTGAAACGGCGACGCCGGGGCGCGCGCCGCCGCGTCGGCGAGCTCCGGAAACGTCTCCTCTTTGAGCGCGATGACCGTGACGTCGTGACCGGCGCCGCGCGCCGCGTCCAACACCAGAAACGGGAAGCGACCGTTGCCGGCGATCAGACCGAGGCGCATCACTCGTCCGCGAAGACCTCTTCAGCCTTGCGGCTGGAGCGGCGCAGCGTGACGCCGCGCTGCGACGAGCGGATGAAGTCGAGCAGGTATTGCACCTCTCGGCAGGCGAGCGAGCGATCCTGCTGAATCTGGTGGAGTGCCGCCGTCGTGTTCAGCTTCGACTGCAGGAGATAGCGGAACGCGCGCTTCAGTTTGTCGATCACGTCCGGCGCCATGTGGCGGCGCTCGAGGCCGATGATGTTGAGGCCGAAGATGCGCGCCGGACGGCTGCCCACCGTCCGCGCGTAGGGCAGCGCATCCTTCGTCACCACCGAGTAGCCGCCGATGAAGCCGTGCTCGCCGACGCGGCAGAACTGGTGCACCGCCGATCCAGCGCTGATGTTCGCGAAGTTCTCCACCGTCACGTGGCCGCCGAGCGTCGCGTGCGGCCCGAAGATCGTGTCGTGGCCGACGTGGCAGTCGTGCGCGACGTGGACGTAGGCCATGAACACGTTGCGATCGCCGATCGTCGTCACGCCGCCGCCGCCGCGCGTGCCGCGGTTGATGGTGACGAACTCGCGGAAAATGTTCCGCGACCCGATCACCAGCCGCGTCGCTTCACCCTGGTACTTGAGATCCTGCGGCGCGAGACCGATCGAACCGAACGGATAGATCTCGGTGCCGTCGCCAATCTCGGTCCAGCCGTCGACGACGGCCGACGCGCCGACGCTGCAGTTCGCGCCGATGCGGACGTTCGGTCCGATGTTCGCGTGTGGGCCGATGACGGTACCCTCGCCAATCACGGCGCCCGGATGCACGATCGCGCTCGGATCGATCGTCGACCGGTCGGTACGAATGCCGAGCAGCAGCTCGGCTTCCGCGACGATCTGATCGCCGACGTGCGCAGTCGCCTTCGCGCGGGCAAGCGAGGCGCGGACCCTGCCGAGCGTGATCTCGAGCCGCAGCCGATCGCCGGGGACCACCTGCCGGCGGAACTTCGCGTCGTTTACGCCGCGGAGGTACACGCGGGCATTGGGCGGCGCCTCGGGCCCCTGCAGCAGCAGGATCGTCGCCACTTGGGTCAGCGATTCGAGCATGAGGACGGCCGGCAGGAGCGGCGCACCCGGAAAGTGTCCCTGGAAGAACTCTTCGTTGACCGTCACATTCTTGACGGCCACGATCCGCCGTCCGGGCTCGTGCTCGATGATCGCGTCGACCAGGAGTGAGGGATAGCGGTAACACAGGCGATCCAGCGCCTGCGGGATCTCAATTGACACGTTCAGACAGTCTATCAGTGGGCCGTCCGAACCGACCAGCGCGAAGTCCTAACCAACATGCGAGAGCCTTGTATCTGCGGCCCCGATTGGGCGAGGATCGATGTCATGCAATTCAGATTTCGAACCGTTCTCATACTCATACCGTTGCTGGCGATGGCGGCCGCGTGCGACAACGGCCCCGTCGTCACCCCGACTCCGATCGGCCCCAGCGTCACGGAAACGTTCAGCGGCACCCTGACGAAAAATGGCGGTGTCACGCACACGTTCGCAGCGACGTCGCGCGGCAGCGTCACTGCGACGTTGACGAAAGTCGACCCCGACAGCACGCTCGCCATCGGCGTCAGCCTCGGAACCTGGAACGGCACGAGCTGTCAGACGATCCTGTCGAACGATGCGACGACGGTCGGCACCGGCCTCCTGGCGACGGTATCGGGAGTCGGCAATCTGTGCTTGAGGGTGTACGATTCGGCGGGGAAGGTGCCCGCGTCAGAGGCGTATTCGGTGGATGTCGCGCATCCCTAGGGATTCGGGATTCGGTTCTCGAATCCCAAATCCCGAAACCCCAATCCCGACGCGTTATGGCTTCGGCGTAGCCGCCGGCTTCGAATCCAGCTTCTTGATCACTTCCGTCGACAAATCGAGTCCCGGCTCGAAGTAGGCCAGCCCCGCATTGTTCAGATCGAACACGAGCTGCACGCCCTTCTCTTTGGCGACGGCTTCGATGATCGGCGACACCTTCTTGATGAAGTCGCTCTGCACTTCCTGCTGCAGTTCGTTGATTTCCGCCTGCGCGTCCTGCTGGAAGCGCTGACCATCCAGCTGCTGCTTCTCGATGTCCTTTTCGAGCTGCGCGCGTGCGCCTTCGTTCATCACCGCGCCGCTCGTCTGCAGCTTCTGCTGATCGGCCTGCAGCTTCTTCTGGCGATCCTGCCCCTCGGTTTGCTTCTTGTTGATGAGCGTCTGCACGCGCGCGAGCGACGCCTTGCCTTCAGCCGATTCCTGGAAAATCCGCTGCGGGTTGATGAAGGCCATCTTCGCGCCGACCGGGAACGGCGCCGGCGGTTGCGCGGCGGCCGCGGCCGGCGGCGCCGGCGCCGGCTGCGCCGGACGGGCGGGGGCGGGCTGCGCGGGCGGCTGTTGGCCAGCCGGCGGCGTCTGGGCGAAGGCGGCGCCGGCGCTCATAATCACAGCGAGCGACGCGGCAAGAGCGAAACCTCTCATTCGATGAATCCTTTCGTAATCGACGGGAGCCGTTGATTTTACTAGAAAGTCGACCCGACAGCGAACCTGAACTGGAACGACTTCTGTGGCTGGAGCGTGTTGTCGAGCACCCCGCCGCGCGACGGGTTGTAGGCAAAAATGAGCCGAAATGGAACGTTGAGTACGGGCATGAAGAACCGGATCTCGACGCCGGTCGACGATTTGAACGCCGAGCGCTGGCCGATCGTCGCGACGTCGAACCGGCCGATCGTCGCGCCCGAACCGGCGAGCGTCACGCCGGCCAGCGGATCGATGAGCAGCGGCGGCACGACCTGCACGACGTCCTCTTTCCACGCAAACGGCTGACCTCGATCGCGCACCTGGCCGACGTCGTAGAACAGGATCGCCCGTACTGGACCGGCGATGGTGATCTGCTCTTCGACGTTGAACAACAGGAGCTTATTACCGCCGAGCACCAGCCCCGTTTGTGGATCCTGCGGACCGATGGTCCGGATATCGAAGCCACGGATCGTGTACTCGCCGCCGAGGAACAGCTTCTCGAAAATCGGAAGCGGCTGCGACCCCGTGAACTGATGGATGTATTCCCCCTGCGCCCGCATGCCGAGCGTCAGACGGCTCGCCTGCTTGATGAACCAGACGCCTTCGAGCATCGGCCGATAGAAGTTCGTGTTGCCGCCGAGACCGGCGAGATCGATCGACGCCGAAAGCCGCTTGCCGGTGGTCGGGAAGATCGGCTGGTCCACCGTGTTGTAGACGAGGCTCGGAACGACCTTGCTGATGGTGCGGACGCCGCCGGTCGCGCCGTCGGTGCCGATTTGCAGCGAATCGCGGAGGAACGGGTTGCGCGCGAGGACGAGCGGATCGGTGTACAGCTCGTTGACGTCGGTGACGCGCGTCTGCTGGTAGCTGTAGTTCACGAACATCCGCGTGAAGCCGCGGCCGATCGGGAAGCCGGTCGTCAAGACGGTGCCGACCGATTTCTGGGTGAACTGCCCGATGTAGCGGATGTCCTGTTTGAACAGGTTGAAGCCGCCGGTGATGTTGCGATCGAAGAGGAACGGTTCGGTGAACGCGAGCGAGTAGTTCTGCGCGCGCGAGCCTGCCTGCATCGACAAGGTGAGGCTTTCGCCGCGGCCGAGGAAGTTGGCCGTCTGGAACGACAGCTGTCCGAAGAAGCCTTCGAACTCCGAGACGCCGGCGCCGAAGGTGAGCTGATTGCGGTTCTGCTCCTCCAGCTTCAGCTTGAGATCGACCTTGTTCTTCTCGCCGGGCGTCTTCTCGACGTTGACGTCCTTGCCGCCTTCGAGCGGCTTGAAGTAGCCGAGCTGGTTGAGGCGCTTGATGCTGTACTTCAACGCCTCGGTGTTGAACGGCCCTTCCTCGACGAGGCGCATCTCGCGCCGGATGACGTTATCGTGCGTCGTGGTGTTGCCGACGAAGGTGATGCGGTTGACGAAGAACTGCTCGCCTTCCTGCATGCGCATCGTCACGTCGACGGTGGGCGCACCTTTTTCCGACTTGGCGTCCTTGTCCTTCTTGTTGCCGTCGGTCGCGTCGCCGTTCTTGCCATCGGTCGGCTCGGGCGCGGCAATCGATGCGGGCGCGGCCGGCTCGTTCGCGTTCGCCTCGTCGCGCGGCTTGAGATCCGGATAGCCGGTGAACTCGTAGTAGCCTCCGGTGCCGTACACTTCGCGCGCTTTTTCGAGTCCCTTGCGGATTTTCTTCTCGGAGTAGAACTCGCCGGGATTGGTCTTGAACAGCGGCTTGAGATAGTCGCTCTTGACGACCGTGTTCCCTGCCACGTCGAAATTACCGACCTTGTAGCGCGCGCCTTCGACCACCGGAATCTTCAGCTCGATCCATCGCGTCTTCTTGTCGTCGGAATCGGTGATGACCTTGATCTCGGGCACCCCGACGTTCGCCCTGATGTAGCCGTGGTCGCGGTAGTACTCGATGATCTTTTCCGCGTCCTCGTCGAACTTCGGCTCCTGGAACGTGCCGCGGTCGCCGATCACCGACATGAACCAGTTGGGAATGTGAAACGCGTCTTGCATTTCGGGGCGCTCGCGGTTCTGCTTCATCTGCTTTTTCAGCGTCCCGTCGCTGACCGCCTTGTTGCCGATGAAATCGACGCTGCGGATCTTGACCTTCGGGCCTTCCTCCATGTGGAAGGTGAGGTGCACGAGCTTCGGTCCGCCGGGCATCTCCACGATCTCCGGCTTCACGTCGGCGAACTGGAAGCCCTTCTCGCGAAGCATGTCGCGCACGATCCCCGAGACCTTGCGGACGAGACTCGGATCGATGAACGTGTCGAGGCGAATCTGCGCGTTCGCGTCCTTCAACTTCTCGTCGATCTTCGAGACTTCGATCTTCTTCGAACCGACGTAGTCGACGATCTTGACGCGCTGCCGCTCCTCCATGTTGAAGGCGACCACCTTGCCGACGGTGCCGTTGGGGAACTTGTAGTCGGTGACGTCGATCCACAGGTTGTCGAGGAAGTTCGTGGCCCAGAGAGTCTTGAAATCCTGGAGCAGCGTCTTCTCGGTGGCGTCGTCGTAGGGGATCCACACGCCCTCCGACGGCCGGCTCTGCTTCAGCTGAATGTAATAAAGGTAGGTCTGCGGCTCGATGACCGAGGTGCCGCCCTGTGCTTCAAAGCAGGGGCCGAAGGCCAGCACCACCGGACCCGATCCGGCCGGCGGCTGGGCGCGAGGCGCAGCCGCTTCCTGCCCGCAGAACTGGATGGCCGGTAGCGCGAGTGTCGCCTGCTCCTGCGCGGCGGCCCGTCCCGCCAACGGCAAAGCGGCCACGAGGGCCGTCAGGAGTACATGCACACGAGGCACCATGTCTGGCGATCTTAGACTAGCGCAGGGACCGGCTGGTCTTATTTCACGCCCTCAGGCGAGCTTGCGGCCGGCCTCGAGCTCGCCGGCGGGTCGATACGACAGCTGGCCGGCGTCGAGATAGACCTCGATTTCGCCGCCTCGGAGATGTCCGCGGATGAGCTCCTCGGACAGCGGATCCTCGACATAGCGCTGGATGGCCCGGCGGAGGGGGCGCGCACCGTACGAGCGGTCCTTGCACGTGACCTCGATGATCCAATCGACGACCTCAGAGGTCAGCATGATGCGCAGCTTGCGGTCCACGAGGTTGTCGTTCAGCTGTTGGACCAGCAGCGCCATGATGCGCCGCAGATCGTCGTCGCTCAACGCCTCGAAGACGATGATTTCGTCGATGCGGTTGATGAACTCGGGGTTGAATGTCCGCTTCACCTCGCCGAGCACCATGTCGGAGACGCTCTTGTCGATGGCGAGCGTGTCGGCCGACTGGAAGCCCATCGAGCTCTTCTTCTGGATGAAGCGAGCGCCGATGTTCGACGTCATGATGATGATCGTGTTCTTGAAGTTCACCCGGTTGCCGAGGCCGTCGGTGAGATGGCCGTCCTCGAACACCTGCAGCAGGATGTTGAAGATGTC
>DAIUKO010000355.1:0-7800 GCA_036848175.1 Vicinamibacterales bacterium | reverse complement strand
CGCTGTTGAAGCTCGTCGCCGTGCAGCCGACGTCGAACCGCTGCGTGCCGCCCTGGGACTTGTAGAACGCCCAGACGATCTTGTTGCGCGGCGTCGCCTGCCACGTCAGGCGCACGGTCGAATGCGGCGCGACCTGCCCGCTCGACTCGGCGACGCCCCCTTCGGGAAACGCCGTCAGCGGCAGCGGAATCAGATTGTTGCTTTGCGAGACGCGCTGGGCGACGAAAAACCACAGTTTGTCGCGCCTGATCGGCCCGCCGAAGACCACGTTGAAGTCGTAGAGATAGTCGAGGCGATTGCCTTCGCCGATGAACGGCTTCAGCTCCGGCGTGATGTTGTCGTTCTGGAACGACCCCTTCGATCCGAAGGCGCGGGCGATCCCCGAGAACGCGTTGCCGCCTTCGCGCGGAATCGAGTCCATGCGGACGCCGCCGACCGCCGCCTCCGCCGATTGCGACCCGGCGTCGTAGACCAGCTCCGCCTGCGCGAGCTCGTTGACGTTGACGCCGTTGGCCTGCTGGCCGTTCTGCGTCAGGTTCTGCCCGATGTTCATCCCGTCGAAGTAGATGTGCTGATCCTCGCGGAGCGATCCGTGGATCGTCATGTTGCTGGTGAAGCCCTGGCTGTAGAAGCTCACGCCGGGCACGAGGCTGGCGCCGCCCTGCATCGTGCGCGCGGCGGGCAGCACGTCGAGGATTTCGCGGTTGAGGACCGATTGGTTCTGCGTGCTCTGGAGATCCACGACCGGCGACGCGCCGGCCACCGTGACCGTCTCTTCGATCGCGCCGACTTCGAGCGACGCGTTGACGGTGGCGGCGAACGCGCCCTCGAGCACGATGCCCTCGCGCCTGACCGTCTTGAACCCCGGCAGGGTGAACGACACGGTATAGGTGCCCGGTCTCAGATCGACGATGGCATAGCGGCCCGCACTGTCGCTGACCGTGCTCCGCAGGCGCTCGATGAGCACGGGGCTCGAAGCCTCAACGGTCACGCCGGGCATGACGGCGCCGGTCGCGTCGACGACCTGGCCGACGATGCTGGCGCGCTCTTGAGCAAGAACAGGGGTCGGGAGGCATGGTGCACTGAGACACAGGAGCGCAACGGCAGAGGCCAATCGACGCATGTGCAACCTCCCAGGCTATTCGGTTGCGGTGATACTCGGACGGCGTGTTCACCATGTCAACGGTGTTATGATTTCCCCCGTTCATCACCGGAGGTGCTATCCAATGCCTCGTAGATTTCAGGGCGTAGCCGCCGGGATCGCCACGGCCGCTGTGCTCACGATCGGCCTGCACACCATCAAGCCGTTGTCGGGTCAGGGCCAGGCCGCATATCGCGCGCCGCGCACCTCCGACGGCAAGCCAGACCTGAACGGCATCTGGCAGGCGCTCAACGAAGCGAACTACGATCTCGAGATGCACATGGCGCGTCCGGCGCTGGCACTGCGGGCGGGGCCGTATGGTCCGGTGCCTGGGGCCGCGGTCCTCGCGCTCGGCGCGGTCGGGTCGGTGCCGCCCGGCGTCGGCGTGGTCGAAGGCGGCGAGATTCCCTACAAGCCGGCCGCCCTCGCCAAGAAGAAAGAGAATCAGGAGAAGTGGCTGGAGCGGGATCCTGAAATCAAGTGCTATCTGCCGGGTGTGCCGCGCGCGATGTACATGCCGCAGCCGTTTCAGATCTTCCAGAGCGCCAGCGCGCTGTTCATCGCCTACCAGTACGCCGGCGCGGTGCGGAACATCTATTTGAAGGATCCGGGTCCACCGCCCGTCGACTCGTGGATGGGCCAGTCGGTCGCCAAATGGGAAGGCGACACGATGGTCATCGACTCGAAGGGATTCAACGATCAATCCTGGTTCGATCGCTCCGGCAACTTCCACAGCGACCAGCTGCACGTCGTCGAGCGGCTGACGCGGACGAGCCCTGACATCATCACCTACGAAGCGACCATCGAGGATCCAGACACGTTCACCCGGCCGTGGAAGATCAGCATGCCGCTCTACCGCCGCGTCGAGAAGAACGCGCAGCTGCTCGACTTCAAGTGCGTCGAGTTCGTCGAAGAGTTGATGTACGGCAAATGGCGAAAGAAGCCGCTGACGCCATGACGCGCGTGTTCACGGCGATTGGGTTCGTCGCCGGCGTGACGGTCCTCTCCGCGCAGACCGCGAGCAGGATTCCGCGGCTGCCGGACGGCAAACCGGATCTGCAGGGGACCTACGACCTCGCGACGCTGACGCCGATGGAGCGGCCGAATGGCTCGCCGGCGGTGTTGACCGACGAGCAGGCCGTCAAAGGCGAACAGCAGGCGGTCGCACGCGAACACGCCGGCGCGGTGGCGATCGACGGGAATCGCGCGGCGCCGCCCAAGGGCGGCGACGGCTCGCTCGGGCCCGCCGGCAACGTCGGCGGCTACAACTCGTTCTGGATCGATCGCGGCAACCAGTTCACGATCGTCGACGGCCAGAAGCGATCGTCGATCGTGATCGATCCGCCGGATGGCCGCGTGCCGGCCCTGACCGCCGAGGCGCGCCAGCGTCAGGCGTCACGGCTCGCGCTCGTCCGCCTGCAATCGGACGCCACCGAAAACGCCGGCGATCCAGGTCTGGAGGCGGCCGGCGCCTACGACGATCCGGAGCGCCGTCCACTCGGCGAGCGCTGCCTGATCGGATTCGGATCGACGTCAGGCCCGCCGATCCTGCCAAACTACTTCTACAACAACCTGCATCAGATCGTGCAGACGAAAGACACGGTGATGATCCTCACCGAGATGGTGCACGATGCGCGGATCATCCGCCTGAACGCCCAGCACGCGCCGCCGCAGATCCGCAAGTGGCTCGGCGACTCGGTGGGTCGCTGGGAAGGCGACACCCTCGTCGTCGAGACGACGAACTTCACGGACAAGACGCGCTTCCGCGGCGCGACCGAGCAGCTGAAGATCACCGAGCAGTTCACCCGCACCGGCGCCAACACGCTGAAGTACCGCTTCACGATCGAGGATCCGAAGACGTGGGACAAGCCATGGACCGGCGAGTACACGTGGCCGATCACGCAGGATCATCTCTACGAGTACGCCTGTCACGAAGGCAACTACGCGTTGGGCAACATCCTCCGCGGCGCACGGCTGCGCGAGGTCGACGAGACGAAGACGAAATCGAAACAGCAATAAGGGGAGAGGCGATGCGAACGAAGCTTTCATCACTGCTCGCGGGACTCGGCCTGGTGGCGGCAGCCTCGATGCCGGCGATCGCGCACCACGCGTTCGGCGGCGAGTTCGATCCGAACAAACCGGTGTTGCTGAAGGGCAAGATCACGACCATCGAGTGGGTGAACCCTCACGCATGGATCCACTTGGAGATTCCGAAGGCCGACGGCGCGATTGCGTGCCAGTACACGCCGAACGCCAAGTGTGAGGAGTGGATGGTCGAAGGCGGCACGCCGAACACGCTGCTCCGCCGCGGCATCACCAAGGAATCGCTGGCGAAGGGGACGGAGATCGTCGTCGACGGCTACCAGACGCGCGATCACTCGCTGACGCGCGCCAACGGACGAAACATCACGTTCCCCGACGGCCGCAAGCTGTTCCTCGGGTCGTCCGGTACGGGCGCTCCGACCGACGGCGCGGATCCGAACGAAGGCCGCGGAAGAGGTCGAGGTCGGGGTGGTCTCTGACATTGCGGATTGAGGATTGCGGATTGCGGATTTATTGAGGATTGGTGATTGGGGAATTGCGGATTTGATTGAGGCTGAATCATGTTCAATAAATCCGCAATCCGCAATCCTCAATCCGCAATGACACTAGCGGCCACCATCGTCGCGGCCGCGACAATGGTGGCCGCGCAGCAATCGCCGCGATCAGCCGTACCGGATCTGCAAGGCACCTACGATCTCGCGACCTTGACGCCGCTCGAGCGGCGCGCCGGCACGCCGCTGGTGCTCACCGACGAGCAAGCGGCGAAGCTCGAACAAGACGTGGCGCAGCGCAGCGACGCGCTCGCCGCGCCGGTCAAAGGCGATCGCGACGCGCCGCCGAAAGGCGGCGACGGATCGCCGGGACCGTACGGCAACGTCGGCGGCTATAACAACTTCTGGCTCGATCCCGGCTCGCACTATACCGTGGTCGACGGACAGCGGCGCGCGTCGCTGCTCGTCGATCCGCCCGACGGCCGCGTGCCGGCGCTGACCGACGCGGCGCGTCAGCGCCGCAGCAGCGCCGACTACAACGCGAGGCCGACCTCCGACGCGGCGGCACGCGAAGAAGATCCGGGATTCGAAGGGCCGACCGCGTACGACGATCCTGAAATCCGTCCGCTCGCGGAGCGCTGCCTGATCGGATTCAGCTCGACGTCGGGACCGCCAATCCTGCCGACCTACTTCTACAACAACCTCCATCAGATCGTACAGACGCCGGACCACGTGATGATCCTCACCGAGATGGTGCATGACGTGCGCGTGATTCGCTTGAACGCGCCGCACGCGCCGAAGAGCGTGAGGAAGTGGCTGGGCGATTCGGTCGGACACTGGGAAGGCGACACGCTCGTCGTGGACACGACCAACTTCAGCGACAAGACCCGCTTCCGCGGCTCGAGCGAGAACCTGCACGTCGTCGAGCGCTTCACGCGCACCGGGCCGAAGACGCTCAGATATCAGTTCACGATCGACGATCCGACGACGTGGACGAGGCCGTGGACGGGCGAGTACACGTGGCCGGCGACCGATGGTCTCATCTACGAGTACGCCTGCCACGAGGGGAATTACGCGTTGGGCAACATCCTGCGCGGCGCGCGGCAGAAAGAGCGCGACGAGGCCGCGAAAACCAGGAAGTAGTTCGCGTTCCCTCGGCGCTCGTTACCCCGAGAATCCAATCCAGCGCCCCGCCGCGCCGACGCTGAACCACAATCCGAGCGACACGACCGCGGCCAGCTTGTAGACGATCGGCCGCATCCGTGATTCGTCCGCTCGCGTCACGCTCCTCCGGATGGTGAACGTGAACACGATGGCGAGCGCGAGCGACGTCATCTTCACCCAGAACGGCTTGCTGCCGTAGCACTTGATCGGCTCGGAGAGAAACAGCAGCGTGCCAGTCGTGATCATCACGATCAGGCTGCCGACGAGCCACGGATAGGCGTTGCGCGCCACGTCGGCGATCGATTGACGTTGCAGTCCAAGGCCGAGCATGCGCATGTCGACGACCAGCACCGCGCCGCCGATCGCGGCGAGGCCGAGCAGGTGCACCGACTCGATCACCGCAAACGCCCACAGCGAGCCCGCGATGGCGTCGTGGATCGCCGACGCTTCGCACCATCGGACAAACGAATAAATCATCGTTCTGGGATCTGCGCGCTTCGTTCTCGCAGCTGTGTTCTTCGTTCTCTCGTCTTCGCGGTTCGTTCTTCGTTCGCGATCTTACTGTCTGCCGCGATACGCGTCGTCGGTCAACGGCTCGCCTTGCGTCGTGGCGCCGGCCCCCATCGTGACGAAGGTCATCGTGAACGTCTCGTTCGGCGCCGAACCGTGCCAGTGCATCGTGCCGCCCGGAATGTAGCCGGTGTCTCCGGGCGCGAGCTCACGGATCGCCTGGCCTTTGATCTGAAGCCGGCCGTGACCGGACTCGGCAAAGACCAACTGCCCCGCCGCGTGCATGTGCCACGTTGCATTGTGCGAGCCGGGCGCGAACACGCGGCGGCCGACCGAGTATCCGGTCGTATCGAGCGTCGCGGTCTTTCCGACGAATCCCTGTGCCTCGGCGAGTACGGGCGCGCCCTGCGCCTGGCCAGACGGCGGCGGCGCCGGCTGCTGCGCGCGGCCGATCGAGCCGGCAACGATGGGCAACGCGATCCCGAGAGAGACAGCCGCGCCGACGAGGTGACGAATCCGACGCGCGTACGGCATGGAAACCTCCTTCATCGAAAGCCCGGATACGAATCGCAGTTGGCCACCCAGACGACAAACGGCGGCTGCGGCTTGTCACAGTCGAACCAGTTGTAAGCGATCATCCGGCCGGTGACGATGATGCCGGCCCAGAGCACGAGCGAGGCCGCCCCGGCGACGCGCGCCGCCTTCGGCGTCACCGGATCCAGATCCCACGTCGTCACGCTGCGCCACACGCGCGCGTGAAACACCCACGCATTGAGACCCGCCAGCACGAGCAGGATCATCTTCGTCCGAAACCAGACGCTGTGATACGAGCGGATCGGAATCGCGTAGAAAAGCAGCGTCCCGGTGATCACCATGATGGCAAAGCCGCCGGTCATCCACGGCAGCAGCCGCCGCGCCACCTCGGACACGGGTACGCGCTTCAGCGTGATGCCCATCAGCCGCAGGTCGAGAATCGAGGCGAGGCCGACGAAGAGGCAGAGCGTCAGCACGTGAATCGATTCGATCAACGGATACGGGTAGGTCGACTCGCGCAGTGTGATGCTGGCCGGCGTCGTCGCGAGCCACTGGACAAATGCTGACATGTGCGTCGTGCAGCCTGTGGCCGTTAATCCTATAGAATCTCAGGCCGACGTGGATCGCCGGCACGTCCGGCTAACGAGGGGACGCAACATGAAGCAGTGGTCGAGGCCATTTGTTCTTGCTGCCGCAGCCATGACGGTTGCCTGCGTGATTGGCGTGGCGCTGGCGGCGAACGGACCGCAGGCCGGGTCAGCGCTGAAGCCGCAGATGTCGCAGGAAGTCTTCAAGAACGTGCAGGTGCTCACCGGAATTCCCGTGGATGAATTCATGGGCACGATGGGACTGTTTTCGGCCGCGCTGAGCATGTGCTGCGGCGAGTGCCATGACAACGAACATTGGGAGGTCGACACCGCCAGAAAGCGGACTGCGCGCAGGATGGCGCAGATGGTGCAGACCATCAATAAAACGAATTTCAACGGACGACAGGTCGTGACGTGCTGGACCTGCCACCGCAACCGCGACAAACCGGTCGTCACGCCGATGCTGGATGACGTATACGGCGAGGCGAAGTTGGTACCCGACGACATTCTGCCGGCGGCCGCGGGCATGCCTACCGCCGATTCGATCTTCGACAAGTACATTCAGGCGCTCGGCGGCGCCGCGCGCGTCGCCGCCCTCACCAGCTATGTCGCGAAGGGAACCAGCACGGGATACGTGTCAGGCGGACTCCCCGCGGAATTCTATGCGAAGGCTCCGGATCAGCGTACGACGATCGTCCACACCACCGACGGAGACATCGTCAGAGCCTTCGACGGCCGCAATGGTGCGATCATGACGCCGCTCACCGCGGTGAAGGATTACGACTTCACCGGAGGCGAGCTCGAAGGGGTCCGGTTGGACGCGCGGATGGCGTTTCCGGGTCGGATCAAGGAATTCCTCACCAACTGGCGCGTCGCTCTTCCGACGACCGTCGACGGCCGTGAGGTCAATGTCGTCCAGGGGACTGGCGCCAGCGGGCTGGTCGCCACGTTCTACTTCGACAGGGAGACGGGGCTGCTCAACCGAATGGTGCGCTTCGCGAACTCGGCAATGGGCCGCGTTCCGACACAAACCGACTACGCGGATTATCGACCGGTCGCCGGCGTCATGGTGCCGCACCGCTGGACCTTCTCGTGGCTGGACGGTCGGGATCGGGTCGTCCTCAGCGACATCCAACCGAATGCCCCGATTGACGCCGCGAAGTTCGCCAGACCCGTACCGAGACGGTAGACATTGCGGATTGAGGATTGCGGATTGCGGATTTATTGAGGATTGGTGATTTGGGAATTGCGGATTGATTGAGGCTTCAATCATGTTCAATAAATCCGCAATCCGCAATCCTCAATCCGCAATGCGAGTCGACGGTGTAGA
>DAIUKO010000354.1:0-7811 GCA_036848175.1 Vicinamibacterales bacterium | reverse complement strand
AAAGATTGGTCGGGATGGCCGGATTCGAACCGGCGACCCCCTGACCCCCAGTCAGGTGCGCTAACCAGGCTGCGCTACATCCCGATGTTGGTGTGACCTACCGACGAGAGCTACGACGCGACGATGACGAGCGTGACGATGGGTTGCGCGACGAACTCCGCGCCGCCGCGACCTTTCCTCTCGCTGTCTTGACCCGGCTGACCGCCGGCGTGCGCGCCCGCGACGGCGACATCATCGCCGGCGCGGCGAGTTGAAAATCATCGCGCTCGCCGTTTGATCGCGAAAGCAGCTCGAGAATCGATCGCAATCCGCGTTTGACTTCGGTGAGCCGCTGCCGCGCGTTCTGACCGATCAACTCGTCAATGACCGGCGCGTCGGCGCCGACCGGCGCGGTCTCTTCTTCGAGCTTGCGCCGCGCGCCAGCGAGCGTCAAACCGTCGACCAGCAGCAGGTGCTTGATTCGCAACACCTGCTCGACATCCGCCCGGCGGTAGACCCGCGGGCCGCCCGCCGTTTTCGCGACGCCGAGCTTCGGAAACTCCGTCTCCCACGAGCGCAGCACGTACGGCTGCAGCTTGACGAGATCGCACACTTCCGATGCCTTGAACAGCGCGCGGTTGGGAATCTCGACCTGAGCGGAAATCTCCGTCATCGGCGCTGAAAAGTATAACAGGTACAGAGGATTGGCGAGCTACGACGAACGTCGCGCTACGTGGCGACGGGCTCCGTTCCCGAATGGCCGAACCCGCGGCCGGCGCGCACGGTCTCCGGCAGCTCCACGACCTCGTCCCACGTCACGCGCATCACCGGCGCGACCACCAGCTGTGCGATGCGCATGCCGCGCGTGACGAGAAACGGCTCGCGGCCGAGATTGATCAACGGTACGCGAATCTCGCCGCGATAGTCGGCATCGATCGTCGCCGGCGTGTTCGGCAGGCTGATGCCGTGCTTCACCGCGAGGCCCGAACGCGGCCGCACCTGACCCTCGTAGCCATCGGGAATCGCCACCTCGAGGCCGGTCGGAATCAGCGCGATCTGTCCGGGCGCGAGGACGACGTCCGCCTCGACGCCGGCGTGCAGATCCATGCCGGCCGCGCTCGCGCTCATGTAGGCCGGCAGCGGCAATCCGTCTGACGCGGGCAGTCGTCGAATCTGGACGCGAAGCGGTGTGATCACGCCGCGAATGGTATCAGGGATGTCCGCGTCACAGCAGCGTGCCGTGCAGGACGACGATGCCGACCGAGAAATAGATGACGAGGCCGGTGACGTCGACGAGCGTCGCGACGAACGGCGCAGACGACGCGGCCGGGTCGAAGCCGAGTCGCCTGAGCAGGAACGGCAGGAGCGATCCGGTCAGCGTGCCCCACAGCACGACACCGACGAGCGAGAACGCGACCGTCATCGCCACGAGCAGCCAGTGCTCGCCGTAGATCGACGAGAACGCGGACCAGAGGGCGATTCGCAGGAAGCCGATCGTGCCGAGAATGGCGCCGAGCGCGAGGCCGGCGGCGATCTCACGCCGCATGACCCGCCACCAGTCGATCAGCGTCACTTCGCCGAGCGCGAGCGCGCGGATCACGAGCGTCGACGCCTGAGAGCCTGAGTTGCCGCCGCTCGAGATGATCAGCGGCACGAAGAGCGCGAGGACGACCGCTTTCTCGATCTCCTTTTCGAACGCGCCCATCGCCGTCGCGGTCAGCATCTCGCCGATGAACAGCGCGGTGAGCCATCCCGCGCGCTTCTGGACCATCCGGTGAAACGCGATCTGCATGTACGGCTCGTCGAGCGCTTCCGATCCGCCGACGCGCTGGATGTCCTCGGTCGCCTTCTGTTCCGCGACGTCGAGCACGTCGTCGACCGTGACGATGCCGATGAGGATGCCGGCGGAGTCGGTCACCGGCAGCGCCGTGCGATCTTCGTCCTTGAACACCTGCACGGCCGTTTCCTGGCCGTCGGTGGCTTTCAGCGCCACCCACTTTCGATCCATCAGGCGCTTCACCGTGTTGGTCGGCGCCGTCAGCAGCACCTCACGGATGCGGATGTCGTCGATCAGCCTTCCGGTATCGTCCACCACGTAGATCACGTTGAGCGTTTCGCTGTCCTGTCCGTGCATGCGCACGTGATCGAGCACCTGCGCGATCGTCCAGTCCTCCTTGATGCTGACGTAGTGCGGCGTCATCAGACGGCCGATCGATCCCTCGGGATAGCCGAGCAGCCGGACCGCGACGGCGCGCTCCTCCGGCGTGAGCAGCGCCAGCAGCTGCCGCGTCACTTCGGCCGGCAGCTCTTCGAGGAACATCGTCCGATCGTCCGGCGCCATGTTGTTCAACAGCGCGGCGGCTTCCTCGGACGCCATCGCCCTGAGCAGCGCGTTCTGCTCGTCGGGCGAGAGGTAGGCGAACGTCTCGGCGGCTTCCTTGCGGCGCAGGATGCGGAAGACCACCACGCGGTCTTCGAGCGACAGGGCGGCGAGCATCTCGGCGAGATTGCTCGCCGGCTGATTCCGCACGATGTCGCGCACGCGCCCGAAGTCGCGTTCCTTGATGACTGCCGCGAGCTCGTCGGCTGGCCGCGCCGTCTCCCGCACGAGCTGGAGAACGGCGTCGCGGTCGGGGCCGTTCAGGTGTTGTTCCATATAGATCAGCGCCGCGCGCACCACGTCGCGATGGTGCACGCTCGGTCCCACCGCTCTGACCACGTCGAGCCAGAGGCGGTGGATGTGTTCGAAGTCTTCGGGACGGAATGCCGGCGCATGCGCGCCGAGGTGGAACGCGGCGGTCGTGCCGCGCGGATGATGAACGACGAGGCGGACGTCGGCGCGCGAGGTCTTCGCGGCGCGCTCCCATGCTTCGCCGAGCAGACGGGCCTGCTCGCCCGAGGACAGCGTCTCGGATTCGCCGACGTGAATCTCCGACGACTCCAGCCGCAGCGCCGTTTCCACGACCGAGTCGAAGACGTTGAAACCCGGCACGATCATCAGGCGGACGGCGCGGCCCTCGCGCTCGGCCACAGCGATCACCGCCGACAACAGCCGCCGTTCGTCTTCAGTCGCACGCGGGCTGGTGGTTGGGTCATCCGGCACGTCGACGCCGACGAGCCGGACGGTCATCGCCACGACATCGCGATCGCCGGCGGCACGAAGCGCGGCCACGAGATGCGTCATCGCATGCGGCTTGCGCACCGGCACCAGGAAGTTTCCCGGCCGCGCGTCGACCTGGCCGAGATGGACATCGTCGGACGGCAGCAGCTGGAATTCGTCGAGGCCGGCTGACTTCTCCGCGGACTCGTGTGCCGATCGCCCGTACTCGGAGACGATCAGCGTGATCGCCAGTGCGGCAACCATCGCGGCGGTGGCAAGCGTCGGCGGATCAGCCGCCGCGATGAGCGCACTGCCCGGAATGGCGAGCAACACCGCGATCGACACAAGGCCGATCGGCCACTCGCGTCCGCGCACGTTGAGGTTGAACGGCACGCGATACGCGCGCGCCTCCCGCCGGATGAAGCGGTAGCGAATCAGCGCCGCCACCTTCAGCAGAGCGCTGCAGACGACCGCGAAGGCGTACATCTGCGCCAGCCACGCGACGTTGCCGTCGAGCACGGTGAGAATCAGCAACTGCGTGACCGCGGTCGCATCGATGATTCGCGACGGCGTACCGAAGCGGTGGTGCAGCTGGCGGAAGTCGTCGCCGAACACGCCTTCGTCGACGAGGCGCGCCAGCGTTTCGTGACCGCCGGCTGCCGCCGCGCGGACGGTCGCGGCGAGAAAGACGATCGCCGACACGCCAACCACCAGCAGCATCACGAATCGAAGCCACGCGGGCGCGGCGAGCGTCACCGCCACGCCGGCGAGCGGCGCCGTCGTCCACACGCTTCGCTCCGCATCCGGAAGCACACCGACGACGAAAAACGCTGACGCTGCCGTGATGACCAGCGTGTACGCGCCGGCGAGCCGCGCGACGCGAAGCAGGTTCCGGATTCGCGGCTGCTCCAGATCGACCGCGGCGTGGCCGAGGGCATCGATGCCGCTCAGGCACGGGAGCGCATACCCGAGCGACAGCGCGAGCCAGAACACACTCACGGCTGGAGGGAGCGGCAGTTCCGGCAACGCGGCACGGCGGATGCCGACTGTTGCCGATGCCCATACCACCAGCACACCAATGGCGACGACCGCGAGACCGACGGCGCGCGAGACGCCGCGATCGGACGGTGACCGTCCCTCTCGCTGGAGCCACCAGACCACTGCCAACAAGCCGGCGGCGACCGCGTTCGGCGCCACGTCACCAGCAGCGCCCGCCGATGGTGACCCGGTCAGCGCACGGACGAGCGCGAGCGCGTAATGGCCGGCGACCGCCGCCGCGAGCGGACCGAGCGTCAGGCGATCGACGAGCAGCGCTGACGCCGCCACGAGGGCCGGTCTTTGACCGAGCGTGTCGCGCACGCTGCCGTAGAGCCCGCCCGGAATGAACATCGCCCGCGCCTCGAGGTCGGCCGATCGCAGAAACATGCTGATGACGACCGCCGCGAGGACGAACCAGGGCGCCGGCGCGCCGATCGCCGCGTAGGCGACGCCGCCGATGAAAAACGCAGGGGCGCCGAGCTCCGTCAACGCGCGCGCCGCCGCGCGCCACACCGAGACGTACGAAATCAGCGTTCTCGACGCGAGAACGACCGGGATCCGTGGTGCGGGCGGAAACTTGGCGATGAGACCCTCTTTACGCGCGCCTTAGGGTTGGCCGAGCGATCTATTCTGTGCCCGACGGTATTTCGGTGGCCAGCCGGTAGCCGACCCACGGTTCGCTGATGAGATAGCGCGGGACGGCCGGATCGACTTCGATTTTCTTGCGGAGCTGCGCGACGAGCACCCAGAGGTGCTCGGGCTGATCGACCGCATTCGGTCCCCACACCGCCTTGAGAATGGCGCGATGGGTCATCACGCGATCGGGATTGCGCGCCATGAACGCGAGCAGCTCGAACTCCTTCGGCGTGAGTCGAATCTCTTCGCTGCCGCGGAGGACGCGCCGGCGGTCGTAGTCGATGATCAAGTCGGCAATCGCGACACGACCGCTTTCCACACGCGCCTCTGAGAGGATGCGGCGCAGCCAGACACGGATCCGCGCGAGCAGCTCCTCGGGCCCGAACGGCTTGGTCACGTAGTCGTCGGCGCCCAGGTCGAGCGCCGCCACCTTGTCCGCTTCACGTCCACGCGCCGACAGAATAATGATCGGCAACGACGACGACTCGCGGACGCGTCGGCACACTTCGGTGCCTTCGATGTCGGGCAGCCCGAGATCAAGGACGATGAGGTCCGGCGGATGCGCGGCGACGATCTTCAAAGCGTCCTGACCGGTGCCGGCGACCTCGACCTCGTAGCCGCGCGATCGCAGGAGCGGCGCGACCGCACGCTGAATCGGTACCTCGTCATCGACGAGCAGGATGCGGGCCGCCGATGTCATGCCGGCTGTGCATCGGCCGGAACGCCGGCCGACGCCGCTTCTCTGCGCTCGACTGGCACGGCGATCGTGAACTGCGCACCGCCATCGCGGCAGTTTTCCGCCCAGATCCGGCCTCGCTCGACGGCGAGCAGGCCGCGCGCAATCGACAGTCCCATGCCGGTGCCCGAAACGGTGCGCGACTGCTTGCCTCTGTAGAACCGTTCGAACAGCCGCGGGAGATCGTCTGGCGCGATGCCGGGGCCGCGATCGCGAACCGCGAGGATCAGTTCGCCGTCCGCCATGTGCGTCGTGACCGTGATCGGCGAGCCTTCTGGCGAATAGCGCGCCGCGTTCTCGAGCAGGTGTGCGAGCGCTGCCGCCGTCAGACGCGGATCGAGCCTGATCAGCGTATCGTCGCGGACGACCGTGTCGATGTGATGGCCCTTCAGCGTGTGCTCCAGGGGCTCGCGCGCGACGTCGACGATCTGCGACGGATGCACCCAGTGCGGTTCGGTCGAAACGGCGCCGGCGTCGATCCGCGCCATGTCGAGAATGTCTTCGAACAGCCGCGTCAATCGTTCGACCTCGGTCAGGACGATGTCGCTTTGCTCCTGGCGATCCGCGTCGCCCAGCCACGACGCCTGCAGGTTGCTGGCCGCGACACGAATCGCGGTCAGCGGCGTGCGCAGATCGTGGCCGAGCGAGGCGAGCAGCGCCGACTTCAACTCCTCGCTCTGACGCGCGAGCTCGGCGGCCTTGCGCTCTTCGAGAAACTGCGTCCGCTCGATGGCGATCGCGACGACGCCGCCGAGCGCGTCGAGCGATCCCGGATCGACCGGTCGTCCGGCGGCCGCGAGCACGCCGATCGGTTTCGTCCCGAGCCGCAGCGGCACGATCCGGACTTCGCGCTCGCCGACGATCATCGTCCGATGTCCGACGTAGGTCCGGTTCCCGGCATCGAACTCGAGCGCCTGCTCCGCGTTCGCCAGCGCGAGCGCAAGCTGGCTGGTTTCGAGCGGAATCGACACCGAGCCGCCTTCGCCGATCTCCCAGGTCTCTCCATGCCGCCGGCACACGGCGACGAACTCGAGATCGAAGCGCCGGGCGATGAAGCGCGCGAGCAGCGGCAGCGCATCGCGGCTCTCCGTCATCAGCAGGACGTCGCGGCTCAAGTCGAAGAGGCGCGCCACCTCGTCGCGTCGCGCCGTCGCTTCGTTGGCGCGCGCGCGCGCAACTGAGGACAGATTGCTCGCAACCAGACTGACGGCGAGGAAGGCGACCAGCGCCGCCCAGTTCTCCGGGTCCGCGATGCTGAGCGTACCGACGGGAGGAAGGAAGAAGAAATTGAGGGACAGCATCGCGGCGAGCGATGCGGCGACGGCGACGAACAGGCGGGATGTCGCCGCCGCGACGAGGACGACGAGCAGAAACGTCATCGCGACGGTGGTCGCATTGGTCACGTGCAGCCATCCGGCGTAGATCGCCGTCACCACGGCGATCGCGCCGAGGGCCGCCGTCAGGTGGATTCCGTCGCGTGTCATGGCGTCAGTGCCGGAGATGGAATGGGACGCTCGTCACGACTGTGTTCGGCTTGAAGAGAAGCGCGCCCTTGATGAGCAGCGGGCGCTGGTTGCCTGCTCATGATACGCGGAAGCGTGGTCGCGGAGGGCGGCGCTGCGCTACTTCTTGCGGCGGCGCACCTGAACGCGGATCGGTGAGCCGACGAACCCGAATTTCTCCCTGAGCTGGTTGACCAGGAATCGCTCGTACGAGAAGTGAAACGACGTCGCCACGTTGGTGAAGAAGACGAACGAAGGCGGCGCCACGCCTATCTGGGCCGCATAGAGGATGCGGACGTGTTTCCGTCCCGGGCTGACCGGGGGATTCGCGGCCGTGATCTGTTCGACCCACTTGTTCAGGACAGGAGTAGAAATTCTCGTTCGGCGCGCGGCGGCGATCGCGTCGATCGTCTCGATCACCTTCGGCGCGCGCTCGCCGGTCAGCGCCGAGATGTGAAGGATCGGCGCGTAATCCAGAAACCGCATCTTGAATCGCAGGTTGTCGTCGAACGTCTTCGCGAAGTTCCGTTCCTGAGTCTTCACGAGATCCCATTTGTTCGCGACGATGACGATGCCGCGGCCGGCGCGATCGACTTCGCCGCCAATCGCCGCATCCTGATCGGTCGCCCCCTGATAGGCGTCGATGAGCAGCGCGACGACATCCGCGTCAGCGATCGCTTCCTTCGCCAGCGCGACGCTGACGTACTCGACCTTGCCCGGCCCGGCCTTGCCGCCGCTGCCGACGCGTCCGGGGCGGCGCATTCCCGCAGTGTCCACGATCCGGAATCGGGGGCGATGCCACATCAGCGGAACGTCGATC
>DAIUKO010000353.1:0-7819 GCA_036848175.1 Vicinamibacterales bacterium | reverse complement strand
CGTGTTTCGAGGTTTCGTGGTTTCGCGTTTCGTGGTTTCGCGTTTCGTGGTTTCGTGTCTCGTGGGTTCGTGTCTCGTGGGTTCGTGCTACTCCCGACGCGCGAAGAGAAAGTACGCGGCCACGCCTGTCGCCATCACCCCACCCGCGAACAGCATCCCGCTGACCGGCGCCGACGCGAACACGTAGATCCACAACGCGAGCGCGACGAGCGCCGGCAGCGGATACAGCCACATCACGAAGGGCTGCGGCACCTCGGGCCGGTAGCGGCGCAGCAGGATCACGCCGGCGCACTGCCAGATGAACTGCGAGACGATCTGCACGAGGATCAGCCAGCTCACGATCTGGCCGAGCGAAAAGAAACAGAACGGAATCGAGAGTGCGCCCAGCGTCAGCAGCGAGAGGTGCGGAAAATGTTTCGTCGGGTGAAGGCGTGCGAAGACGCGGAAGAACTGGCCTTCACGCGCCGCGGCGAACGGGATCCGCGAATAGCCGAGAATCACGCCATACAGCGATGATGCGGTCACGAACAGAATCAGCGCGGTCATCAGAACGGCGGCCGCCCGCGCCGCCGCAGGGTTCGACAGCGTCCGCTCGATGAACACCGAGGCGATCGCGCGCGTCTGCTCCGCTTCGGTCCATGGAATCACGCCGATGATCACCGTGCTCATCACGACGTAGAGCGCCACGACGATGAGGATCGACCAGACGATCGCGCGCGGCACGTTCCGCTCCGGGGCACGGATTTCTTCCGCGATGTTGCAGACGTTGTTGTAGCCGCCGTAGTTGTACATCGCCAGCAGCGCGACGGCGCCGATCCGCGCGACCAGCGCGCGATCGAACGTGTACGCCGACGGTGGAAAGTCGAAGGCCTGCGCGAACGAGAACCGCCACAGTCCGGCGACGATCACCCATCCGACCGTGGCCGCGACGATCGTCAGCATGATGACCGACAGCCGGCCGACGTCGCGGATGTTTCGATAGAGCAGCGCGGTCATTCCGACGCACACCGCGGCCGCCACGACGTCGTGCGTGACCGAGTCCATCGACGTCCAGTAGAAGCGGAGATAGTCCGCGAAGCCGACCGCGCCGCTCGCGATCGACAGCGGCGCGACGAGCATCACCTGGAAGATGAACAGAAACCCCATCAGCGCTCCGACGCCGAACGGCTTGTAGGCTTCGCGCAGGTACACGTACGGCCCGCCGCTGCCGGGCAGCGCCGCGCCGAGCTGCGCGTAGACGAGGCCGTCGCACAGCGCGAGGACCGCGCCGGCGAGCCACGCATAAATAATGTGGGGCCCGCCCATCGTCGCCAGCATGAACGGGATGGTCAGGAACGGCCCGATGCCGATCATGACGAGGAGGTTCGCGGCGATCGCCTGGAGCAGGCCGAGGCCACGCTCGAGACGCGGCGATTCGGATGCCGCCGGCGTGGCGGGAGTCACCACAAGGGTTGGAGCGCGCCGACGAGCTGGTGTGCCAGCCCCGGTCCGGCGACCAGCGGATTCCGGGCGAGCGCACGCTCCGCATCATCGACCGACTGCGTCGAGGCTGCCGCAACCGTCAGCCGCTCGTACTCCTTCACCCGAACGAGAAGGTCGCGCGCCCGCTCGGGGACTCCTCCGACGTTCAGCGGATGCGCGCCGTTCGCGTTGACCACGCACGGCACTTCGACGATGTCGTGATCCTCGAGGTCGGCGAGCGTTCCGCGGTTCGCGACGTTGAGCGGAATGATCGCGTTCGAGTTGAGATGAATCGCCCTCACCACGCTCAGGGCGATCTTGTCGTAGCCGGTCAGCGCCGCCGACGGCTGCGGCGCGATCGGCTGTGCTGCGCCCGATTCGATCTGCATGTAGCCCGCGCTGCGCGCGCGCAAGTACTGTTCGTAGATCGGCCGGCGGTCGCCGGCCGTAGCGGCGAGATCACGAAACAGCCGATCGGTGAGCGTCGCGATCGCGTCGGCGCGCGTCCGGCCCGCCTTCCTGACGTTCTCGATCGCCGCTCTCGGAAAATAGTAGTAGTAGAGATACTCGGTCGGCAGCAGCCGCTCGGTCTGCAGAAACGCCGGATCGAAGAGCGGCGCACGATACACGCGCTTCAGCAGCGCCGGATCCGCCCACAGCCGCGGCAGCTGCGGCTCGCCGTCGCAGAACACCTCGCGCAGCCAGCCGAGATGGTTGAGCCCGAAGTAATCGAACCGACAGCGCGACGAGTCGAGACCGAGCACGTGCGCGACATCCTCGAAGAGTTCGGTCGGCGTATCGCAGATCCCGATCACCCGCGCATCAGCCGCCATCGTCATCGCCTGCGTGACGATGCCCACCGGGTTCGTGAAGTTGATGATCCAGGCGCGCGGCGCCTCGCGCGCGATGAGGCGCGCGTAGTCGATGGCATGGGGGATCGTCCGCATCGCCATTGCGAAGCCGCCGGGGCCGACGGTCTCCTGGCCGACGGTGTCGTGCGCGCCGGCAATCGCTTCGTCGCGGCTGCGTGCGGCGATCCCGCCGACGCGGATTGCCAGGAACACGAAGCTGGCGTCGCGGACGCAGGCCCCGACGTCGGCGTAAGGACGCACCGATCCGGCGTAGGAGGCCGCCAGCGACGCGATGATCGACAGCCGCGCCTGATCGACGTCGAACAAGGCGATCTCGTCGATCTGCAGGTCGGAGCGCGCAAACCCGTTCGCGAGCAGCGGCGTGCGGACGCCGCCGCCGCCGATGACGGCAATCTTCATGAGCGTTTCCGCGCCGGGTGGCGTCGCGTGGGAAGGCCGGCCACGCCGCCGGGGCGGCGAGTTGACAGGGCGCCGACATGGTTCGCGAGCCGCAGCGCCGCGTGCAGATCGCCGCCGCAGAGTCTCGCGGCGAGAAACCCGGCATTGAACGCGTCACCGGCGCCGGTCGTATCGACGACCCGTGCTCGCGCCGCGGATCCACGCAGGTTGACGCCGCCGCCGACGATCCGGCTGCCGGCCGCGCCGAGCTTGATGACGGCCAGACGTGAGCCGCGGCGCCAGCGATCGAGGGCGTCGGGCAGCCTGGTGCGCGCGGCGTAGATCAGCGCCTCGTCGCGGTTCAGGAACAGATAATCGACCGAGGCCGCGAGCGTACGGAACTCGGGATCGCGCACGAGCCGCGGATTCCATCCGAAATCCCACGAGCTCGTGATGCCGCGGCGCCGCAGCGCCGCGATCATCGGGATCCACGGGCGGCACGGCCGTGGATAGAACGCCATGTGGATGTGGCGTGCGGAGATGCGAGGCAGCAGCCGGCGGATGCGCGCCGGGAGTTGATCGTTCACGCCGTTGAAGGTCAGGAAACGGCGGTCGCGGCGCGTCGACAACGCCACGGTGATGGCCGACGGTTCGTCGTGGCGCCGGAGGTTGTGGATCGCGACGCGCTCGTCGCGGAGCCGACGCACGCCTTCCTCACTGAGCGCGCTGATGACCGCGCAGCGCAGCCCGAGGCGCGCGGCGGCAATCGCGGTGATGACGGCGCCGCCGCCCGGCGACCGCGAGAAGGACTGGGTCTTGAGTTCCTCGCCGCCGCCGGGCATGCGGTCGAGCGCGTAGAAGATCAAATCGTCGAATGCCTCGCCTGCGGTCACCAAATCGAACACGAGCGGAAGGTATCATAGGCCCCGTATGACGCGAACGTTCTGTGCTCTACAGTTCGCGGTCGTCGTCGCGTCGGTCGCGACGATCGTCGCGGGCGATTCGTTGCCACAGGATCGCGGCGCGAGCGGCACGTGGCAGAAACTGTTGAAGCTCGGCACGATCGCCAGCGTCATGCACACGACCGCGCATCCCGACGACGAGCACGGCGGGGTGCTCGCGATGCTCAGTCGCGGCGATGGCGCTCGCGTGTCGCTGCTCACGCTCAACCGCGGCGAAGCGGGCGACAACGCGATCGGATCGGAGCTCTTCGACGCGCTCGGTCTGATTCGCACCGAGGAACTCCTGCGCGCGGACCAGTATTACGGTGTCGATCAGCAGTACTTCACCACGGCGATCGACTACGGGTTCTCGAAACGGCTCGAGGAAGCGCTGGTGAAGTGGGGACGCGAGAACGTCCTGCGCGACGTCGTGCGCGTGATCCGGATCGAGCGGCCGCTCGTCCTCATCGCGAGATTTCAGGGCAACGAGCGCGACGGCCACGGCAATCATCAGACGGCCGGCCTGATCACGCAGGACGCCTACAAGGTCGCGGGCGATGCGAACGTCTTTCCCGAGCAGCTTCGCGAAGGTTTGCGCCCGTGGCAGCCGCTGAAGCTGTACATGGGCGGCGTCCGCGAGAACGAGGACTGGACCATCCGCGTCGATCCCGCCGTCTACAGTCCGTGGCTCGGCGATTCGTACGCCAACTTCGCGCGCACCGGCCTGAGCTTTCAGCGATCGCAGAACGGCGGCCGCAACGATCCGCAGCCGGGGCCGGCGTACGGATACTACAAGCGCCTTGCCTCGAACGTGAACGCGCCGGCGAAGGAGACGAGCTTCTTCGACGGCATCGACACGCACATCACCAGCCTGTTCGCAGCGCTCAAGCATCAGCCGCCCGGCAACGCACCCGCGCTGCTCGGCGCGATTCAGCGCGAAGTCGACGCGGCGGTCGCCGCGTTCACACTCCAGGATCCATCGGCGTCCGTTCCCGCGCTGGCGCGGGGACTGTCGGCCACGCGCGACGCGATCGCACAGCTCTCATCCGACGCGGATGCCGTGCACCTGCTGCGGCTGAAAGAGCAGCAGTTTACCGACGCGATCAACACGGCGCTCGGCATCGACTTCACCGCCATCGCGCAGCCGGCCGGCACGACCGAGCCGAGCGGAGCGGCGGCCGCGTTCGCTCCGCCGCTGACGATGGATGCGGTCGTGCCCGGACAATCGTTCGAGGTGAGGGTGCGTCTGTCGAACGGTGGATCGGTCGACATCGAGCCCGCGGGATTCACGATCCTGGACCGCAGGGCAGGCGCGGGCGGCGCTGAGTCTGGAGCGCCGCTGAGACGCGACCAGAGCGTGACGCGCGTGTTGAAAGCGACCGTCCCAGCCGATGCACCGTTCACGCGGCCGTACTTTACGCGGTCGTCGCTGATGGAGAGCCGGTACACGGTCGGGGACATCTCGTCGCTGTCCTATCCTGCGCGGCCGGCGGCGTTCGTCGCGACGGCGATGTACCGCGTGAGCGGCGTCAGTGTTTCGATGAGCGCCCCTGTTTCGCGCCGGGAAGCGCAACTGCCGTACGGCTACGTCATGCGCGAGCTCGCGGTCGTCCCGGCGCTCGCGGTCAACGTGTCGCCGCGTCAGGCAATCGTTCCGCTCTCGCTCGCCGCCAAGAGCGTGCGCGTGCAGATCGAGCTGCTCAACAACGCGCCGACCGGCAGCAAGGGAGCACTCGCGTTGAAGCTGCCGGCCGGATGGAAGTCCGAGCCGGCGGCGATCCCGTTCAGCTTCGCACGGCCCGGCGAGAAGTCGCGCCATCAGTTCGCCGTCTCGGTTCCGACAATCGAGAATCGCGAGTACACGATCGAGGCGGTGGCGACGATCAACGGCCGGGAATTCAAGGAGGGCTACGACGTCATCGAGCATCGCGATCTCGAGACGCGCTACCTCTATCACGACGCGACCGCGCGCGTCCGCGGCATCGACGTCAAGATCGCGCCGGGACTCACCGTCGGCTATGTCATGGGCGTCGGCGACGAGGTGCCCGCGGGCATCGCGCAGCTTGGCGTTCGGGTGCAGCTGTTGAACGCGCCGGATCTCGCCTCGGCGGATTTGAGCCGCTTCGACGCGATCATGACCGGCACGCGCGCCTACGCGGTGCGCGACGATCTCAAGACCTACAACCAGCGGCTGCTCGACTACGCGAAGGACGGCGGCAATCTGATCGTCCTCTACAACACGCCGGCTGAATTCGATCCAAACACGTTCGCACCGTTTCCCGCGCAGCTCCCGCGCAACGCCGAAGAAGTGTCGGAGGAGGATTCCCCGGTCACGATTCTCTCGCCGGCGCGGCCTGAGTTCACGACGCCCAACGTCATCACGACGGCCGATTTCGACGGCTGGGTCGAGCAGCGTGGGTCGAAGTTTTTCAGCGAGTGGGACAGGGCCTACACGCCGATGATCGAGACGCACGACCAGGGGCAGCCGCCGCAGAAAGGCGGATGGATGACGGCGACCTACGGCAAGGGGCACTACACCTACTTCGCGTACGCCTTTCATCGTCAATTGCCGTACGGAGTGCCCGGCGCGTATCGGCTGCTCGCCAACCTGCTGTCGCTGTCGTCGCGAAAATCTTGACCCGGGTGTGGTTCAGGTGTATTAGCCTCACTACCATGATCCGGACTCCTTGCGTACTCGCAACGGTGACGGCGTTCGCGATCCTCGGCGCGGTGATATCGGCCGGCCAGCCACAGCCGCGGCCCACGAAGAATCCACTCGAAGGCAATCAGCTGGCGATCAGCAACGGCGGCGCGATGTTCCGGAACCGCTGCGCCGGTTGCCACGGACCTGACGCGCGCGGATATCTGGGTCCGGACCTGACCGGCATCTGGGAATCGGGAAGGAGCGACGACAAGATCTTCGACATCGTGCGGCGCGGCGTGCCCGGCACCGAGATGACGCCGGCCGATCCGCAGCGCGTGCCCGACCGCGACATCTGGCAGACGCTCGCCTACCTGAAAACGAAGAGCGCGGTGCCTGGGCCGCCGCCGACCGGCGACGCGTCCAGCGGCGAGCGCATCTTCCGCGCGAACTGCAGCAGCTGTCACATGGTCGACGGACGCGGTGGACAACTCGGTCCTGATCTGTCGCGAATCGGATCGGGCCGGCCGCGCGCGGGACTGATGGCCAAGCTGCGCGGCGCGAGCGACTTCGTCCGGCCTGGCTACGAGGCGGTGACGATCGTCACGCGCGAGGGCGATCGCGTTCGCGGCGTGAAGAAGAACGAGGACGAGTTCTCGATCCAGGTGATGGACACGCGCGAACGGCTTCAGGGATTCCTGAAAGCGAACCTCACCCAGGTGACCATCGAGAAGCAGTCGCTCATGCCGGTCTATGGTCCCGATCGCCTGAACGATCGCGACCTCGACGATCTGCTGCGGTATCTTGCCGGACTCCGCGGACCGAATGTGAAGAGCAACTAACCCGGGGCCGACACATGGTCGGCCTCGACAGCGAGTTGGAGGCGAAGATGCTGGTCCGCTTCATTGCCGTCGCCGTGGTCGCCGCCCTCGCGATGACCTTCACGGTCGCCGCGCAGCAGCCGTCGCCGGCGCAGGTGACCGCACAGGATCTGCGCGACGGTCTCAAGAACCCGACCCGCTGGCTCACCTACGGCGGCGACTACGCGAATCACCGCCACAGTCCGCTGACGCAGATCACGCCGCAGAACGTGCAGCGCCTCACGGCGCAGTGGGCGTTTCAAACCGAGACGCTCGGCAAGTTCGAGGCGTCGCCGCTCGTCCTCGACGGCGTCATCTACATCACCGGACCGCTCGACACCGGCTGGGCGGTCGATGCGCGCACCGGCCGCCAGATCTGGCGTTACCGGCGCGATCTGCCGAGCGGACTCGTCGTCTGTTGCGGCCTCGTCAATCGCGGCTTCGGCGTTCTCGGCGATCGCCTCTTCAAGACGACGCTCGATGCGCACGTGGTGGCGATCAGCCGTAAGACGGGTGCGATTCTCTGGGACAGCGTGATGGAGAAATTCGGCAACGGCTACAGCGGAACGACGGCGCCGCTCGTCGTCAAGGACAAGGTCATCGTCGGTGTAGCCGGCGCCGAGTACGGCGTGCGCGGCTTCATCGACGCGTACGACGCGGAAAGCG
>DAIUKO010000352.1:0-7841 GCA_036848175.1 Vicinamibacterales bacterium | reverse complement strand
CTGTCCTTCCGCGAGAAGCGCATGCTCGATCGCGCCAAGTTCCTCATCATCTCGGAAGTCTCCGAGGTGATGCGCGAACCGGCGGCCTCGATCGAGGGGCGCGTGGATCGCGCGCTGGAGCGCTGCTTCACGGTCAAGGCGCGCACCGCCGCGCCGCCGCGCGCGAAGGTCGCGAAGGCCGTGCCGCGCGCGATGGCGAGCAATACGGCGCCGCGCCGCGCCGTTCGCGCATCGTAGACGCGTTCCGCGCCCGGCTGTCAGTTCTCAGTGCTCGGAAACGCCCGATCGCCCCAGGCGGTCGGGCGTTTTCGTTTATCATCCGGCGCGCGTGCTCATCGCGGCCATCCGTTCGATTGCAGCCTACATCGCGGTTTCCCTTTACGTCCTGATCGTCGCGCCGCCGGCGATGCTCATCGCCGCCGCCTTCGGCGCGAAGCGTCACCTCTACGTGCTCGGGCACATCGGCGTGCGCCTGGGCCTTGCGCTCGCCGGCATTCGCTACCGCGTGGCCGGCGGGGAGCACGTGCCCCGCGATCGCGCCGCGGTGTTTTGCGCCAATCATCAGAGCAACGTCGATCCGCCGGTTCTGTTCCAGGCGATTCATCCGTTCATGCACATCCTCTACAAGGCCGAGCTCGAGGCGATTCCGATTCTCGCGCGCGCGTTCCGCTACGGGGGATTTCTTCCGGTCGATCGCAGCAACAGGGAAGCGGCGCTTCGTTCGATCGATGCCGGCGCGGCGTCGATTCGGTCGGGCAACTCGTTTCTCATCTTTCCCGAGGGGACGCGCAGCCGCACCGCCGATCTGCTGCCGTTCAAGAAGGGCGGCTTCATCATGGCCATCAAGGCGCATGCGCCCATCGTTCCGGTCGCGGTGCAGGGCGGGCGCGATGCGATGCAGAAGGGGAGCGCGTTCATCCGGCCGGTCCGCGTCAGCGTGCGCGTCGGCGAGCCGATCGAAACGGCCGGGTTGGAGCTCGGGGATCGAGACACGTTGATCGAGGAAACGCGCCGCCGGATTGAATCGCTGCTCGCGCTCGGACCCGTGGTGTAGACTGGCCGCTGCCGGTCCCTGCCGTCGAGAGGATGTTGCCGTGAGACGACGTTGGTGTGCGCTGCTCGCGGTCCTCGCGCTCGCCAGCTCCCAGGATCAACCACCGCAGCCGACGTTTCGCACCGAAGCCAACTACGTCCGGGTCGACGTGTTTCCGACCAAGGACGGCGTCCCCGTCACCGACCTGCGCCAGGACGAGTTCGAGGTCGTCGAGAACGGCGCGCCGCAGACGATCGAACAGTTCGAGCACGTCGTCATTCGCGCCGCCGGGCCGCAGGAAACGCGCAGCGAGCCGAACACGGTCGCCGAAGCGCGATCGATGGCCGAGAGCTCGCGCGCGCGCCTGGTCGTCGTCTTTCTCGATACCTACCACGTCGACATCGCCGATTCGTATCGCATCCGCAAGCCGCTCATCGACGCCCTCGACCGCGTCATCGGGCAGGACGACATGGTCGCCGTCATGACGCCGGAGATGTCGGCGCGCGACATCGTCTTCGCGCGAAAGACGACGACCATCGACGGCTTCCTCACGAGGTACTGGCACTGGGGCGAGCGCAATCGAATGATCCCGCCCGACCCGGAAGACGAGGAATATGGGATCTGTTATCCGAACGAAGTGAAGCCGCCTCCAGGATCTTCGGGGCCCGACTGCACCGATCAGAACGGGATCGCCGCGGAGATGATCGACAGGCGGCACGAAAAGCGAGCGCTCGACGCGCTCCAGGATCTCGTGCGGTCTCTCCGCGGCGTACGCGAAGAGCGCAAGGCGATTCTCGCGATCACCAACGGCTGGCTGTTGTACCGGCCGAATCAGAATCTGATGCGGCCGCTGCGTTGCCACGGCGTTCCGTCCGGACCAACCGTCGGCGTCGATCCGCGGACCGGCAAGCTGACGACGAGCGAAACGCGGCCCGGTGTGCCGCCGCGCGGGTCGTGCGACACCGACAGAATGCGCCTCGCGCAGATCGACGATGCCGACCAGTTCCGCCAGATGCTGGACGAGGCGAACCGCGCCAACGCGTCGTTCTATCCCGTCGATCCGCGCGGCCTCGCGGTGTTCGACACGCCCATCATGCGGACGGACGTACCCGGCCCGGCGCCGCCGATGATCCCGCCAACCGTCGATCGAGCGATGCTCGCCGGCCGGATCACGTCATTGCGCACGCTGGCCGAAGCGACCGACGGCCTGGCGATTGTCGACTCGAACGATCTCGCCGGTGGATTCCGGCGCGTGGTCGCCGATCTGAGCTCGTACTATCTGCTCGGCTACTACTCGACCGGAAAACTCGATGGCCGGTTTCACTCGATCACGGTCCGCGTGAAACGCCCGGGCATACAGGTGCGCGCGCGACGCGGCTATCTCGCCGCGACGGTCGCGGATGCGACGGCGGCGGCCGCTCGCACCGGCGCCGCCGCTGCGCCGCCGGTGGACGCCGAGACACTCGCCATCGACGCCGTCCTCGCACCGCTCAGCGGGTTCACACGCGAGCTGCCGATTCGCATCCAGTCCGCCGCCGGATGGAAACCGAATCAGGTGCCGTCGGTCTGGGTCGTCGGCGAAGTGGGTGCGACCGAGGAGTGGCGATCGGGCGTTGAAGCGGACCTGCAGCTCGTGAGCGGGGCGGGCGCCACGATGGCATCGACCCACGTGACTGTGCCGGCTGGGGCGCGAACGTTCCGCACCGCGTTGATACCCGCCGATCCGCTCGCGCCAGGCGACTACGCCGTCCGCGTCCGCGCGCGCGGTGCCGCATCGAGCATGGGATCGAGTGAAATCACCCGCTTCTCGCTGCCGGCGGCGCCCGACGCCTCTGGCGCCCTCTTCGTTCGCCGTGGTCCGACAACCGCGAACCGTGAAGTGCCGACCGCCGATCTGCGGTTCCGCCGCAGCGAGCAGATTCGCGTCGAGATTCCCGCGCCCGCCGGAACGGCGACGGCGCGGCTGCTCGATCGCAAAGGGAAGCCGCTGTCGATCCCGGTGACTGCGGCCGCGCGAGAGGACGGCGACGGCTCGCGCTGGCAGACCGCGCAGCTTTCGCTCGCGCCGCTTGCGGCCGGGGACTATCTGATCGAACTGGCGGGCGAGGCTGGAGGCGCGTCGCAAAAGCGGGTGCTCGTCGCGTTTCGCGTGATCCCATGAGAGCGTCGGCCGGCGCGCTCATCGTCGCCGCACTCGCCGTCCAGCAAGCGACTCCGCCACAGCCGACGTTTCGCACCGAAGCGAACTACGTGCGCGTCGACGTCTATCCCACGAAGGACGATGCGCCGGTCACCGATTTGCGGGTCGAGGACTTCGAGGTCCTCGAGGGGGGTACGCCGCAGAAGATCGAACAGTTCGAGCGCGTCGTCATCCGCGGAAATCTGCCGGATGCGACGCGCATCGAGCCGAACACCGTGCGCGACTCGCGCGCGATGCTCGAGAACGCGCGGGCCCGCGTCTTCGTCCTGTTCCTCGATCCGGGCCACGTCGACATTGGCGGATCGCACAACATCCGCCGTCCGCTCATCGAGACGCTCGATCGGATGATCGGTCCCGATGACCTGGTCGGCGTCATGACGCCCGAGATGTCGGCGACCGACGTCACGTTCGCGCGCAAGACGACGACCATCGCAGGGTTCCTGACGAAGTACTGGTATTGGGGTGAGCGCGATCGGTTGAACCCGGTCGATCCGGTCGAGCAGCAGTTCGAGGCGTGCTACGGACGCGCGGGCGCCCAGGAGTTGATCTTGCGGTGGCGCGAGAAGCGCGCGCTCGATGCCATTCAGGATCTGGCGCGGTTTCTCCGCGGCGTCCGGGAAGAGCGCAAGGCGATTCTCGCCATTACCGACGGCTGGCTTCTGTACCGGCCGAATCGCGCCCTGATGGAGCAGACCGGCGACGCGACGGGGCCGCCGATTACCATCGACCCGCGTTCCGGGAAGTTATCGACCAAGGATCCGACCAGCGTGGGCGGCATCTACGCGGAGTGCAACCGCTATCGCATGATGCTGGCGCAGATCGACGACGAGCAGGAGTTCCGCGACATCCTCGACGAGGCGAACCGCGCCAACGCGTCGTTCTATCCGGTCGACCCACGCGGGATGGCCGTGTTCGACACGCCGATCGAGGCGGGCGTCTCGCTCGCCGCCGACGCGGCGATGCTGCGCGCGCGCGCCGACTCGCTGCGCACCCTCGCCGGCGCGACCGACGGCACCGCCGTCATCACCAACGACATCGCGGGCGCGCTGCGGCGCGTCGTCGACGATCTGAGCTCGTACTACCTGCTCGGCTACTACTCGAGCGGACGGCTCGACGGGAAGTTCCATTCGATCACCGTGCGGGTCAAGCGACCCGGGGTTCGCGTCAGGGCGCGCCGTGGTTATCTCGCCGCGAGCGCTGCCGACATGCGCGTCGCGACGGCGGCCCGCGCTGCGGCGCCTGAGCCTGATGCCGCGTCGCTCGAACTGGCCGCCGCGCTGGCGCCATTGCCGGCGTTCACGCGCGACGCGCCGCTTCGTATCGATGTCGTCGCGGGCTGGCGCACGAAAGACGGCCGCGTCGCGCCGGCGTTCTGGGTCGTTGGCGAATTCAGCGGCACGCCGCCAGGTCGCGCGCTCGATGCGACCGTGATCGCCGCGTCCGGCGCGTCGGTGGCGCGCGGATCGAGCGACGGCAGTGCACGCAGCGCGTTGATGCTCTTGACGCCGTCTTCGCCGATCGAGGCAGGCGACTACACGGTTCGCGTGCGCGGCGAGGGATTCGCACCGGCGACGATCGCGGTCAAGCTGCCGCCGCCGTCCGATCCGGGCGGCGCCGTGTTCGTCCGGCGCGGACCGACGACCGGGAACCAAGCCGTCGCGACCGCCGATCGCCGCTTCCGGCGCAACGAGCAGCTGCGCGTCGACTTTCCAATGCCGCGCACCGAATCGGCGACGGCTCGGCTGCTGGATCGAACCGGCAAGCCTCTCGCGATTCCCGTCACCGTCGCCGCACGCGACGACAGCGACGGGACGCGCTGGCAGGCCGCGCAGCTGTCGCTCGCACCGCTGGCGCCGTCGGATTACGTGATTGAGTTGACGAGTGGAACAACCCGCACGTTGATCGGCTTCCGCGTCGTACCGTGATCGGGCGGACCTACAATCCGCCGAGCGAGAAGGTCAGCGTCCACGGCTTGAGCGGCTGTGCGTCGGTGCCGACGATCCCTTCCAGCAATTCCAGCTTCACCGTGCGGAAGCGTTCGAGCGGCTTCGTGAAACGCACTTCGAGGACGCGGCTTGCGGAGCTGTACTGCGTCGTCATGTCGATTGGCGGCGTATCGGGTTCACCGCGCTCGAGCGATTGCGCGCGGAAGTAGGACGCGCGGACGCGCCCGCGAAGCGTCGACTGATCGAGATCGCGCGAGAACTGAATCCGGACCGTCGTCGTCGTGATGACGTCGGTCTCGTCTTCGGTCGGCGCGCTGAAGACGACTTCCGGTGGCGGCCCGGCGGGCACGCGAATCGGCTCCTCGGCCGGCGTCTCGGTCGGCGGTTTGGCGAGCGCGAGGCTGCCCGCATCGGCGTCGATCCACTGCAGCCCGCGCCCGTGCTGCACCGTGCCGCGCAGCGTGAGCCACCGGTTGGTATCGATTCGCGCGTCGAGCGCGAGATCGAAGTCCTTTCCCTTCGGCCGCATGTTGATCACCCAGATCGCGGCGTCGGCGGAGCGCAGCACGAAGTCGTAGCGGCTCTTGCCGGGCGCGTCGGGCAGATCGCCCATCAGATTGCGGCCGGAAAACTGTCCGGTGACGGTGATCTTCTGTTCGAGGTATCGCGTCGGGTTCAACACGATCGCGCGGATCGACGGCGCCGGCGGCGGTGCTGCGGGCGCGACCGCGGTGGCGACGATGGCGGTGACTTCACCGGCCTTGGGCCACGGACCTTCCGGATCGATCTTGAACGTCGTCCGCAGATCGTAGCCGGTCAGCCGGATGTCATCGACCCTCATCCGCCCAAGATCCCAGAACTCGCCGCGGACCTCGTCGAGGCCTTCCGGCGCGCCGTTCTTCGCCAGCAAATGAATCGATCCGTTGTCGTCCGAGACGTTGATCTGACCTTTGTCGTCGGTTTTCACCGCGCCGACGATCACGATCGGACGGCCGTGATAGAAGCTCGGATAGGCGAGCAGCGCCGCCAGGTTCGTGGCCTTCCGCGTCGTCGTCTGCGCCGATGCCGCGGTCGCAGCGAGCACGAAGAAGAGAAGCACCTTGCGCATGGCCTACATGATTTTTTTCTGCGCCGCTCTGGCGAGAATCGCCGCCAGCGCCAGGAAGAGCAGCGCGCCGAAGATCATCCCCGGCGTCCCTTCGTGGATGAAGGGAATGTGGCCGGTCACACTTTCGGCTTCCTCTATGAGATTACGCCCAAACAGGACCGCATAGAGAATCCCCGCGAGCGACCCGCCGGCAATCAGCCCGGAGCTGAACAGGGTGCCCGCGCCCACTTCGGACTCCTCGGCGCGTCCGGTCTTCTTTTCCACATAGGCGCGAACGAGGCCGCCGACGAAAATCGGCGCGGTCGTCGCGATCGGGAGATAGGACCCGACGGCAAACGACAGGGAATGGATGCCGCAGAGCTCCAGCGTGATCGAAATGAACACGCCGACGAGCACGAGACCCCACGGCAGGTTCTGGCTGAGCAGCCCTTTGATGATCGTCGACATCAGCGTCGCCTGCGGCGCCGGCAGCGACTGCGAGCCGATGGTCATGACGTTGTTCAAGTAGAGCGTGGTGAGACCAATCACGAACGACGACGTGATGACGCCGATCAGCAAGCCGACCTGCTGGTGCATCGGCGTGGCGCCGACCAGGAATCCGGTCTTGAGATCCTGCGAGGTTGCGCCGGCATTGGCTGCCGCGATGCACACGATGGCGCCGACGCAGATCGCCACCGGCGCGTACGCGTCGCCGGTCCATCCGAGCGCGACGAAAATGCTGCAGGTGAGAATCAGCGTCGCGATGGTCATGCCCGAAATCGGATTCGACGAGGATCCGATCAAGCCGGTGATACGTGACGAGACCGTCACGAAAAAGAAGCCGAACACGAGCAGCAGCAACGACGCGAGGAAGTTGCCCTGCGTCGGCATTTTGGGGGCGACGGCAAGGAAAATCGCGAGCGCCAGCGAGCCGCCGAGGACGACGATGAGCGGCAGATCGCGTTCGGTCCGCAGCGTCGCCGTCTGGCCTTTGCCGGCGCCGAAATCCTTGATGCTCTCGCGGAACGACGAGACGATCGTCGGGATCGTCCGGCACAGCGTGATGATGCCGGCGGCCAGCACCGCGCCCGCGCCGGTGTAGCGGATGTAGGCGCTCCACAACTGCGACGCGCTCATGTCGGCGATGCGTAAGCCGCTGGCAGGCACGGGCGGAAACGGTCCGGGCATGTAGTTGCCGAGAATCGACAGCAGCGGCAGCAGCACCATCCACGACAGGACACCGCCCGCGAACATGACGCCCGCAATCCGCGGTCCGATCACGTAACCGACCCCCATGTACTCCGGTGAGATGTCGACGTTCATCGTGGCGTTCGGGAAAAAGCTGGTGCGCGCCATGCTGTGGCCGACGACAGTGCGGAACAACTGAAAGATCCACGACAGCGACTTCCACAGCGCGCCGATGCCGAGCCCCTTGAAGACCGTCGTCGCGAGCGCGCCGCCCCGTTCGCCGGCGACGAGCACGTCGGCGCAGGCGGCGCCTTCGGGGTAGGGCAGCACGCCATGCTCCTTGACGATGAGCGCGCGCCGCAGCGGCACCATCATCAGCACGCCGAG
>DAIUKO010000351.1:0-7902 GCA_036848175.1 Vicinamibacterales bacterium | reverse complement strand
GGTAGTAATAAATCTCGAAATGATCGGTCGTGTAGATGTGCCAGTCGAACCGGTCATAGTGGACGTTGTTCTTGCCGAAGTAGGGGACCATCGAGGTCTGCGCGGACGCGACCGGCGCGGTCCCGGCGACCACGAGGGCAAGCAAGGCCGCGACAACGAGGGACGCGGGGGGCAACGACACGCGCGTGCGCATAAACACCTCAGGAAGGGCGATGACGAAATGGCAAGCCGCTGCGGCGATCTTACTGATGACGCAACCGGCCTGCAAACGCTGTGCTCGGCGCTGCCGCAGTTTTCACGCAGGTATGTCCTCTCGGTGGCGCGAGCCCTGACTCATTTGGGAGACAGGTATACTGTCCGCCTACGCGCGCCCGCGTGCTTCGGCGGACAGCCTTCGCCTGATAGTGATCGAGAGGCTTGCCAGCCGAAGCGCGGCCGAACGCGGCGCGACCCCTCGACAACACTCGGGGTCGTCCCGAGCCGCGCCTAGGGACGAAGGCTGGAATAATTGCCGCCGCGTGAGGGTTTACAAGCCGTGTCGGCCTCGTTCGAGGCGGAGGCGTTAGCCTCGCTCGACAGCCTGTATCGCACCGCGCTCAGGCTGACTCGCGTGCCGGCGGATGCCGAAGACCTCGTGCAGGAGACCTATCTGAAAGCGTTTCGCGCCGCGAGCCAGTTCGAGCCTGGGACCAACCTGAGGGCCTGGTTGTTCACGATTCTCCACAATACGGCCCGGAATCGGTTTCGCGACCGCGCGCGAGACACTGTCGTGATCGACAGCAACGCCGTCGAACGCGCCGCCGACGTGGCGCCGTTTGCCGGCGCCTCTGCGTCAGGCCCGGAAACACCTGAGTCGCTCCTTCTGCGCGACACGCTTGCGCCTGAGCTGCAGGCGGCCATCGACGCGCTCCCCGATACATTCCGCCAGGCAGTCTGGTTACGTGACGTGGAAGAATTCTCGTACGCCGAAATCGCCAGGATGCTCGAGATTCCGATTGGAACGGTGATGTCGCGCATCTCGCGCGGCCGTCATCTTCTCTACGAACAACTACAACACTTGCGACCAGTCAATGCCTAACTGCAACCAAATCGATCCGCTCGTGACGCCGTACGTCGACGGCGAATTGCCCGCCGCCGATCGTGCCCTCGTGACCGAGCACGTGCGTGTGTGTGCGCCGTGTCATTCACGGGTCACCGCCGAACAGGCCGTGCGTACGCTCATTCAGGCGCGCAAGAGCGCCTTCACCACGATCAACGCGCCAGTGTCGCTGCGCGAGAAATGCGCCGACCTCGCTCGGCTGAAGCCGCGCGCTCCACTCTCGAGCGCGGTCGACGCCGCGCGCGGCGCGCTGGCTGGACCGCGAGGCGCGGTCGATGCAGCGCAAGGCTTCAGCCGCGCGTCTGCAGACGACGGCCGCCGTTTCAGCGGCGCGGCGTTGTGGCGCACCCGTCTCGCGCCGGTCGCGCTCGCCGCATCACTCGTGCTGGTCGTCGGCGGCGCGTTCGTCTATCAAATCACCGACAAGTCGTCGCGTGTGATGGTGGCCGAGCTGACCGCCGATCACGTGAAATGCCTTGCGCTGAACCGGATGCTCGATACGCACGACGCCCCGCTCGCCGTCGAGAGCTCGATGCTCGCCTCGTTCGGCTGGCAGGCGCACCTGCCGGAGGAGCCGGCTCGTGCGGACCTCGAACTGGTCGGCGCGCGGCCCTGTCTTTACGGTGAAGGCAAGATCGCCCACATCATGTATCGCCATCAGGGGCGGCCGGTCTCGCTGTTCATGCTGCCCAACGCCCGGCGAACGCGTGAGCTCGTGGAAGTACTGGGTCATCAGGCGGCAATCTGGTGCGTCGGCGACCGTACGTTCGTGCTGATCGCGCGCGAGCCCAAACGTGAGGTCGAACAGATAGCCTCGTTCGTCCAGGCCTCCCTTCGGTAAGATACGTGTAGGAACTCGGGATTTGGGGTTCGGGATTCGGGATTTGGGCTAGGGATTCGGGTTAGGGATTCGGGATTCGTGGAGTTGTCGATGCGGACTCGATGGATCGTGGCGGTGCTGAGCGCGCTCGCGCTGGCGGTGTTGACGCTGCCTCTCCCGCTCCCGCTCTTCGACGGCGTCCACGCATCGTTCGGCGCGGCGACCAATGGTGAAGCGTGTCCCGCGAACGCCAAGGCGGCCAACCTCAACTTTACGTTGAAGGACACCAACAACCGCGACGTGCACCTCGCCAGCTACAAGGGCAAGGTCATCCTCCTCGACTTCTGGGCGACGTGGTGCGGCCCCTGCAAGATCGAGATTCCGTGGTTCGTCGAGTTCCAGAACAAGTACGGGAATCAGGGACTGCAAGTGGTTGGCGTCTCGATCGACGATACGCTCGACAAGCTGAGGCCGTTCGTCGCGCAGTACAAGATGAACTACACGGTCCTTCAGGGTCTCGATCACGACGACGTGCAGGACGCCTTCGGGCCGATGTTCGGCGTGCCGGTCACCGTCGTTATCTCGCGCACCGGCAAGGTTTGCATGAAGCACGTCGGCCTCGGGTCAAAGCCCGATTTCGAGAGCATGATCAAGTCATTGCTGTAGGCCGTGCGCAGGTCAATCTGGACCATGTGCGCACTAGTGATATGATTCGGGGGCGATGTTGAAAGGGTTCACGCACGCACGGCTCGCCTGTGGATGCCGCATCACGTTCCGCGAGGGCGTCGAAGGCAGCCCGGTCACGGTGGTCGTCGACCAGAAATCGCCCGCCTGCACGCTGACGCTGCACGTCCGCGATCTGCCGCTCTTCGACTACCGCGAAGCGCTGCGTCCGTCGACCCGCATCGGTCCGCCCGAGGAAGAGGAATTCGAAGAGGAGGGCTAGGCCCTCATCTCGGTGCTGGCGGTGTTCGCCGGGAAATAGGCGGCGTTCGCCGTTAGAATGTTGCGCAGGGTTGCGGCCCTGCGTTTTCTTTGTACCCGTGACAATTCATCCCGAGCAACCGATCGGCGATCTGTCACGCCTGCGCATCGACCGCGACGCGCCGCCGCGGCGGCGCTGGCTGCCGGTGGCGATTCTGATCGTGCTCGGCGCGGCCGGCGCCGCGGTGTACCCATCGGCGCGCGCGTACGTAGCGGAGCGCCGCGCGCCTGAGGTCGACGTCGCGCGCGCGACGCAGGTCGTGGCGTCGCCGGGCGGATCGACGGCGCTGCCCGTGCTCGTCGCCAGTGGCTACGTCGTCGCGCGCCACAGCAGCGATGTCGGCGTGAAGACCGGGGGGCGGATCGCGTTGTTGCGGTTCGAGGAAGGCACGCGCGTGCGCAAGGGCGACGTCATCGCGCAGATCGAGCACGCCGACGTCGACGCGCAGCTCGAGGCGGCGCGCCGCGCGGTGGCGGAAGCCGAAGCGCAGATCGCGCAGATGACGGCGCAGCGCGACGAGGATGCGCGCAACGTGGAACGGCAGCGCGCCTTGAGCAAGGACGGCATCACGACGGCGCAGTCGCTGACGGCGGCGGAAGCGGCGCACGCGGTCTCCGTCGCGCGCGTCAAGTCGTCCGAGGCGGCGATCGCGTCGGCGCGCGCCCGCGTGCGCGTCACGGAAGAAGCGCTCGAGAACACCAACGTCCGCGCGCCGTTCGACGGCGTCGTGATCAAGAAGCGTGCAGAGGTCGGCGAAACGGTGTCGCCCTTCGGCGTCGCCGGACAGGCGACGCGCGAAGGCGGCGCGATCGCGACGATTGCGGATCTCGCCGAGCTGGAAGTGCAGACCGAGGTCAGCGAGAACAGTGTCGCGAAGCTGACCAGCGCGATGCCGGCCGAAGTGAAACTGCAGGCCTACCAGGATCAAAGCTACAAAGGGCGGCTCCGCCAGATCTTCCCGTCGGCGGACCGCGCCAAGGCGATCGTCGAAGTCCGGGTCAGCATTCTCAACGCCGATGCCCACGTCAAGCCGGAGATGACCGCCAGCGTCACGTTCCTCGAACCGAGCGCCGACGATGCCTCGCACAAGCCTCGCACGGGCCAGGCTGCGACGACGCTGCAGCCGGACGCTCCGGTGGTGCTCGTGCCGAAGCGGACGGTGACGGAACAGAACAATCAGCAGATCGTCTGGGTGGTCAACGGGACCACGGCGTCGCGCCGGCCGGTGACGCTCGGCGCGGAGCGGATCGATCAGGTCGAGGTGAAGAGCGGCGTCGTGCCCGGCGAAACGCTGATTCTCAATCCGCCGGCTGGGCTCGCCGATCGCGCGCTGGTCCGTATCAAGGGAAAGTGACATGGCACTGATCGAGCTGCGGGACGTCTCGAAGTCGTACAAGCGCGATTCGAACGAGATTGCGGTGCTGGACCGCGTGACGATCCAGGTTCCGGGGGGCGAGTACCTCGGGCTGATGGGGCCGTCCGGTTCCGGCAAGTCGACGCTGTTGAACCTGCTGGCCGGAATCGATCGTCCCTCGCGTGGATCGATTCGCATCGGGGATACCGAGACCACCAGCCTGTCGGAGCGCGCGCTCGCCTCGTGGCGCGCGCGTCACGTCGGGTTCATCTTCCAGCTCTACAATCTCATCCCGGTGCTCACGGCTTTCGAGAACGTCGAGTTGCCGCTGCTCCTCACGAACCTGTCGAAGAAGCAGCGCCGCGATCACGTGATGACCGCGCTCGGCATCGTCGGCCTGTCCGATCGGGAGAAGCATTACCCGCGTCAGCTGTCGGGCGGCCAGGAGCAGCGCGTCGCGATCGCGCGCGCCATCGTCACCGATCCGACGCTGCTCCTCGCCGACGAGCCGACCGGCGATCTCGACGCCAAGTCGGCGGGGGAAGTGCTGACGCTCCTGCAGCGGCTCAATCAGGAGTACAAGAAGACGATCGTGATGGTCACGCACGATCCGCACGCCGCCGAACGCGCGACACGTGTCCTTCACTTGGAGAAAGGTACGCTGGTGGAACAAGCACCAGCGGTGGCAGCAAGGTAGCAGCGCCTGCGGCGTCAGCGTAAGAACGGGGCGGGGGGTGGGGCCCGCCGCCAGTGGAAAAAAGTTGGCGAGCGTCTAGACTGTGCGGCCCGATAGCGAGCGACTATGAAATTCATCGGCCTGGTCCTCAAAAGCGCACGGCGCAGCAAGCGGCGGACGCTGCTGACGGTGATGAGCGTCGCGATCGCCGTCTTCCTGTTCGCGTCGTTGCGCGCCGTGATCGACGGCTTCAACGCCGCGACCGAGGCCAGCTCGTCGACGCGGATTGTCACGCTGCGGTCGACGTCGCTGTTCTTCCAGATGCCGACGAGCCACGCCGACGTGATCAAGAGCACGCCCGGCGTGCAGGACCTCACCTGGGCGAACTGGTTCGGCGGCGTCTACAAAGATCCGCAGAACTTCTTCGCGCAGTTCGCGATCGATCCCGAGAGCTACCTCCGCCTCTATCCCGAGATCGAGCTCACGCCCGAGGAACGCAAGGCGTTCCTCGACGATCGCACCGGCTGCATCGTCGGCGACGGCCTCGCCAAGCGCTTCAACTTCAAGGTCGGCGACAAGATCACGCTGCAGGTCGGCATCCCCGTTTACGGCACGCGCGATTTCGACTTCAACGTCCGCGGCGTCTACAAGTCCGGCGGCGCCGCCGTCGACAACCAGTCGATGTTCTTCCACTGGAAGTACGCCGACGAACGATCGATTCAGCCGGGTCAGATCGGCTGGTTCGTCGCGCAGATCTCGAATCCCGATCAGGCCACGCAGGTGGCGAACGCCATCGATCACAAGTTCGCGAACTCGCCGAACGAAACCAAGACCGACACCGAGAAACAGTTTCAGGCGACGTTCGTCGGCATGTTCGGCAACCTGAACCTGCTGCTCGGCAGCATCGCGCTGGCGGTCGTGATCACGACGCTGTTCGTCGCGGGGAACACGATGGCGATGTCGGTGCGCGAGCGGACGACGGAGATCGCGGTGATGCGGACGCTCGGATTTCCGCCGAGTACGATCTTCCTCCTCGTCGCCGGTGAAGGCCTGCTGATGGCGATCGTCGGCGGCATCGTCGGAGTCGGCCTGGCGCGCTGGCTGGTCAGCCCCGACACGCTGCAGGCGGGCGCGTTCATTCCGGTCTTCGGCGTCAACAACATGAACGTGGTGGTCGGTCTGCTGCTCAGCGCGCTGATCGGCATTCTCGCCGGCCTGATTCCGGCGACAATGGCGTCGCGTCTGAAGATCGTCGATGCGCTGCGACGCGTTGCATGAATTGCGGATTGAGGATTGCGGATTGCGGATTTATTGGAGATTGGAGATTGGGGATTGCGGATTGATTGGGGATTGGGGATTGAGGATTGAGATTGAGGATTGCGGTTCGCCGATGACGATGCATACTCGCAAAATCAAAAATAAATCCGCAATCCGCAATCCTCAATCCGCAATGGAAAAATGGGATTGATAGGCAGTTACAATCTGCGTTCGATGATCGTCCGCAAAGGCACGGCGGCGATGACCGCCGGCGGCATCGCGATGGTGGTCGCGGTCTTCGTGATGACGCTGGCGATCGCGCAGGGATTCCGCGCGACGCTGGTTGCGAGCGGCTCGCCGCAGAATTCGATCGTGCTGCGCAAGGGGGCGACCGCCGAATCGGTCAGCGGTCTCGCGCGCACCGACGTGCCGCTCATCGAGAACCTGCCGCAGGTCGCCCGCGCCGCCGACAGCCGGCCGCTCGCCTCGCCCGAGCTCGTCGTCGCGATCGCGCTGCCGCGGCAGACCGACAATCAGCCGGCCAATGTGCCGGTGCGCGGCGTTGGACCGAAGGCGTTCGAAGTCCGCGACACGCTGAAGTTCGTCGAAGGACGCCAGTTCGCGCAGGGGACGCGCGAGATCAACGTGGGCCGCCTCGCCGTCGGCCGGTTCAAGGGGCTGACGCTCGGCAGCGACGTCAAGTTCGGCGCCGCGACCTGGAAAGTGGTCGGCATTTTCACCGCTGACGACGCCGCGTTCGAATCGGAGCTGTGGGGCGACGTCGATCTCATGATGCCGGCGTTCCAACGCCCCGGCTATCAGTCGATGACCGTCAAACTGGCGGATCCCTCGATGTTCGATTCGTTCAAGGCAACCATCGAAGGCGATCCGCGTCTATATCTACGCCCGCAGCGTGAGCAGGATTACTATGCCGAGCAGTCGCAGGCGATGACGACCGTGATCCGCGTCTTTGGCACGTTCGTCACGCTGATCCTGTCGATTGGCGCGATGTTCGGCGCGATGAACACGATGTACGCGGCCGTGGCCTACCGGACCCGCGAAATCGGGACGCTGCGGGCGCTCGGTTTCTCACGATTTCGCATCGTGACGGCGTTTCTGGCGGAATCGGTCGCGCTGGCGCTCGTCGGCGGGGTGCTTGGCTGTATTCTGGCACTACCCGTCCACGGCCTGTCGACCGGCACCACGAACTTCACCAGCTTCAGCGAAGTGGCGTTCAAGTTCCGAATCACGCCAGCCTTGTTGGCCGGCGGTTTAGTGTTTTCCGCCGTAATGGGAGCGGTCGGCGGCCTGCTTCCTGCGATTCGCGCGGCCCGAATTCCAGTCGCCCGAGCGCTTCGAGAGATCTGATTCGTGCTTCCGAATATTGTGCAAATCGCTATTTTCTGGACGGTCCAGGCGTCGGCGCTGCTCATCTTCGCGGTGCCGTTCCGCTGGGCGTTCGTCGCGGTCTGGGCCGTGTCGCACTTCCTGCGCGCCATCGGCCTGACGCTGGCGTTCCACCGCTACTTCGCGCACCGCGCCTTCAAGATGAACCGGGTGGCGCGGTTCGTGTGGACCTGGATCGGCACGTCGGCGATGCAGAAGGGGCCGATGTGGTGGGCGGGCCATCACGTGAACCACCACAAGTACGCGGATCGCGACGGCGATCCGCACAGCCCGATGGTGAGCGGCGTCTACTACGCGCACATCG
>DAIUKO010000350.1:0-7940 GCA_036848175.1 Vicinamibacterales bacterium | reverse complement strand
CGCGCGTGTTCGAGCTCGTCGAACGCCGGCTCGTCGAAGCCGATCGAGAACGTCTTGACCCGCGCGCCCGATGTCTGCGTCATCAGGCCGACGACGAGGCTCGAGTCGATGCCTCCAGAGAGAAACGCGCCAAGCGGCACGTCGCTGATCAAGTGCGAGCGAACCGCATCGCACAGCACGGCGCGAAGATCGCCCACAGCGTCGGCTTCGGATCCGGAGTACGTTTCACCGGCAGGCAGCTGATAGTACCGCTCGACGCGGACTTTGCCGTTCTGCCACGTCAGCAGATGCCCCGGCGGCAGCTTGCGAACGCTCGTGAAGATCGATCGGTCGCGCGGCGTGTACAGAAACGAAAGGTAGTGATCGAGTGCGTCGAGATCGAGATCGCGCGGCAGCTCCGGCGCTTCGAGCAGCGACTTGAGCTCCGATCCGAAGTACAGCCGGCCGTTCGCCTCGGCGTAGTAGAGCGGCTTGATGCCGATGCGGTCGCGCGCGACGAGGAGCGACTTCGAGCGCAGGTCCCAGATCGCGAGGCCGAACATGCCGCGCAGACGCGCGATCGCCGTCGTGCCCCACCGTTCGTAGGCGTGGACGATGACTTCGGTGTCGGTCGACGTGTAAAAGCGATGGCCGGCCGCTTCGAGCTCGGCGCGCAGCTCGCGGAAATTGTAGATTTCGCCGTTGAACACGATCCAGACGGTGCGGTCCTCGTTGTGGATCGGCTGATGGCCGGTCGACAGGTCGATGATGCTGAGGCGCCGCATGCCGAGCGCCACGCCTTCGTCGACGAACACGCCCTCGTCGTCGGGGCCGCGGTGCCGAATCACATCGCACATGCGATGGATGCGCGCGTGCGACTCGTCCGGTCCGAACGGTGAGCGCGCGGTCGGAGATTCTACGAAGCCAGCGATGCCGCACATATCTGGTCCTTGGTCCGTCCTTGATCCTCGATTCGGCGGAAGAGCGGATCGGTTTCGGTGAACACGATTTCGTCGGTGGACCGCGCGCGTGTAATCCGTAGCGTCGCGTCGGCGATCCACTCCACCTCGGCGATCGGGTTGGCGGCATCGAGGCCGAACACGGTGGCGATCCAGAACGGCGCGTTCCCCTCGTGGGTCACGCGGACTGTCGTCGTCTTGTCGAGACGTCCGTAGGCCGGCGAATACCAGCCGAGGCCGGTTGCGGCGTCGCCGATGAACGCGTCGATGATGCCGGCGGGGACGGCCAGGTCGATGCGTCGATCGCCGTCGCTGAGCTCGACCGAACGGCCGCGGACGTCCGCGGTCCATCGCGGATCGACGTGCCAATGCGCGGCGGCGCGGTGCCGGCCGACGCCGTCCACGAAGTCGGCGACGACGAGCAGGTCGCCGTGGCGGGCGAGGACGCGGCGGCGATGCTCGATCGGCGCGTAGCCGTTGTGCGCGCCGTCGAAGTAGTCGTAGGCACGATCGACCGTCCAGCGCTTCCCGCGCGCGTCGGCGGTGCGCCCCCAGTGAAAGGGACCGTCGGGGATCGACTGCGACCGTCCGTCGATCGTGAGTGTGTTGTGCATCGCAGACGAGCGCATGCGATCGCGCAATTCGGCATCGGTCGTGTACGAGGCGGTCCCCGGATCGATGAGCAGCGGCACACCGCGACAGACGAACGTCAGAGACAGCGCATCGGCGTGCGCGTGGCCGCCGTTCTGATAGCCGTGCGGCCCGGCGTCGATGACGAGATGGTCGCCCTCGGATGACCGCGACACGTAGTAACCGGTCTGAGGCAATGCACCTGACGCCTGGCTGGAGCCTCGCGCTCCATCACGGCGCTTGCGTCGGGTGTCGGGCACGATCCACCACACTTCTTCCGGCGCCTCACCAACCTGGAGATCGGGCCGATTCAGCATCGCCGCGGCAATCGCCAGACTGCCGCGCGCATCGTCGCAGTCGCGTTCGACGATCGGCAGCAGCGCTCCGCCGTCGTCGTCCCCGATGTGGGGCAGTCGGCCGCTGTCGTCGGCGAGAAGACGCGCGGCCGAGGCCAAGCGATCGGCGGCCCGTTCGAAGTCCGCCGCGGCAGGATCGGCCGTGATTCGCGCAATCGCGAGCGCGAGGAGATAGAAGTCGAGCGCGTAGCGGTGGTAGTGGGCCGAGCGCTCGCAGTGGCCGCCGTCGTCGGCGATCTGGCGGACGATCTCCGAGACGAGGATTCGACGGCCGATTGCCGCACGCCGTTCACCGGCCGCGAGCTCTGGAAGAGCGCGCCCGGCGACGTAGAGCGCCAGCGCTTCGCCAAGCAAATGCGTGTTGGGGCTGAAGTAGTACGACAGATTCCGCTCGACCTGCGCGAGCTGACGGTCGAGACCGAGCAGGAGATCGACAATCCACGGCGAGTCGTCGGAATCGGCATCGACAAAAAACTGCAGCGCCCAGATCCACGACAGCGATCGCAATCCGAGCTCGAGCATGCTTGCCCAGTTGATTCCGGTCAGCGGCGGGTTCGACCGCATCCAGCTGGCGAGCTCCTCGATGGCGCGCGCTCGGTACTTCGGGTCCCCCGTCAACCAGTAGGCACGACCGAGCGAGAGCCAGTGCTGATGTCGATTCAGCTCCCAGATGATCTTGTGATCGCCGCTCGACGGATCCAGATACGGAACCGTGGACCAGAAGGACTCCGGCGGCCGGCGATCGTGCACAGGATCGTACTGCCAGTCGGGCAGAGTGGAAGGCGCGGGATTGGCTGAATGGGCGGGATCGGAGAAACGGACGCCGCGAAAGCCGAGGAGATCGTACTCGCCTGACAGAATCCGATCGGCGCGAACGATGGCATCGTGCGCGCTCTCTGGAAAGTCGCGGCGGATCGCATCCGCAACGGACCTCTTCATTGCCGCGCCGATCGCGAACCGCCGCGGGGCCTCGACGAAGTGCGCGGCGAGCTTGCGCTGCGCATCGTCCCAGCGTCGTGCCGCCAACGCGGCACGAGCCTCGGCCAGGCCGGGCAGCGGCGTAACCGCCGTGTGCAGATCGCCACGATCCCATTGCGGTGGAGTGATCCGTGCACGCGCGCGATCGAAGGCGATGCGCGCCGCGGCGGCACCGCGCCAGTTCAGTTCCGCGCGATCCATTCCCGCGAGGCGCGAAATGAGGCGCATTAACTCTCCACCACGGAGGACACTGAGGACACGGTGGAGCGCGGAGTGGCGTGCGGTGCGCGCATCACACTGCGGTAGACCTCGAGCCACTGTTCCCGGACGTTCGCCCATGTACACGACTGGACGCGGGTATGGGCCACGCGGCTCAGACGATCGGCGTACACCGGATCGCCAAGAAGTTGCAGAATGTGCCCGGCGAGCGTTTCATGATCGTCAAGCGGCGCGAGCAATCCGTGCTCGCCGTGTGTGAGAACGGCCGGGACGCCGCCGGCTTCCGTGGACACGACGGGCAGTCCGCTCGCGAACGCCTCGAGCACCGACGTCGGCATGTTGTCGATGTTGGGCGTCTGGACGTAGATGTCGTTGTCGGCGTAGTAGTCCGCGATCTGATCCGGCGGCACACGGCCGGTGAATACCACGTTGCGCAGACCGAGATCCGCAACCAGCCTTCGAAGCTCCGCATCCTGTGCGCCACCGCCGACGAGTGTCAGCGAGGCGTCCGGCCACCGATCCTGGACGAGACGGAACGCGCGAATCGTGCAGGCGACGTTGTAGAGCGCGTCGAAATTCCGCGTCGAGATCAGACGCGGCCGCAGCGGTACTCGCGCGCGAAACCGGAATCGATCGAGATCGACGATGTTCGGGATGATGCTGGCTTCTATGCCGAACGACCGAAAGACGTCGACCAGAAACTGCGACGGCACGATGTTCCGATCGACCCGCGCGATAGCTTTCCGCGCGATTGCGGATCGGCTCAGGTGGTCCGGGGCCTCGCCGCTGCGATAGTTCAGCACAACCGGCTTACGCAGCAAACGTCCGATGCGCATCGCCGGCAGGGGCGCGAGCAGAAACGACGCGTACGATGCCGAAAATACATGGACGACGTCGGCGCGCTCGATCTCGCGAACCAGTCGCGGCACATAGATCAGCTCGTTGACGATCGTGCGCAGGTATTTGATGTCCGCGGCGAGGCGCAGCAACCTGGGTGGCACAGGGTTCACTGGCACGAGCCACGCCTCGACGTCGGGGTCGTCGTGCCACGCACGCAGAAGTCGATCCGCTTGAACTGCCTGCCCGCCAAGGATCCGGAGCGATGGCGCCACCATCGCCACTTTCATTCGCCGTCCGCCGTCCATCCGATTGTGATTACGCAAGAGGCACGCCGGAGCTCGTGCATGTCTTCGAACGTGACGCGAATGGCCAAATCCGCTCATCAATCCGCCTGCTCGGCTGCGGACCGTCTCTGATTACGACTGAGCCGTATGGACCTGCGCGGTATGCGACCGCACGATTTGCTGCGGAAATCTCGCAATCGAGCGCGGCCGTGTGTAAGAAGAGCTGATACGGCTGCGTTCGCAGATCGGACACGGTGATCGCCTGAGATCGCATTCGCCAAAATTCCTAGCATTTACGCCAAGACCGAGAATGGCCATCGCCTTGCCTTTATAAGCGCCGCGCGCGGGCTCTCTCTGTCCGCCGCAAAAAAAGAAAACAGCTGACTCTGGAGGATCGATGCGGGAGCGCGTAGCGAGCGTGTGTGTCCGTGTGTTGTTGAGCTTCGCGGCACTGACTGCGTCCGCGACGGCCGTGGCCGCGCAGACCACAGTGACGTTGAACCAATCCAAGGCGCAGGTCGTCTACGCGACGCTGCGCGCGGGCGGGTACGCCAACACGAATTACCCGACAACATTGACGACGCGGGCCGCCGACACCGCCGACAGCCATCGTCGCGCGCTGCTGAAGTTCGACACCCAGAACACGATTCCCGCCGGGACCCTCGTGACGTCGGCATTGATGACGATCACGGTCAAGAGCGGGAGCGCGGTGGCGTCACGCAACATTGGCGCGTATCAAGGCACGACGTCGTGGGCGGAGACTGAGGCGACGTGGAACAGGCGGCGTACGACGACGAGCTGGGTTACACCCGGTGGCGATCTCGGCTCGCTCCTCGCCAAGCAGGCGGTCTCGAATGTCGCCGGTACCAAGGTCACCTTCGACGTGACGGCACTCGTCAAGCAGGCGGTGAGTGGCGCACTCGGTTCGTCGCGCTATACGCGTATCGAGTTGGTCGATCTCGATGCGCCTGCCGGCGATACGACGCGCACCTTCTACACGCCGGACGACCCGACTGTCACGAATCGGCCGGTCCTGAAGGTGGCTTACGGCGGCGCGGCGACGAATTCTCCGGCGCCTGCGCCGATCTCGAGCGCGACGCTGCGTGTGCTCGACTGGAACTCGCACCACGGCGGCGTCGGCACGGACGGCGTCGCTGATGTGGATCGGTTCATCAAGAAGGCTGCGAGCTTCAAACCAGACGTCGTCTCGTTCAACGAGGTGGAGCGCTACACGAGCTGGGCCAACTACGACGGTCCTGCGAAGATGGCTGCGCTGATGAAGCAGTACACCGGTCAGACCTGGTACTACAAGTTCGCCACGGCGACTGGCAGCGCGACGGGCAACGGCAACCTCGTCATGTCGCGCTTTCCGATCGACTCGAGTGAGATTCGGCTTCTCAGCCACTATCGCTCCGCCGTCGATGTTGTTATCAATCGCAACGGCCGCGCGATCAACATCACGTCGACTCATCTTGACGCCAACTCGACGTCGTATCGTCTTCAGGAGATCGGCGAGCTGGTCAGCTGGGAGAAAGGTCTGGCCGAGCCGCGCATCATCGCCGGTGACTTCAACGCCTGGCCCAGCACCACTGAAAACGCCACGATGAAGATCACCTACATTGATTCGTGGGCGCAGGCGCAGGCCGACGGCACGGCGGTCGCCTACCCTGGCAACACTGACGGCAACACACGGAACAGCCGTATCGACTACATCTATTACTCGAAGGGCGCGACGGTACTGACGCTCGTGTCGTCGCAGGTGTTCGACGTGCGCGATGCGAACGGCGTGATGCCGTCCGATCATCGGCCGGTGATGAGCACATTTACGATCAAGTAACCGAAGACAATCGGCTCTCGGTTCCTCCTCGGGAGCTGAGAGCCGATTGCTGATACTGCTTTTCGTTGACCGCTCAGGCATCGCGTTTCTGAACGCAACTCAGCCGTTTCCGTTTACACATCTCACTGCTTCATTTTCCTCAACAAAACCTCGCGTGTGCTTGAGCGCTATGTAAGAAGTGCTTTATTGATGACTTGTGCCGGCTCGGTACGAAGCGGCCTCAATCGATCTCTCGCAGGATTTCCGAGAGTTTCCGCGGTTGAACGCAACTGGTCGGCGGTTTGCCCGGGCGAAGTCATCTGCTACCAGCGCGCTGGTGGTATGCCCTGACAACCAAGTTGACCTGGAGGCTTCATGCGGCCGTCTCTGTTGTGCGTGTGTGGTGCGGTGATGTTGAGCAGCCTCGTGCTGCCACCAATGGCCCGGGCCGACGCCAAACAGACGACGATCAAACTGAATCAGTCGAGGCCGCAGGTCGTTTACGGAACGCTGCGCGCCGGCTCGCACAAGAGCCGGAATCTGCCGACCGCGCTGATCACGCACCCGGCCGACGACACCAATAACCTCCAGCGCGCCCTCGTCAAGTTCGACACGCAGAACACGATCCCCGCAGGATCGGTCGTCACGTCGGCGCTGATGACGCTCACGCTCAAGCGCGGCTCCGGCGGGTCCTCGAGACGTATCGGTGCCTATCAGGTAACCACGTCATGGAACGAGACCCAGATGACCTGGAATCGCCGCCGGGCGACGGTCGAATGGATGACACCGGGCGGCGATCTCGGGTCCCTCCTCGGCACGCAGGCCGTCGGCAAAACGGCGGGAACCAAGGTCACTTATGACGTGACCGCCCTCGTCAAACAGGCGGTCGCCGGAAAGCTCGGAACCTCACGCTACACGCGCCTTGCGCTCGTCGATCTCGACGCCGCCAACGATTCGATGCGCGAGTTCTATACGCCCGACGAAGCGAACCCGGCGTTGCGTCCGCTCCTCACGGTGGTCTACGGCACGGCCAAGGGGTCGGCGACGCCTCCGCCCGCGCGTCCCCCTTCCGATGCGACGACGACACTGAGGGTCCTCGACTGGAATACGCACCACGGCGGGGTGGGGACTGACGGCGACTTCGATCCGGATCGGTTCATCAAGAAGGCCTCGAGCTTCAAGCCCGACCTCGTGTCGCTCAACGAAGTGGAGCGGTTCACGGGCTGGGGGAACAACGACGGTCCGGCATCGTTGGCCGCGCTGATGAAGAAGCACACGGGCAAGACCTGGTACTACAAGTTCACGACGGCAACCGGAGCGGCCAAGGGCAACGGCAACCTGATCCTGTCGCGGTTTCCGTTCGAGGCATCTGAGATCCGTCTTCTGAGCCACGATCGTGCCGCGGTCAACGTCGCCATTCACGTCAACGGCCGATCCATCAACTTCATCTCCACCCATCTGGACGACGATTCGAGGTCGCAGCGTCTCGACGAAATCGGTGAACTGACGGCGTGGGCCCGAGGCCTCGCCGAACCGCGGATCATCGCCGGCGACTTCAACGCCGGGCCGGGCTCGACCGAGCACACGACGATGGAGAAGACCTATATCGACTCGTGGGCGCAGGCACAGCAGGACGGGACAGCGGTCGCGTTTCCCGGGAACACCAACGGGAAGACTCGTAAGGGACGCATCGACTACATCTACTATTCGAAGGGCGCCAATCTGCTGGAGCTCGAGTCCTCGCAGGTCTTCGACGTGCGCGACTCGAACGGCGTGATGCCGTCCGACCACCGGCCGATGCTGACCATCTTCACCATCAAATAGGGTCAGACCACGGTCAGACTCGGGTCAGACCACGGTCAGACCACGGTCAGACCAC
>DAIUKO010000349.1:0-7981 GCA_036848175.1 Vicinamibacterales bacterium | reverse complement strand
TGCAACTCGACAGCTCGCCGCACCCGAGCGCGTTCGATCGCATCGTCGCGCTCGATGCAGGTGCCGACGAGGTCTTGAGCTACGGCGCCGTGACCGAGGACGCGGTCCGCGACCTCGTGCACGGCGCCATCTTCACGCGCGGACCCAAGGATCTCCACAACACGGCGATCTTCATCGGCGGAGCCGACATGGCCGCAGGCGAGCGCCTGCTCGCGGCGGTGCGCCGGGCGTTCTTCGGACCGATGCGCGTGTCGATCATGCTCGACTCGAACGGCTCGAACACGACCGCCGTCGCGGCAGTGGCGAAGCTGCAGCAGGCGGCCGGCGCGCTCGCGGGCCGCCGCGCGGTCGTCGCCGCGGGCACCGGACCGGTCGGGATGCGCGCCGCTGGCCTCCTCGCGCAAGCGGGCGCAGACGTCGTCGTCACTTCGCGGCGAGCCGACGGCGGCGCCGCTGCGGCCGATGCCATCCGCCAGCGCTTCGGCGCTGCGGTACGCCCCGTCGCGATGGCAGGTGCGGGGCAGGCCGCGTCCGTGCTCGAAGGCGCCGAGCTGTTACTGAGTGCCGGAGGCGCCGGCATCTGTCTCGTGCCGCGCGACGCGTGGATGGGACGATCCGGCCTGCGTGTGGCGGCGGACGTGAACGCCGTGCCGCCGCTCGGGGTCGAAGGCATCGAAGTCACCGACAACGGCACCGATCGAGACGGCGTGACCGTCTTCGGGGCCTTGGGCGTCGGACACCTCAAGATGAAAGTGCACAAGGCGTGCATCGCCCGCCTGTTCGAGCGCAACGATTCAGTTCTCGACGCGGAGACGATCGCCGAGGTGGCAGCGACTCTCGGTGGCGGCCGATGATTTCAGTGCCTGCCCTGCGATTGGTACGCATCGGCAGGCACTGGTCCCGCAAAGGGACGAACCAATCACCGGAGGTTCACATGGGCGCTCGATCATGACCGACATCCTGTCAGGCGCGCACAAGTGACGAGTTGCTCGACTGCGGATGCAGTCCGGCGGTAATCGTTGTGCCCCGCGTGATCGGCATCGATCCGGGCACGGTGAGCGTCGACCTCTGCGGCCTGGACAACGGCGCGCTGTTTCTCGATCAGTCGCTGCCGACAGCGGACGCGCTCGCGAATCCGTCGGTGATCGTCGATCTGTTGGAACAGGCGCATCGGACGCACTGCCTCGATCTCGTCGCCGGGCCGTCCGGCTACGGCCTTCCATTGACGCGCGCGCGCGATCTCACAGAGGACGATCTTCGCCTCGCCTACCTCGCTGCTGAAGGAGAGTCCGGCGGCATTGGCGGGCTGCGCACGCTGATGCGCGCGCTGAAACAATCGCCGCTGCCAGTCGTCCTGACGCCCGGTGTCATTCATCTCCAGTCAGTGCCGGCGCAGCGGAAAGTGAATCGCGTCGACATGGGCACTGCCGACAAGGTCTGCGCGTGCGCGCTCGCGGTGCACGAGGAGGCGCGACGGCGAAGGTGCGCGGAGAGGGACGTCTCGTTGATCTTGCTCGAGCTTGGCGGCGCGTTCACTGCGGCAATTGCCGTCGAACACGGCCGCATCGTCGACGGCCTCGGCGGGACGTCCGGACCGCTCGGCATCCGCGCGGCGGGCGCACTCGACGGCGAGGTCGCGTATCTCGCGGGATTGCTGTCGAAGCGGATGCTGTTCGCGGGCGGAGCGGCGGCGATCGCGGGTACGCCCGATGCGCCGGCCGAATCGATTGCCAATCCGACGACGCCGCGCGGCCGCCTCGCGTGGGCAGCCTACGTCGACAGCGCCGTAAAAAGCGTCGCGGTTCTCGCCGCGATCGCGCCGTCCGCGTCCGACATCGTTCTCTCGGGCCGCCTGGCCGGCGTCCGCGGCGTCAGCGACGAGCTCGCGTCGCGGGTCGCGCAGGTGCGCAACGACCTGTCGGTGCGCTGCCTTACCGGTTTCGCGAAGGTTGCGAAGACGGCGGCCCAAGGCGCCGCGCTCATCGCGGATGGTCTGGCCGGCGGCCACGCATCCGCGCTGGTCGACACACTCGGCATCCGCGACGCCAACGGAACGGTGCTCGATCATCTTTACGTGATCGATCCGGCCGCCGCCCGTGCGCGTCTTGGCATCCCGTGAACGCAGACGCTGGATCGCAGACGTCGAACACCCAGGTGCTCGTGGTCGGCATCTCGACGCGCGCGGCCGCCGAGTCCGCGGCGCGTGCCGGGTTCGCAGTGACGGCCGTCGATAGGTTTGCTGATGTCGATCAGCATCCGTCAGTCCGCGCCCATTCGCTCGGCGACCAATTCTCACCGGACGCGGCGGCGCGGTACGGCCGGAACATTACCTGCGCCGCGGCCGCGTACGGATCGAACTTCGAGAATCATCCGAGCGCAATCGCGTTGCTGGCGCAGGGACGCGCGCTTTGGGGCAACGCGCCTGATGCCGTCCGTCGTGTGCGCGATCCGAAGCTGTTGTCGGATACCCTCCGCCGCCGAGGCCTCGCCGCGCCGGCCGTTGCGAGCGACGAATCCCAAATCCCAAATCCCGAATCCCGCCCCGAGTGGCTCCTGAAGCCGCGCGCGTCTGGCGGCGGACATCGGATCCGCCGATGGCAGGAGCGTCACGAGGTGCCACGCCGTCATTACCTTCAGGAATTCATCGAGGGCGCGCCAGCCTCCATCGTGTTCGTCGCCTGCGGCGGCGCGGTCGTTCCGATTGGCTTCTCACGGCAACTGATTGGCGACGAAGCGTTCGGCGTCTCGGGATTTCGCTACTGCGGAAACATCCTGACGGCCGCAGGTGAAGACGACGATCTCCTCGATGCCGCACGTCGCACGGCCGCAGCGGTCGGAGAAGAGTTTGGTCTCGTCGGCGTCAATGGCATCGACCTCGTCGTTCGCAATGGCGTCCCATACGCGATCGAAGTGAATCCCCGATGGTGCGCCTCGATGGAGCTCGTCGAACGCACATACGGCCTGTCGGTGTTCGGTGCTCACGCCGCCGCGTGCCGCGACGGCAGGCTGCCGGTGTTCGATCTCGCGGCGGCGCGGCGCCGCGCGATTGCCGTCGGAAAGGCGATCGTCTTCGCGCGGCGCGAGCTCACGGTCGGCGATGTGCGGGCCGAGCTGACGTCTCTCGTCCGCTCGGGCGATCTCCGCGATATCCCGAAAGCATGCACGACGATCCAAGCGGGCCGACCCATCTGCACGGTGTTCGCCGTGGGCCGCCGCGCCGCGGACTGTCGTGCAGAGCTCGTCCGCCGGGCCGCGGCCATCGAGGCGTCGCTGACCGCCATGCTATGATCCCGCCGTCGCGGTCCGCATCGCGAAGGACGGTATCCGATTGGAACGAAAGCGCTTCATCATGAATGCGGGCCGCACGACGAAGCAGGGCCAGCAGATCAACGCCGGCAAGGATTCCGCCGAGTATCAGGCCACGGTCGGCACGGTGACCATGCATCCCGACGACATGAAAGCGGCAGGCCTTCGATCGGGCGGCAGCGTCCGGATCAGGACCGAGCATGCCGAAGTCGTGTTCACGTGCGTTGAAGGCAAGGTTCCCCAGGGCATGATCTTCGTTCCGTACGGACCGCCCACGTGCCACCTGATGGGTCGATCGACGGACGGAACCGGCATGCCGACATCGAAGGGCTGGGAAGTTGAAATCGAAGCCGTTGCGTCGTAGAAGCGCCCGCCGGCGAGCTCGTGGTTCGACAGGCTCACCACGAGCGAGCCAGTTAGCTCGTGGTTCGACAGGCTCACCACGAGCGAGCCGGTTAGCTCGTGGTTCGACAGGCTCACCACGAGCGATTCTGTCGCCCGGAGCGGCGCCTGTTGTGGCATCGCTCATCCTGAGCTCGTCGAAGGATGAGCGGACTCCGTGGGAAGAGATCGAGCAGGGCCGGTTCATGCCGCGCCGTACTCGCGGCAGCTTCCCCGGCCGCGAGCTTGGTTGAACCTTTGTCATCCCGCCCGGGACGGGTGGGAAGAAATCAAGCGGGCGAGATGGGCTGAAGGAGTACGAGTCACAACGAGCCCTCGACCGCGATCTTCGGGCCGCGACAACGGAGCGGCCCGGCAGTGATTTTGAGGAGACACCCCGCTAGTGGCTTTGAACGTCGTACGACACGCGACCTGCACCTTCTGCGGATGCGTCTGCGACGACATCGAACTGCACGCCGATGGCGTTCGCATCGTCAAGGCGAAGAACGCCTGCAGTCTGGGCGACGCCTGGTTCAAGCATCACACCGCGGAGCACGCGTTTCCCGACGCGCTCGTCGACGGCCGGCCCGCGTCTCTGGACGACGCCATCGAGGCGGCCGCGGCGTATCTCTATGACGCGAACATGCCGCTCGTGTACGGTCTCAGCAACATCACGTGCGAAGCGCAGCGCGAAGCGGTGGCGCTGGCCGAGTCGATCGGAGGTGTGATTGACAGTCACACTTCGCTTTGACACGGCCCCACTGAGATAGCCGCCCAGTTGGGTGGCAAGATCACGTGCACACTCGGCGAAGTCAAGAATCGGGCGGACTTCATCGTGTACTGGGGCGGCAATCCCGCCGAGTGCCATCCGCGGCATTTCACCAAGTACACGATCATGCAGAAGGGGAAGTTCGTCCCGGAGGGCCGCAAGGGCCGCACCATGGTTCTCGTCGACATCCGCGAGACGCCGAGCGCGAAGGCGGCCGACATCTTTCTGCAGATTCGTCCCGGGAAAGACTTCGAGGTCGCGACGACGCTGCGCGCGATGGTCAAGGGACAGCGCGTCGACGCCGCATTGGTGGAAGAAACCGGTCTGACGGTTGACACACTGCAGGACATTGCCGATCGGATGAAGCGCGCGCGCTTCGGCGTGATCTTCTTCGGCATGGGCGTCTCGATGACGCGCGGGAAGCACATGAACTCCGGCGCCATCCTCACTCTGACGGCGGAGCTGAATGCGTTCACGAAGTTCGTCTGCATGCCGATGCGCGGCCACGGCAACGTGACCGGCGCCGACGTCGTGCTGCGGTGGACGACGGGATATCCATTCGGCATCGATCTGTCGCGCGGCTATCCGCGCTTCAACCCCGGCGAGTTCTCGACCGTGGATCTCCTGGTGCGCGGCGACAACGACGCGGCGCTCATTCTTGGCGCCGATCCGGGCGCGACGATGCCGCAGCCGGGCATCGAACATCTCGCGCGCATCCCGACGATCGTCCTGGATCCGAAGGTGACGCACACCAGCCGGCTCGCGCGCGTGCACATCACGACGGCCGTCACCGGCGTGAGCGCGCCGGGCACCGCCTACCGGATGGATGAGATCCCGTTGCCGCTGCGGCCGGCGCTCACCTCGCCGTATCCCACCGATGAAGAGGTCATCCGCCGCATTCGCCACGCGGTCGCCCGGAAGCCGGCCTGGACGCCGACTCCCGGCCGCATGATGGCTATCGCCTAGAGCGCACCGATGCTTCGGATCGCCGGAGGCACCGTCTACGATCCCGCCAACGGCATCGCCGGGGTCGTCAAAGACCTGTGCATCGCCGACGGCCGCATCGTCACCGATACCGATCTGGCGCCAGACGCGCGCACGATCGACGCTACGGGCATGGTGGTCATGCCAGGCGGCGTCGATGTCCACACGCACGTCGCGGGAGGCGCACTCAACTTCGCGCGCGGACTCGTACCCGAGAACCAGCGCCGCGCGCGCAAGTTCCTGCACGGCCTCGATCGCCGGGCCGGCCTGGGCGGCATGACGCCGACGACGTTCGCGACCGGCTACCTGTACGCCGGCATGGGCTGGACGACGGTGAACGAAGCCGCCGTGCCGATTCTGTCGGCCCGCCACACGCACGAGGAACTACACGACATCCCGATCGTCGACAAGACCTCGCTCGTGCTGATGGCGAACAACGAGTTCGTCCTCGATCTTCTCGAGGCGGGCGAGACCGAGCGCGCCAGGCACGTCGTCTCGTGGCTGGTGTGGGCGGCGAAAGCGTACGGCATCAAGGCCGTCAACCCCGGCGGCGTCGAGGCCTGGAAGTGGGGCAAGAACGCCAACACGCTCCACGCGCCCATCGAAGGCTACAAGACGGTCACGCCGGCGCAGATCATTTCCAGTCTGGCGACGATCGCCGACGATCTGAAGCTGCCGCATCCGATCCATCTCCACTGCAACAACCTCGGCGTGCCCGGGAACTTCGCGACCACGACCGAGACGATGCGCGTGCTGGATGGACACCGTGCCCATCTCGCGCACTTGCAGTTCCATGCCTACGGCGGCGACGACTGGAGCAGTATGCGGTCCGAGTCGGTGCGCGTCGTCGAAGCGTTCAACGCGAACGGCAACCTCACGGCCGACGCCGGTGCCGTGCTGTTCGGCGACGCCGTCACGATCACGGCCGACGGACCGTGGCAGCATCTGCTCTACCAGCTCACGGGACACAAGTGGGGGAATCTGGACGTCGAAAACGAGACCGGCTGCGGGATCGTCCCCTACATCTACAAGGATCGAAACCTCGTGAACGCCGTGCAGTGGGCCGTCGGCCTCGAGCTGCTCCTGCTCATCGACGATCCGTGGCGGATTTTCCTCACCACCGATCATCCGAACGGCGGCTGCTTCTGGCGCTATCCGGAGATCATTCATCTGCTGATGAATGCCGAGTTCCGCAAGGAGCAGGTGCAGAAGCTGCCCGAGAAGGCGCGGCAGCGCATCGTGCTCGCCGATCTCGATCGCGAGTACACGTTGTCCGAGATCGCGATCATCACGTCGGCGGGTCCGGCGCGGTCACTGGGGCTCGCGCGCAAGGGACATCTCGGCGTGGGTGCGGATGCGGATGTGACCATCTATCCGGTCCGGCCCGACCATGGATTCCTGTTTTCGTATCCACGCTACGTGATCAAGGGCGGCGCCATTGTCGTCGAGGAAGGCGACGTCCGCGAGGTCACGGAGGGGCGGGAGTTCATCGTTCAGCCGGAGTACGACCCACAGATCGAGGAGTACATCCGTCCGCTCTTCGAGAAGGTGTACACGATGTCGTTCGCGAACTACCCCGTGGAGATCGAGCGCCTGCGCCGTCCCGAAATCGTTCGCCCCGCATGATTCGACTGACGCTGAAAGAAGCGCCGGGCGTGCCGCTCGAGGCCGAAGTGCTGTCGCCCGACATCATCGCCTCGCTGACCGTCGACGAGATCCGCGCGCTGCCGGTGCACCTCGGCAAACGGCAGCGGCGTGTCGATGAGTTCTTCGATGTCGAAGGCGAGGCTGGTGACGAGCTCGAGATCCGCGGTGATGTTCAGCGGGTCAAGTGGATCGGGCGCGGCATGACCCGAGGGACTGTTCGCATTCACGGGAATGCCGGGATGCATCTGGGATCCGCGATGGCGGGCGGCACGATCGAAGTGTCGGGCGACGCCGGCGACTGGCTTGGCGCCGAAATGACTGGAGGCATGATTCGCGTGCACGGCAATGCCGGCGGACAAGTGGGTGCCGCGTATCGCGGCAGCGTGTCGGGCATGCGTGACGGTCTCATCGTCATTGGCGGGTCTGCCGGTCTCGAACTCGGCATGCGCATGAAGCGCGGCACCATCGTCGTCGGCGGGCCGGTCAGAGATTTCGCGGGGCTGCAGATGAAAGGCGGAACGATCGTCCTGCAGCAGGGCGCCGAGTTGAGAACCGGCGCGTGGATGAATCGGGGGACGATCGTCTCGTTGAAGCCGATTCCGTTGCTGCCCACTTTCTCGCGTGCGGCCGCCTACAATCCGACGTTTCTTCGTTTGTACGCCAGACGCCTCGCGCCGCTCGGATGCCGCCTTCCCTTCGACGATCGAGAGGGCCGCTATCATCGCTACACCGGCGATGCGGCCGTGCCCGGCAAGGGCGAGATTCTCGTCTGGGAACCGCGCCGTGACTCCACGTGAGCGGTTGAATTCACGTCGCCCATCACCGCTCGTCGAAGGGTCCATCCTGAGCGAGACGCTCATGCTTCGACAGGCTCAGCATGAGCGGCGAGTCGAA
>DAIUKO010000348.1:0-7987 GCA_036848175.1 Vicinamibacterales bacterium | reverse complement strand
CCCTGCTCGTCGGTGACGCGGCCGCCGATTTCCGCTGTGCCTTGCTGAGCGACGACCGGCAAGGCCGTCGCAATGAGAAGAGAAAGGACCAAACTAACAATAGCGACAAGACCGACCGGGGCTCTGCGCATCTGCGGCCTCCTCGTGGGTGGAACGGGTTGCCGGATATAAGAGCAACGTCGACCGAAGATAAAGGAAATGTCAGCCGGGATTAGACTGCCAGCGCCTTACGGAATCAACCGCGTTTCGCATAAGGAAGTTCTAAAATACGACCACCTTCTCCTTTATGGATCCCCATCCCCTGCGGCCACCGCCCAGCGCCACTGAAAAGTCAGCTGAACTGCCACGAAGGACCCAGAGCGCGCTTGGTCGCATCCGCTGATGCCCGCCCTCGGCTCGAGGCGAGCGTGCTCGACGGCCATCGCGGATCCGATGCCGCGTCGCTGAGCGTCTGCACCACGGCGTCGATCGACGCGGCAAGCGCGTGCAGATCGTAGCCACCCTCCGTGACGCACACGATTCGTCCGTGACAGTACTCCTCGGCGACGGCTCGCAGCGCCATCGTCATCGCTCCGAACGCCGGCGTCGTGACGCGCATGCCGCCCAGCGGATCGCGCTCATGCGCGTCGAAACCGGCGGAGACGATGAGGAGCTCGGGCGCAAACTGCCGCAGCACGGGGAGCACGACTTCGTCGAAGACAAGCCGGTAGTCATCGTCGACAGCGCCCACTTCGAGCGGCAGATTGACGGTGAAGCCGCGGCCGGCTTCGCTGCCAACTTCGCGCGCGGCGCCGGTGCCCGGGTAGTACGGGTATTGATGCGTGGAGACGTAGAGGACACTCGGATCCGATTCGAAGATGTGCTGCGTGCCGTTGCCGTGATGCACGTCGTAGTCGACGACGGCGATTCTCGCCACGCCGTTGGCCCGCGCGTGGGCGGCGGCCACCGCAACGTTGTTGTACAGACAGAAGCCCATCGCGCGGTCGCGCTCGGCATGATGGCCCGGCGGGCGCACGAGCGCCATCGCCGCGCGATGCGGTCCCTTCATGACGCGGTCGACCGCGTCGACCGCGGCGCCGGCGGCGAGCAGCGCGATTTCGTACGATTCGGGCGAGGTATAGGTGTCGGGATCCAGCTTCACCGCGCGGCCGGCCGTCTTCTCGATGACATTCAGATAGGCATCGTCGTGCACGCGCGCGAGCTGCTCGCGAGTCGCCTCGGGCGGCGCGACGACGTCGATGCCGCGCTCGCGCCAGCGGGCGGCGACGACGTCCATCACCTCCGCGCGTTCGGGACGTTCGGGATGACCCGGCGGCGTCTGGTGCTCCGCAAACCGTTCGGTGTGGATCAGGACAACGGACATGGCGCCGCAGCTTACAGTAGGTGCTACTCTACGCCCCAACAACTATGAAAAAGACCTGGCGGCACGTGTCGCCTGCGTGGGACGCGCTCGGTCGGACCAACGCGCTGGGCGCGGTGCTGACGCGAGCAGACGGCGAGCTTGCGTCCTGGGACTCTGACGAATTCTTCGCAACCGGCGTCGCAGATGCGCAGCGGTTCGTCTCGGAGCTCACGGTGCTGCTGCCGACGTTCTCGCACGCACGGGTGCTCGATTTCGGCTGCGGCGTCGGTCGCGTGACGCACGCACTGGCGAACTACTTCCACGAGGCGGTCGGCGTCGACGCGGCCGCATCGATGATCGAGCACGCCCGCGCACTCCACATGAACGGCTGCTCTTTCGTCTTGAATGACGCGAGCGATTTGAGTTGTTTCGAGACCGGTTCATTCACGGCTGTCTACAGCCGGCTGGTCCTGCAGCACATCAGGCCGGCGCTCGTGAAGCGCTACATTCCGGAACTCGTTCGCGTACTCGCGCCGGGCGGCGGACTGATGTTTCAGCTGCCCGAGGCGATCGGCGTCGACCCCGAAACCGGCATTCCCGTTCTGCGTCATCTGAAGCGCTACGTGCCGTGGCCTGCGGTGGTCGCGTGGCGCCGTCTCAAGTGCTGGCTCAGCGCGCCAGACAAGGCGTCGCAGATGACGATGTTCGGGATGCCGTCCGTCAAGGTGCTGGCGCTGATCGAAGACGCCGGCGGTCGCGTCCTGGATGTCCGTCCGGACAACAGCCACGGCTGCGACCGCGTTCGTGGTTTCGAGTACTGGGTTACGCGGTAATGGTCAATGGTCGTTGGTCCAGGAGAGTAAAATGCGCGGCATGACTTTCGGCGATCACGCTCGTGTCCGCGTCGCGCTCGTGTTCTCGCTTGCGGGCGTCCTGGCGTCCGCGCTCGCGCTGCAGTCGCGCGTCAGCTCGCAGGCGCCGGAGACGCATGCCGAGCGCGCGGAGCGTTTTCGCAGGATGTCAATCGAGGCGGAGACGCGAGGCCTCGCGACGCCCTTCAAGGGGATCACCACGAACGGCACGATCGAGCCAGGGTTGTTTGCGATCAAATCCACCGGCGTTTCGACCGAGCCGGTGCGCAAGGCCGCCGACGCCCTGCTCGTCGCGCTGACGGCGGCTCAGCGCGAGAAGTCGACGTTCGGCGTCGACGATGTCGAGTGGCGCAAGTGGATGAATCAGGACTTTTACGTGCGCCAGGGTGTGAGCTTCCTCGAGATGAGCGACGCGCAGCGCGAGACGGCGATTCACCTGCTGCGCGTCTCGCTCAGCGCCAAGGGCCTCGAGCAGACGCGCGACATCATGCGTCTCAACCATACCCTCGGCGAGATGAACGACAACGACTTCGATCGCTACGGCGAGTGGCGTTACCACATCACCGTGATGGGCAAGCCGTCGGCCACCGAGCCGTGGGGCTGGCAGCTCGATGGCCATCACGCGATCATCAATTACTTCGTCCTCGGCGACCAGGTCGTCATGACGCCGATGTTCGCCGGCTCCGAGCCAGTCGTCGCCACCTCCGGCAAGTACAAGGGCACGAGCATCCTGCAGGACGAGCAGAATCGCGGGCTCGCGATGGTCAACGCGCTTGCCGACGCGCAGCGGGCGAAGGCGATTCTCAAGGTCTCGAAGACCGGCAACGAGAATCTCACCGAAGCGTGGAAGGACAACGTCGTTCTCGACTACGCCGGCGTTCGCTACACCGATGTGTCAGCCGCGCAGCAGAAGCAGCTGGTCGATCTCATCGCGCTCTACGTCGACAACATGGACGATGGCCACGCACGGGTGAAGATGGACGAGGTCAAACGGTTCCTCGACCGCACCTGGTTCGCGTGGATCGGCAAGACGGAGGCGGGCGGCGTCTTCTACTACCGCATTCACAGCCCGGTCATTCTGATCGAGTTCGATCACCAGGTACCGGCCAATCTCAAGCAGTACGCCAAGGATCCGAACGCGCCCAACCCTCAGCACATCCACGTCGTCGTCCGCACGCCGAACGGCAACGACTACGGCAAGGATCTGCTGCGGCAGCACTATCAGCAGCACCCGCACGCGACCGGCGTCCAGTAGGCCATGGCTCGTCGAGACGGCGACGCCCGCGTCGCGCTCGTGACCGGCGCGAACCGCGGCATTGGACTCGAAGTCTGCCGCCAGCTCGCCGGTCAGGGACTGCGGGTGATCCTCACGGGACGCGATCGCGCCAGGGCTGAAGCTGCCGCCGGCGAGCTGCGCGGCGAGAAACTCGACGTCACCGCCGTTGCGCTCGACGTCACCGACGCCGCGAGTATTCGCGCGTGCGAGCGCGAGGTGAAGAAGCAGTTTGGAGGCGTCGACGTCCTCGTCAACAACGCGGCGGTGCTCGTCGCCGAGGGGGCGACGCTACTCGACATTCCGGTCGAGGACTTCCGCACGACGTTCGACACCAATGTCTTCGGCGTCGTCGAGGTCTGTCAGGCGTTCGTGCCCGCCATGGTCGCGCGGTCGTATGGACGCGTCGTCAACGTGTCTTCGGGCGCCGGTCAGCTGTCGTCGATGACGACGTACGCGCCGGCATACTCGATCTCGAAAGCGGCGCTCAACGCGCTGACGATTCAACTCGCGGCGTCCACGAAGGGACGCGGTGTGCTGGTCAACTGCGTGAATCCGGGCTGGGTGCGCACGCGAATGGGCGGCCGCGGCGCCCCTCGGTCAGTTGAGGCGGGCGCCGACACGATCGTGTGGCTCGCCACGCTGCCCGCGAACGGTCCGACCGGAAAATTCTTCAGCGACCGCCGCGAGATCGCCTGGTAGCTCGTGGGGCGACGCGTTCAAGGTCGCCATGAAACAGATCGGCCACCCTCCGCACTATCTCTGCATAGTGTTTTCGTCGATCGGTCCTGCTTTTCTTGACACGACCGGGCGCGTGAACCATTCTGCCCGCGTCCCCACCAGCCGTTGGAGAGCAACCCGTGTCGAACAGCAATGATCGTCCGCGCCGCACGCGCCGCATCGTCCTGACCATCCTTGCGGTTGCCGTTCTGCTGGTTGCGGCCGTTCCGATGTGGATGCTCTGGCCGGTGGCAAAGGATCTGCCGGACCGTCTGCCGGCACCGGCGCCGCCCTCCGGCGCGAACGGACTGACCGCCGACGAGCGGCAGCAGTACTACCATTTGACCGAGGGCGGTGAGCTCTACCCGATGGCGTGGCTCCTGGCGCTCGAACAGGAAGTGCCGGGACCGGACGGCAAGCCAAGCTATCAGCCGTTCCTCGAGAATGTCGAACGCTTCGGCATGATCCCGGATGCGCCGAGCGTGTACAACCCGTACGGCCTGCCGGTCGGCGTGACGATCGGGTACTCGCAGATCAGCGGCCTGCAGATGATGGGCCTCAACTGCACCGCGTGTCACGTCGGCGAGATCCACTTCAACGGCAAGGCGATTCGCATCGACGGCGGGCCCAACATGTCGTTCGTCAACGCCTTCATCGGCGCGATCTTCGACACGACCGCGAAGATGAAGGACGATCCAGCGCGGCTCGCGCGGTTCGTCGATCGCCGCAAGCGCGTCAGGCTGGTGCGCGTGCCGGAGTTCGGCGTCGTCCAGCACGAAGACGTGGCGGCGCCAACCGACGAGCCGAACGAGCTGCTCGACAGCAGCGCGTCAGGTCCGCGGCGTCTCTTCGACGGCCTCAAAGAGGCGGTCACAACCAACCGCGGCCTGCTCGATCAGCGCCTCGCCGCCCTGAAGACGATGCAGATTGTCGCGCAGTCGATGAAGCTGGGCACGCTCGACGGCTACGGGCGCGCGGACGCGTTCGGCGTCGGCCGCAACGAGCTGTTCGGCGGGTTCCAGGCGAAGGACTTCACGGCCGGCGGAAACGCCGTGCCGCCCGATGCGCCGGTGAGTTTCCCGCATCTGTGGGGCATGGAGCGGACCTCGTGGTTCCAGTGGGGCGCCAACACGAACTCAGTCGTCGAGCGCAACATCGGCCAGTCGCTCGGCGTCGGCGCCATCTTCGAACCAGGAACCTTCCGCACGACGGCGCGTCTCGATCATCTCTATGCGATGGAGACGTTGTCGTACAAACTGACGCCGCCGAAATGGCCGGAGGAGATCCTCGGTCCGATCGATCGCGCGAAGGCCGCGCGCGGACAGGCGCTGTTCAACCGCACGTGCGCGTTGTGCCACGAAACCTACGCGAAGAGCGGCACCCTGAACGAATATCAACTGTTCCCGCTCGATGTCGTCGGCACCGATCCCGGCACTGCCGTCAACTTCGAGCGGACGGTGATGACGGCCGACGGTCCGCGTCCGTTCGGCCTGGCCGCATTCGACGTCGTCACGAACGTGATGAAGGCGTACTACGCCGAGCATCACATTTCGGAGCAGCAGCAGCGGACAATGGAGCAGAGCGCCACGCGCGGTAAGCCCGATTTTCGGGTGCCGCTGCGCGACTACGACAAGTATCCCGACACGAAGGATCGCGGCGTCTATCGCGCGAAGACGTTGAAAGGGATTTGGGCGACCGCGCCGTACCTGCACAACGGATCGGTGCCGACCATCTACGATCTGCTGCTGCCGGTCGACGAGCGGCCGAAGACATTCCGTCTCGGGACGCGCGAGTACGATCCGCAGAAGCTCGGATACGTCACCGACGGCGCGCGGTTCCTGACGCCACCGAACATGCCGCCGTTCGTCCTCGACACTCACGTCCTCGGCAACTGGAACACCGGGCACGAGTGGTGGTTCTACGCGGGGCTGACCGACGCGAACCGCTACGAGATTATCGAGTTCCTCAAGACCTTCACCGATCCCGGCGACTACGCGTTCGAGCGTCCGGCCGCGTCGATGCTGCCCGCCGAGGTGCGGTTGCGAAGGCCGCTCCCGACGCCGGCGTATCAATGAAGCCCGGCGGGCCGGCCCTACGGTTCTTTCCTCGAAACGCGCGGCGACACGCCGACGCGGCGCATGAGATCGCCTTCGAAATTCGTCAGGGTGACGCCGAACCGCTCGATCGCCTGCTCGAGAGTCTGACCGCTATCGAGATCCTGTAGCAGGAGGCCGACGTTCGACAGCCCGATTCGATCGATCAACGCGCGCGTCGCGAACGCGCTCTCCTCGTAGGCGAGCGTGGCTTGCGCGGCGTTGAACCCGGTGAAACTCGTGCTCAGCTTTTCGAGCGGGACGAACAGGCCTACGGACCTGAGCCGTCGCTCCGACTGCAGACCGTCGCGGCCTTCGAAGTACATCGCGAGCCCTTCGTTCAGCCAGACCGGAAGGTTGCGCGGCGCGAGGCTCTTCAGGATCGCGTGCGTGAGCTCGTGGGTCAGGACGCGATCGAACTGCTGCAGGTTCTGCGACGCGCCACGGACGGGCATCCGCAACTGGCCGTCGAATCCGCCGCCGGACCATTCGGGCGCGCCGGTAATGTCGCGAAACTGGCGCTCGGAGTAGAGGACCACCTTGATTTGCGCCGACGGATAGGCGCCGAGCCCGTTGCCAATCCGCCAGAACGCGGCGCTCAATACACTTGCGGCGCGCGTGGCGAGCTTTTCCTGCACCGGGCCGTCGAACATGATCGCGAAGCGGTCGTCTTTCAGCGACTGCGAGCTCTGCGGCAGCGCCGCTTCGCTCCGCCATGCCTCGAGCCGCTGACGGAGCGGGAGATTCGTCGGCGAATAGGTCAGCGCGCGCTCGTAGGTTTTGATCGCGAGATCGAGGTCGCCTTCGTGATAGGCAATCTCGCCGAGGACGGCCGCCGCCTGCGTCATCCGCGGTTCGTACTGCAGCGCCTGCTTCAATAGCGTCAACGCGTCGCTTTCCCGGCCCTGCAGATGCGCCGCGAGACCGGCGCCAAACAGCAGACGCGGGTCCTTTGGATCGCGGGCCAGGGCCGATTTGAAGATTGCGGCGGCCGTGTCGCCGTCGCCGTTCTGGATCGCCGCGAATCCGGCGTCCAGCGGATTCGCTGACGTCTGCGCGTTCACATGTGCAGCCGGCGCGAGCAGGACGGCGATGATCAACGCAAAACGAATCGGTGACATTGGCCGGTGACAGGCAAGGCGTATGCCCCGGCACGCCGCGGCCAATTCGACGAAAACTGAAGCAGCGCTGACAGATTGGTACGAGCGCGATCAATCCCGTGATTCGATCATCACGCGAGCACGCGCTTCCAAGGCCTGAAGCCGCCGTTCGAGCAGTTGCCGCGATCGTTCGATCTCGGCTTCGTCGGCGCCGCCGTCGACGTGAATCGGTTCGCCGATCGCAATCGCCGCTGTGGCGTACGGTTTCGGAATCTGCGTGCGGTCCCAGCTGTTCGCAGTCCAGTAGCGATCGGCTTCGATGTGAAACGGCAGAATCGGATTGCCGGTCGCTTTCGCGAGCCACACCGCGCCCGGCTGCGCGATGCGCGCCGGCCCGCGCGGGCCGTCGAGCGTGAACGCCGCCGGCTTCCCCGCCGCCATCTCGCGTTTGAGCTGCAGGAGCGCCCGCGCCGCGCCGCGTGACGTCGATCCGCGCGCCGTGCCGTAGCCGAACCGCTCGATGATGCCGGCAATCCACTCGCCGTCGAAGTTCTCGCTGGTGATGACGACGATACTGCGGCGGCGGA
>DAIUKO010000347.1:3083-7988 GCA_036848175.1 Vicinamibacterales bacterium | reverse complement strand
TTCAACGCGGCCCACATGAGCGCCGTCGAGCCCGAGCGATCGCGGGCGTCGAGATCGGCGCCCCTGGCCGCCATCAACCGCACCAGATCAATGTCCTGACGCGTGATCGCCAGGAGTACGGGCGACAACCCGAAGAAATGACCCTCGTTTGGATCGGCGCCGAGGTCGAGGAGCCGCTTCGCTTCCGCGGCGTCGTTGTGCAACAGCGCGCCGATGAGCGGTGTCTGCGGGGTGAAATCCGGAACCTGCGCGCTGAGGGCCGCCGACAGCGCGCACGCCGCTGCCATCGTTGCAAGCATCTTCATCAAGTGTCTCCAGCCGTTTGCCATCACGTCCACGCATGCTAGGCGCGCGGCGGCGGGCGACTCATGGCGGTCCGGTAAACAAACGGTCTGATTTGAGTAAAGAGTCCCGATGCCCTACCAAAGTCCCATGTCCATGGCGCGTTCCGGCTATCTACAATGCAATAACGTTCTTGCTAGGAGTGAACGGCGACGATGTGCGAGCGACGCGACTGTCAAACCTGTGGAGGTCCGTTATTCAGAACCCGATCGCGATGGTTCGAGCGATGGCTCAAGCTGTTCAAGCGAAGACGCTATCGGTGCGATGCCTGCGGCTGGCACGGTTGGCTTGAAGTGAACGGCGACTAGCGGAGTGTCTCCTCGGATTTACTACCGGGCCGCTCCGCTCCACCCCACCGCGCAGGCGTGCGCGGTGGGGACCCCGGCGTTGTCGCGGCCCGAAAACCGCCATCGAAGGCTTGTTGTGGGTAGTACTACTTCAGCCGACATAGTCCACTAGAAACTTCCTTTCCTTCCCGCCGAAGAACACGCGAATCGCGGAGAGCAGCGCGCTGACGACCACGCGGCAGTCTCCGTGTGGTCGAACATTCGAGCAAGATGGCCGGCCGTCGTGGCGCCTGTGTATATGATGATGCGATGAAACGCGTCCTCGTGACCGGGGCGACGGGGAATGTCGGCCGTGAAGTGGTCACTCAGTTGTCGGCCGCCGGATCCAGGATTCGTGCGTTGAGCCGCCGCCCACAGTCCGCCAACCTGCCGCGCGATGTCGAAGTGGTGCGCGGCGATCTCACGGCGCCGGAAACGCTCGACGACTGCCTCGACGATGTCGATGTGGTGTTCCTCGTGTGGCTGGCACCGCTCGCGGCCGCGTCAGCGGCGATCGATCGGATCGCGGCGCATGCCGAGCGCATCGTATTGCTGACGTCGCCGCATCGAACACCTCACCCCTTTTTTCAGCAGCCCAATGCCCTCAGAGCCGTTCACGCCGGCGTCGAGCAGTTGATCGAGAAGTCGGGAGTGCGATGGACGTTTCTTCGTCCGGGCGCGTTCGCGATCAACTGCCGAAACTGGTGGGCGCCGCAGATCAGGAACGGCGACGTCGTCAGGTGGTTCTATGCGAGCGCGGCGACCGCGCCCATTCACGAGCGCGACATTGCCGCCGTCGCCGTTCGAGCGCTCTGCGGCGACGGACACGCCGGCATGGAATACGTGCTGACCGGACCCGCGTCTCTGACGCAGCGCGAACAGGTGCGCATCATCGGCGACGTGGTCGGCCGGCCGCTGCAGTTCGAGGAACTGTCGCCGGCCTCGGCGCGGCAGGCGATGCTGACAATGATGCCGGGTCCAATCGCAGACATGCTGTTGAGCGCCTATGCCGCCGCAGTTGATCGTCCGGCGTTGGTGACCTCCACGGTCGCGGACGTCACCGGAACAGCGGCGCGTACCTTCCAGCAGTGGGTCGTCGACCACGCCGCCGAGTTCACGGCGCAACCTGAAGTGGCTTGATCCCACGGGCCCAACAACACATGTCACCACCCTAGAGAAGCTTCAGGAACGCGATGATGTCGGCCTTGTCCTGCGCGGTGAAACCGGAGAAGCCGAATTCGACTCTTCCTCGAGCCTTCGAGGAAAGTGTAGGCCTGTCCATGCGCCGTCGACCGACGCGCCTGCGATCAAGCGGTGAGCGGCAGTACACTTCAGTCGCCGGCGGGATGCTCGGCGAGCTCGCGATACCGCCGTGGAGTGATACCCAGAAGTCGGACGAAGGCGCGTCGCATCACGTCGACGCTGCCGAACCCGGCAGCCGAGGCGACATGCTTGAGGCCGCCGTTCGTGCGTTCGAGCTGACGCCGCGCCGCCTCCACCCGCATCTGCAGCACGTACTGGGACGGCGTCGTGCCGACCTCTCGCGTGAAGACGCGCTCGAAGTTTCGCACGCTCATCGACATCCGATCCGCGAGGTCCTCGACCGAGAGTCTGGTGTCGAGATGCTCGGCAATCCAGATCTGCAGTTCGCGGATCGACGTCATCGCCGACGCCTGCGACGCGAGCGAGACGCTCAATTGCGGCTGGCCGCCCGGCCGTCGGAGGAACAGCACCAGCTCGCGCGCCGCTTCGTGTGCCAGGCCGGCGCCGCAATCCTCCTCGACCCACGCGAGCGCGAGATCGATCCCGGCTGAAATTCCGGCCGACGTGTAGATGTTTCCGTCCCTGACCCAGAGCGGCTCGTGTTCGACGCGGACACCCGGATAGCGCGCCGCGAGCTCGCGGCCGAATTTCCAGTGCGTAGTTGCCCTGCGCCCATTGAGCAGGCCGGCCTCGGCGAGCAGAAACGAGCCGACGCAGACGGCGCCAAGCCGCCGCACCTCGAGCGCCATCTTCTTCAGCCACGCTGACAGCGCCGCGTCGCACGTCGATCGGTTGCCGAGTCCGCAGACCAGGAGCACCGAGTCGCACCGACCTTCGACCTTCTTGAAGTGATGCCGGGCGATGAACGTCAACACCCCACCCTCGCCCTCGACCGTCAACCGGTCCGCGCTCGTGACGACTTCGATCGTGTAGATGGTCCTGCCCGCGAGGCGATTCACCGAGTTGAAGACCTGGAGAGGACCAACGAGATCGAGTTCGTCGACCGGAGGCACGACGACGACGACGATTCGTCGGGACAGGCTTGCCATGGGTTCACCCACTATCCCGCCGTGCCGACACGTGCGCAAGCCGAAACCAGGGCGATTGGCGGACTTCGACGGATCTCTGTCGCAAATCGACGTGGCCGCCTTCGATAGGATTCGGGTCATGAAGCCTCGCTCGCTTGCGATCGTCGCCGTCGCGCTTCTCGTCGGCCGCGGTGCGACCGCAGGTCAGACCGCGGTCAGACCGCGGTCAGACTCGGGTCAGACCGCGGTCAGACCACGGTCAGACTCGGGTCAGACCGAGCGCGGGCCGTACGCGCGTATCGCGATCCTGCGGCCGCATGACGAGGACACCGTCGACTTCGAAGCCGGGTACATGCGACATCTCGAGTTTCACCGGCAGGCCCACGACACCTGGGTCTGGTACGGGTGGAGCATCTGGGCTGGCGACCGGCAGCGGTGGTTCGTCTACGCCACGTTCGGACACACCGCCGCGAGCCTCGACACGCCGGTGCCGCCGGCCGAGGACGAGCGAGACAACGTGTCGAACGTGACGCCGCACGCGCAGTTCGTGGGGAACGCGCTCTACGAGTATCTGCCGGCGCTCTCGCGCGGCACGGGTGTACCGACGCCGACGCCACGCCTCGAGCTCGCGACCGTGGAGCTGAATCCCGGTGCGGGCAAAGCGTTCGAAGCGGCCCTCGCCGAGAAACAATCGCTCCTGCAGGGTGAAACCCTCTGGTATCGGATGGCGGCGGGAGGTTCCGCTCCGCGTTACGTGCGACTGCGTCCGCGGCCCAGCCTGGCGGCGATTCTCGACGGCAGCCGTGAACAGCCGCTGCCTGGAGACGACGCCGTGGTGAACAACGCGATCGCGAAGACGACGATCGAAATACTCAACCTGCGACCGACGATGAGTTACGGGATCTCGAAATGATGGAAACGCCGCAGCAATACAAGGAGCGCATCCTCGGCTATCTGGAAGGGAAGGACCCTCTTGCCGTGCAGGCGGCCACCGCGACGACGCTCGATCGCCTCATCGACGGCGTGCCGGCGGCGGCGCTGCGCAAACGCCCGGCGCCGGAGAAATGGTCCGTGAGCGAAATCGTCGCGCACCTCGCCGACGGCGAAATCGTCGGCGGCTTTCGCATGCGGCTGATTCTCGGATCCCCGGGTGCCGCCATCGTCGCCTACGACCAGGACAGCTGGGTCGTCAGCGGCCATTACGACAAGCGCGATCCGCGGAAGTCGGTCGAGCAGTTTCGGGTGCTGCGAGAAGGGAATCTTGCGCTGCTCGAATCCCTCGAGCCCGAGCAGTGGACGCACTACGGCCTGCATTCGGAACGCGGCCGGGAATCGATCGAAGACATCGTGCGCATGTTCGCCGCGCACGACCTCAATCATCTGCGGCAAGTCGCCGAGATTCTCGCGCGCACGTGACCGGCCTGATTCGCGACGTCCGCTACAGCCTGCGCGTGCTGCGGACTAATGTCGTGCGCTCGACGCGTCGATACATTTCCGCTCGCGGGTGAGCTTGTCGAACCACGAGCAAAATCGGCTCGTCCTTCGACAGGCTCAGGACGAGCGTATATACCAGCATGCTTTTCGGCGTCGCAGCAGTTTCTCTCGCTGCCTGCGCTGTGCCGACTGCCCGTGTCGGGAGACTGGTGATGAGTGCTCTCAATGCGGACTAATGTCGTGCGCTCGACGCGTCGGTACATTTCCGCTCGTGGTGAGCTTGTCGAACCACGACCAAAATCGGCTCGTCCTTCGACAGGCTCAGGACGAGCGTATGTACCAGCATGCTTTTCGGCGTCGCGGCGACGTTCGGTCAGGTCGCCGCGGCCGTCGCAGCAGTTTCTCTCGCTGCCTGCGCTGTGCCGACTGCCCGCGTCGGGAGACTGGTGATGAGTGTTCTCAATGCGGACTAATGTCGTGCGCTCGACGCGTCGGTACATTTCCGCTCGTGG
>DAIUKO010000347.1:0-2983 GCA_036848175.1 Vicinamibacterales bacterium | reverse complement strand
CGTGCGCTCGACGCGTCGGTACATTTCCGCTCGTGGTGAGCTTGTCGAACCACGAGCAAAATCGGCTCGTCCTTCGACAGGCTCAGGACGAGCGTATGTACCAGACCCTTAGACCCACTACACTAGGCGCGCTCAACCTGCCACTCGGCGCGCTGTCCGAGCCGCATTACCACTCGAGTCGAGCACCCAACCGCATTCGCCGCATGTCAGCCTGCTGAATGAACCCGGCGCCTCCCCCGACGGCGGTGACCTTGCCGGCGTTGACGTTCGTGGATGTGACGTTCAGATTCGGGTTCGCCCACTGCGACGTGTTGAACAGGTTGGTCGTCGTGAGCTCGACGCGCAGCGTCGGTCCGGCCGCGCGATCGGTCAGACGGAATCGCTTGTGCACGCCGAAGTGCCAGAGATTCAGACCGGGGCCTTCAATCACGCCGCGGCCAGCCGTCCCGAATCGTCCGATCGCTGGCGCCCCGAACGCCGTAGTGTCGTACCACGGGAACGCCGTGATCGGTGTCCCTCCCGGGATGGTCTGGTTGTCGAGATTGGGATCGCCGAGCAAATCGGGACGAATCGAGACGACCGGACGCGTCGCGGTTGTCGTGTAGCGTGTGCCGGTCGGATCGGGCACCGAGATCGTCGGCGTGAGATAGCCGCCGGTCTGCTGATACGAGACCAGCGACACCTCCCAGCCGCCGAGCGCCGCATCGACCGCTCCGGGAGCGTTGGCGAGCCACCTGCGCTCGTGGCCGAACGGCAGTTCGTACATGACCGCGCTCGTCACTCGATGCCTCGGGGTCGCCACGTCGGGACCGCGCTCGCGCGCCAGGTCGAACGGGTTCTCGATCGGAGTTGTGTAAATGCCGCCGTTCGCCGCGTTCCCGCCGGTGTCGCCCACATCTCTCGCGGCCGTGTAGGCAATCTGAAAGAACAATCCTCGCGAGAAGCGGCGCTCCGCTTCGAACGTCAGCCCGTGATAGTCGTGCGATCCACCCTTGTCGGCGTAGGTGATGTCGGGAAACTGCGGGAACGGCCGCGGCTTCTCGATGTAGAGCCGATTGTCGGGCGCGGGCGCGTTGGCATCGCGCTCGTACCACATCGCACGGCCCAGCGTCGCGACGTACGACACACGGAATCCCGTATTCCAGCGCTCGTGCTCGACCGTGACGTTGAACTGATGCGTGTACGGAAGGCCGATATCTGGATTGACGGCGAGGGGCAGACCGATCGTCGCCGGTCCCGATGTGCCGCCGACCGGAAACACCGCAGGCAGGACGACGGTCGGAATCGTCGGATTGGTGAAGGGCGTTTCCGAAAGCACGAACGGCACGCGCCCGGCCTGGAGATCGATCGGCGTCATGTCGTAATACAAGCCGTAGCCACCGCGCAGAACGGTGCGCGCGCCGCCGAAGGGACGATACGCAATGCCGACGCGTGGCGCGAAGTTGTTGCGGTCGGTCCGAATCAGCGTGCGCGCAGGCAGACCGAGACTGCTGGCAGTCACGACGTCGACGTAGCCTGCCGGCAAGAGCGGCGACACTTGGTCCCGGCCGCCGTCGGGAACGACGATGCGACCGCTGGTGATGTCGAAAGTGGCCTGCCGATCGCTGCGCTCGAACCAGCCGGGATGGAGGTCATACCGCACCCCGAGGTTGAGCGTGACGTCACGCGTGAGCTTCCAGTCGTCCTGCATGAAGAAGTCGTAGCTCCAACGCCGACGCTGGGTGGCAATCGGAGGGAACGCTCGAGACGCCGTGTTCGGCACGCCGAACAGGAAGTCTGCGTACGGATTGCCGCTCGCCGCGACTCCCGGCACGGCGGTGAACCGGCCCGTGAAGTCGAGAGCGCCGAAGAGATTCGGTGAGGCGATGGTCTCGTCGTTATCGATGCGCCGGATTTCGGCGCCGCCCTTCACCGTATGCGTGCCCCGCTGCCATGTTGTCTGATTCTGAAGCTGATAGACGCGGTTGAGGAAGCCCGGATTCGTCCAGTCCACTTGAGACAATCCGGTGAGACCGCTGCCCGGGAAGCTGACCTTGAGGACGCCGCTCACGTCAGGCAGACTCGGCGCCAGACCCTGCAGCCCGAGCGAGGTGGCAACCTCGGATCCGTTGAGCGGGCCGGAAATCGGGTTGTTGTTGTACGTGTGCCCCCCTCGAAATTCGGTGACGAGCGTCGGACTGAGAATACGTGTGTACGACAGCGAGAACGCCCGGTCCTTGCGAAGCTGATCGCGCATGCCGAACGCGGGCAGATTGCCTTCCCAAACTGGATTGGTCGCTTGAGTCAGCGTCACGCGTCCATATATTCGATTCGTGGCGTTGAAGTCGTGGTCGATCCGCGCCGTCCAGTAGTACGGCTTCGACCTGTCAACCGGCAGCGTCTGCCGGAAGTTGTTCGACTGCAGCACCGAGGTGTTGCCGGTGTTCGGAAGCGGGTAGAAACGGTCCTGAATCTTCAAAGCCACCGGATTCAGCGCCGCCGCCGGAATGCGGCCGTCGGCGTACACCTCGCCGGTGAACGGGTTGCGAATCGGACGACCCAGCGCAGAAAAGTCTCCGTTGCGCCACGCCTGGATTGGCACCGTCGGATTCAAATCGACGGAGGCGGCGCTGCCGTTGACCGTCTCGCCTGAGAAATACCAGAACGTCCGCGAGCGGCCCTCGTAAAGGTTTGGAATGACCACCGGGCCGCCGAGCCCGAACCCCGGGAAATGCACCCAGCCCGCCTGTCGCTGACCCGAGAACGGATTCCGCGCGCGCATGCTCGGGCCCTGGTAATAGTCGAAGACCGAGCCGCTGAAGCGGTTGGCGCCCGATTTCGAGATGATCGTGACCTGGCCGAGGCTGGGGAACTCGGCGCTGTTGTTCGCGAGATCGATCTTCACTTCCTTGAACGACTCGATGTAGTTGGCGAGCGGGCCGACCGGACTCTCGCCGACGCCGTCGCTCATCGACGTCCCGTCGATCGCGAACTGCGACTGGTT
>DAIUKO010000346.1:0-8017 GCA_036848175.1 Vicinamibacterales bacterium | reverse complement strand
GACCGCGGTCAGACTCGGCGGGTAAGCTGTGCCCACGAATGGGTCACCTTCGGGTGATTTCGCGGGGCTGACGCGACCTCTATATTCCAAGACGGGAGCGAATGAAGCCTACGGCACTGGCCTACATGCCCAGCGAGTCCGCGGCTGAGGTGCGGCAACCTCTATATATAGGACTGGCGTGCTCCGCCGATCCGGCTCGCCTCCAGGGCGCGCGGGTACTGAAGTTCGGCGGGTCGTCTCTCGCCACGCCGCAGCGCATCCGCGACGTCGGGCGCATCGTCGTCGATGGGTCGACCGGCCCTCCGGCGATCGTCGTCGTCTCGGCCTTCCAGGGCGTGACCAATCAGCTTCTCGACTGCGCACGCCTGGCGGAGCGGCGGGATCCGGCGTACGAGGTGTTATACGACCAGATCGCGGCGCGCCATCGCTCGGCGCTCGACGCGCTCGTCGGCGATGGAGACCGCGCAAGCCGTGATCTGATCGACGGACAGCTGCACGATCTGCGCGACGCGCTGCGCGGCATCCGGCTGCTCGGCCACTGTCCTCCGGCCGCGCTCGACGTGACCGCGAGCTTCGGCGAGCGTCTCTCGGCGATCGTCGTCGCTGCGTACCTGAATGGATTCTGCCCCTCGCGGTTCGTCGACGCCCGCGAGTTCGTGACCACCGACGACCAGTTCACGCAGGCGAACGTGATCTTCTCGAAGACGAACCTCGCGGTGCAGGAGTACTTCTCGTCGTTGTGGCGCCACGCGGGGCAGACGGTGGCGGTCGTCACCGGATTCATCGGCCGCACGGAGGACGGCCGCACCACGACGATCGGCCGGAACGGATCCGACTACTCGGCGGCGATCATCGGCGGCGCGCTCGCCGCGTCGGCGATCGAGATCTGGACCGACGTCGACGGCGTCCTGAGCGCGGACCCGAAGGCGGTCCCGTCGGCGTTCGCGCTGCCGCAGATCACCTACGAAGAAGCGATCGAGCTGTCGTATTTCGGCGCCAAGGTCCTGCACATGCGCACGATCGGGCCGGCGGTCGCCAGGTCGATTCCGATCCTCATCAAGAACAGCCTCAACCCGTCGGCGCCGGGGACCGTCATCGCGTCGGGCCCGACGAGCAGCGACCGGCGGCCCAAAGGCATCACCTCGATCGGAGATTTGACGCTCGTCACGCTGAGAACGCGCGGCATGAACAAAGTGCGCGGCGCCGCAGAACGGTTGTTCCGTGCGCTGGAGCTCCGCGGCGTGAGCGTCATCCTCGGCTCTCACGCCGGCGCGGAGCGGACGCTGTGTCTCGCGGTGAAGAACGCCGACGCGCCGGCAGCGGTGGACGCCATCGCGCAGGAGTTTCGTTTCGAGCTGGAGCACGATCTGATCGCGCTCGATCAGACGCACGATCGGGCGGTGGTCGCAGTGGTCGGCAACGGGATGCATCGTCGGCCGGACATCGCCGGAAAGGTCTTCGGTGCACTTGGCCGGCACAACATCGCCTTCAGCGCGATCGCACAAGGCGCCTCCGAGCACCACATCTCCTGCGTGGTGGACGCCTCGCAGCAGACCCGCGCGCTGAACGTGATCCATCGGGAGTGTTTCGAAACGGGCAAGCCGCTTGCGCTCGTCGTCGTGGGCGTCGGCAAGGTCGGCAGCGCGCTGCTCCGATGTCTGCACGCGCGGCAGGCCTCGTTGCGGGAGCAGGGAATCGATCTCCGAGTGATCGCGATTGCCGACAGCCGACGGTTCGTCGTCGCCGCCAACGGCATCGACCTCGAGCGATGGCGGGATCAGCTCGACGCGTCCGATCGGCGCGCCAATCCGTGGGAGCTGGCAGACGAGGTCGCCGGGCTGGAGCTCGCCAACGCCGCGCTCGTCGACTGCACCGCCGAATCGTCGATCGTCGATGCGTATCCCGAGTTCATCGCGGCAAACCTGCACGTCATCACGCCGAACAAGCTGGCGAACGTGCTCCCCTGGCAGCGATACATCGCGCTCAGGCAGCTGCTCGCCGCTCGCGGGAAGCATTTTCTCGACGGCACCACGGTCGGCGCCGGACTGCCGGTCCTCTCCACGCTGCGCAATCTGATGGCGAGCGGCGACGTGATCCGCAAGGTCGAGGGGCTGTTCTCAGGAACGCTGAGCTATCTGTTCAACACGTTCGACGGCCGCATGCCGTTCAGCGCGCTCGTTCGCGACGCTCACCGCGCGGGGTACACGGAGCCCGATCCGCGAGAGGACTTGTCCGGCCGCGACGTCGCCCGGAAGCTGCTGATCGTCGGCCGCCACGCCGGGTCGCACATGGATCTCGACGATGTTCGCGTCGACAGCCTGATCCCGCGTGGCGCGGTCGACGGACCGTTTTCGCCGCAGCTCTTCTCAGCGTTTGCGGGGTGGGACGAGGAGCTGCAGGCGCGTCTCGCCCGCGCGCGCGCGCGCCGGCGCGTCCTGCGATACGTGGGCACGTTCGAAGGCGGCCGTGCCCACGCGGAGCTGCGCGACATCCCACGCGATCACCTGTTCGCGGCGACGAGAGGAAGCGACAACGTGATCGCCATCACGTCGAACCGCTATCGCGAAGCGCCGCTGGTCGTCCAAGGCCCGGGCGCCGGCGCGGAGGTCACCGCGCTGGGCGTCTTCTCGGACGTCGTCACGCTCCTGAATCATCTGCCCCACTGACATGCCTTGCACACAGCCCACGAGTGGTGAAATTACCGGCGCAGCCCGTCAGGACTGCCAGGCGGCCGTTGGCGGGCCTGAAGGCTTGCGGTACGACAGGCCGCCTGATCTCGATGCTCTCGCCCGGGCCGATCAACGGTATCTGATTCATCCGCTCCACCATCCGGTCGACAACAAGGATCCCATCATCTATGTACGTGGCCGAGGCGTCATCGTCGAGGACATCGACGGCCGCGAATACATCGACGGGTTGTCGGGACTGTGGAACGTCAACGTCGGACACGGCCGGGCCGAGCTCGCTGCGGCGGCCGCGGCGCAGATGACCGAGCTCGCGTACTGCTCGGGCTTCGTCGGCTCGTCGAACATCCCGGCGATCACGTTGGCGGAACGGCTCGTGGAGCTGACCGACCACGCGATGGATGCCGTGTTTCTGACCTCGGGCGGCGCCGAGGCGAACGAGTCGGCGTTCAAGACGGCTCGTTTCTACTGGAAGGCGCGCGGCCGGCCCGACAAGGTGAAGATCATCGCGCGAGACCAGGCGTATCACGGCCTCACGCTTCAGACGATGAGCGCGACCGCGATGAGCCCGGCGTACTGGAAGATGTTCGAGCCGCGCGTGCCCGGATTCGTTCACGTTCCGACGTGCTATCCGTATCGGTGTCAGGGAAAAAAGCCTGGCGAAACCGCCGGCCAGGCGGCCGCCAGGCAGCTCGAAGAGACGATTCTTCGCGAGGACCCCGATACGATCGCCGCCTTCGTCGCCGAGCCGATCCACGGCGCCGGCGGCGTGTTCTATCCGACCGACGACTACTGGCCGCTCGTGCGCGAGATCTGCACGCGCCACGACGTGCTGCTGATCGACGACGAGATCATCACCGGCTTCGGCCGGACCGGCCGCTGGTTCGGACTGTCGCACTGGAATGTCACGGCCGACATCGTGTCGTTCGCCAAAGGGGTCACCTCCGGATACCTGCCGCTCGGCGGCGTCATGGTGACGGGCGCCATCAAAGAGGTGATGGACTCGGTCAGCGCCGACGATCGCTGGATGCACGCCTATACCAACTCGGGCCATCCGACCTGCTGCGCCGTCGCGCTGAAGAACATCGACATCATCGAACGTGAGCGCCTCGTCGAACGCGCGACTGAAATGGGCCGCCGGTTGAAAGTCGGCCTCGACGCGGCGTTCGGCGCGCTGCCCCACGTCGGCGACATCCGCGGAGGAAAGGGACTGCTCGCCGCGGTCGAGTTCGTGCAGGATCGCGCGACGAAGAGGGCCTTTCGGCCCGAGCTGAAGTTCGCGGCGCGCCTCAAGGCGGAGATGATGCAGCGCGGCGTCATCACGCGGACACGAGCCGCTGCCGGCGCCGATCCTGCGCCCGGAGACATCCTGTTCTTTGCGCCTCCGCTCATCGTCACAGAGGCGGAGATCGATCGGCTCGTGCGCGTCGCCCGCGACGCATCCGACGCGGTGGTCGCGGAATGCTAGCCACGACCGCGGCGCCGACGATCGATATTCGACGGACCTCGCCGTGCGACTCTGCGGCGCTGACCTCCTTCCTGGGCCGCATGTTCGAACCGGAGGCGGTGCTGGGCGAGCGGCACATGTACTGGAAGTACTGGTCGCCGCGGCCGGACTGGTCGGGGTCGCGAAGCTTTATCGCCTGCCGCGACGGGACGATTGTGGCGCACGCCGCCGTGTGGCCGGTGCGCATCCGCGTTCACGATCAGACATTCTCCGCCCTGCATGCCGTCGACTGGGCGGCCGATCCGGCGTGTCCGGGAGCCGGTCTCCGCGTTCTGCGAAAGGTCGGCTCCGATGTGCGACTGATGATCGCCACCGGCGGCACCGCGATCACGCGCTGCCTGCTTCCGGTCGTCGGCTTCCGCGCGCATGGCGTCGTCTACTCGTTTGCGCGTCCGGTGCGGCCGCTGCGCCAGCTCCGGACGACGTCGGCGAGAAGTCCGAGACTCGCCGGGCGATTCCTGCGGAACGCGCTGTGGCACGCGATCTCGCCGGTGAGGTGTCCGAGCGGCTGGTCGGCGGTGCCGATGGATCCGGAAGACATTCCGGACTCGTTGTGGCCGCTGCCCTCCGCCGGCACGGCGGTCACGGCGCGCGATGCCGGCTTCTTCCGCTATTTCGTCGAATCTCCCTCCGCACGCCACGTCCTGTTCGGCCTCGCGAATGCGGGAACGCTCGTCGGGTACTTCTGCCTGTCGTTCGGCCTCCACGTCGCTCGCATCGCCGACCTCTGGCTGCCGTCAACGAATCCGGATGACTGGCGCGCCGCGTTCAAGACCGCGGCGGCCGTCGCCGCTCGCGAACCTGATGTGTGCGAGGTCTCGGCGTGGGCCTCGACGCCGATCGGCACCGAGGGTCTCGGCCGCGCCGGATTCCGCCCGCGCGATTGCTCGGCGCTCACGCTCCTCGGCGACGCGAAGCTCCTCGGCGGTCGAGCGCTGCACGTGCAAATGCTCGACTGTGATGCGAGTTTTCTATCGGGCAGCGGAGTCAGTTACCTGACGTGAGCCTGCGGTGGTGAGCGCGAACGCGGCGTAGGCGGTCGCTGCGTCGCTCATGAACTTCCCGATGTCGGATGACGGGTCGCGCCGGACGTTCGGCGAGGACGCCGCCCAGAATCCGCCGCTGTCCTGGTTTCGCACGAGCCACGACAGCGCCTTCTGCAGTGCTTCAGCGTGACGCGGCGGGTGCGCGTCCATCAGGACGAGCGCGGCGAGGCCCGTGGCATACCCATCGCTCTTCGATGAGAGCAGCGAGCGCACGCGTGAGCGTATCGACGGCGTCGTTCCTGCGGGCGAGGACAGCGACGACAGACTCCACCCGCCGTCCGACGCCTGTTCAGCGAGCAGGTCGTCGAGGATGACGGTTTCCCGCTCGGGTGCGACGAAGCCCGGCATCTTCGCCGATGCCCAAAGCAATACGAGTCGATTCAACAACGACTGCCTGGCGTCCTCGCGGTCCAGATACTCACGCAGCAGCTGCAGCTTCGGCGCGATTGCCGGGACGGATCGATATGAATCCGGCGCTTCTGCGACGGCGCGCGTGGCCAGCGCGGCGCCGTAGTACGTGGAGTCCTTGCCCTCCCATGGTTCCAGCCCGAACCGCAGCCATAGCCATGCGCCGCGTGCATCGCCGCTCGTTTGCTGAAGCTCCCACATGTGGTCGAAGGCCGCACGCGCGTCTTCGCCGAGCGTGCCGGCCTTCGCGTCGTCGTCGGCGAGGATCAGTGCGTTGAGAACCGCCTCCGTTGCGCGAGATTCGGCAGCCTTGGAGGCGTCGCCGCTTCGATTGGCGTAATAGGGTCCGATGTCCTTCCAAAGTCGAACGCGCGTTCTGACGTTATCGACGACGCGGCGTCGCACGGACGAGCCGCTGCTATCGGACGGCCAGTCGAGGCGCGGGCGCACGAGTGCGTAGGGCAGCGTGGTGTGGCACGAGACGCACACGGTTCCGCGATCGCGTGCAGCGCCCGACCATTGCATCCACCAGTCGGCGCGTCGATCGAGGTAGGCGGCCGCGCTCTGCGGATTCCAGCTGCGCGCATCCTTCGCTTCAGGCTGCGAACATGCGGCGCACATCACCAAGGCAAGCGCGATCGACAGCAGCTTCATAGCATCGGGCGGCGTTCACTCGACAAAAGCGCGCCACGAAGGCACGAAGGCACGAAGAATTTCTTGTACTTAAACACTTCGTGTCTTCTATGTTGAGCGCCGCTGTCAAGCTCCTTCGCGCCGATTTAATCGGCCCACGGCTCGGGCGTGGCCGCCGCCGAGCAGACCGCCCACCCCAACAGCGGTCCGCGCAGGCGGCGCGGGGATCCGCGAACATCGTCGAGCGTGTCCCCAGCGGGGTTCGATTCGAGTACGAGCGCCATGCTCGACATCGTCTTCTATCCGAGCGCGCGTGCGATGACGCGGCTACCTGAGACCATTCGGTCTCGTGTCGAACCCTCGAGCGGCGGTACCCTCTTCGTGCCGGTCACCTCGCGGTGCACCCTCCACGAACCGTACACGCCGCGCACTGAGACGTTGCGCGTCCGCGCGATTACGCCGCTTTCAGGATCGCGCCGGTCGGTAACACACCGGCCGTCGCCCAGCGCCACAACGCGATACACAGTTTCCGCGCCAGCGCCACGATGCCGATGCGGCGCGCGCGTGGGCCGGAGCCAAACCGCTCGCGATACCAGCGCGTCAACGCACTGTGCGGTTGCCAATGGACCCAGCCCCAGGCTAGTTCCACCATCACCGATTGCAGCCGGCTATTCCCCGCGCGACTAATCCCTTGCTCGCGCCGCACCGTGCCGCTGTCGTGTGGCGTCGGCGTGAAGCCGAGCAGGCCCCCGACTTGCCGCCGGTTCTGAAACCGCCGCCACTCCAAGCCTTCCTCGAGCAGAATCGCGGCACTCGTCGTCGCGACGCCCTTCAACTGCACGAGCCGCGCCTGGGCACTCTCTGGCGCGGCCGCGCGCCGCGCCGCCTCCTGGGCGGCGTCGATCGTGGCGAGTTGCTCGGTCAGCAGCATCAACCGCGCGGTCGCCCGCGCCAACCGCGCCTGCAGCGTCGCGGGCAACGCCGCGCCGGCCCAGTCGCGAACGGTGGTCCACCAGTCGGGGCGGCGCCGCGCGCGCGCCGACACCGCACATCCGCACGTCGCCAACCAGCTCGTGATCTGATTCGTCAGGCGCGTGCGCTCTTTCGTCAATGCGGTCCGCTCCCGACTGACATGCCGCGCCGCCTCCGCGGCCGTCGGCGGCACGTGCACTTCCGACCACACGTGACGCTCCCCGCTGCTGACACGAACGAGCATCGTGACCAGCTTGCGGGCGTCGATCCGGTCCGTCTTCCTCCGCCGCGCCCGCCGGTTCACCTCGATGCTCGCCGAATCCACGACCCGATTGGCATACCCGCGCGCGTCCAGCGCGCGATGAATCCAGAAGCCGTCCCGACCCGCTTCATAACAACTCATCACCCGCGCCGTGGCCGGCACGGGCAAGCGCTGCCGCGCCTCGCCGATCACGCGCTCGACCGCCGCAAAATCGCCGGCGCGAACCGTTCGCACCAGTGGCGTCACGGCCATGCCCGAGGTCACCGCTAACGTCCATGATTTTTTTCCGAGCTCAAACGCGACATACACCACCGGTTCCACTACACTCAGCTCAGAGCGGATCGCTGCGATCATTGGTCTCCTCCTGGCTTTGAACCCTAGAAGGAGCTTACTCGCGACGACCCGCTCTCATAGTCTCTTCGTGCCTTCGTGGCGTGCCTTGTTCGCGAATGCAGCGTGACAGTGAACGACGCTGAAAGGCGATCATGATCGCGATCGAAATCCG
>DAIUKO010000345.1:1920-8055 GCA_036848175.1 Vicinamibacterales bacterium | reverse complement strand
CCAGCCGTTGGTCATCGCGCCGCGTCCGAATGTGGGCCCCAAACTGGAGACCGTGGGGCCGTGTCAAACGCGGGCCTGGTTTTCCAGGTAGCAGACCCCCAGGCTGCGCATCGTCTTGACGACGAGATAGTTGAATTCGTTGGTGTCGGTGCAGCCGCCGGTGAACGCGATGCCTTCACAGCGGTTGACGGTGCGGCCGCGATCGTCCTTCTCGATGAACGTCGCGTCGCGCGTGTTCTTCACCCGGCGTCCGATTTCGTCGATCGCCTGGTCCCACCCGATGTCTTCCCAGCGATCGGATCCGGGCCGGCGCACCTGCGGCTTGAGCAGCCGCCGGTCGTTGAGGATGTCCTGCTCGAGCGACGCGCCCTTGGGGCACAGCGTGCCGCGGTTGATCGGATGATCCGGGTCGCCTTCGACGTGCACGACCTGCGGCAGCGCATTCTTCGCCTTGTCGCCGAGCGTGTGGATGATGACGCCGCAGCTGACCGAGCAGTAGGGACAGGTGCTGCGGGTCTCGCTGGTGCGCGCGATCTTGAGCGTGCGCGACTGCGCCAGCACGGGAGCGACGTCGAACCCGAACGCCGAGAGCGTTGCGCCGCCGACGAGCGAACGCTGAAGGAAGGCACGTCTGGAAATCGCCATTCAGAGCCTCCGTAGCAGAAGTTTGCCACATGGCGACAGAAACTTCGCGCCGTCGTAGATTCGCGCGCCCCGCAGGTAGGTCCGCTCGATGCGTCCGCGCAGGGTGTGGCCGAGGTACGGCGTCACCGCGGGCTTCACCTTCGCATCCGGATCGAAGACGACGAGGTCCGCGTCGTAGCCAACCTCTATCGCCGCTTTGCGATCGAGGCGCGCGAGCCGCGCCGGCATTTGGCACATCCACTGCGCCAATTGATCCAGGGTATAGCCGCGGGCGTGCGCTTCAGTCCAGATCGCGGACATGCTGAGCTGCGGCGGCGACCGATCCGACGCGATCGCCTGCAGGACGCCGCCGGCGAGCGCGGCCCACAACAGTTCGCGCTCTTCGCGCTCGTGCATGTCGCTGGCGAGCGTCAGCCGTCGAGGCGAGGTGCCGGCGGTGATCGGGAACCCGGCTGTGCGTGCGCGGTAAAGCGAGGCCAGCGCGTTGGTCGACGACAACTCATGCAAATGCGTCCGCGTGCGAAGCTCGCCGCAGATCCGGATTGCCAGCTCCGACGCGTCTTCCGACGCAAGTCCCGCGCCGATCTCAGACGCGACGACCAACGTGGATTCGAGGCGGCGCACCGCGGACATGACGAGTCGGAGGTCGGTCTCGCGCGCGTGACCGCAGATGAATCCGAACACGCCGGTTTCGGCAGTCGCGCGGAGCTCGCTGACGCGGTCAGCCGACGCGAGACCCCAGTAGCCGATGTCAACCGAGGAGGATTCTGGGGCGACGATTCCGTCAACAGGGACGGCGAGCACGGTCGTGATTCCGCCTGCGGCGGCCGCTTGCGTCGCTCGGGAGACCCCACCTGAAAGGTGCGCGAACGTGTCGACCAGACCCGGAAGCACTGCGGCGTCACCGGCTTCGTCGACCGGACAACCTGCCGGCACGTCGTCGTAGCCGACGACACCGATGATTTTTCCGCTTCGAATGTGGATGGCGGCAGGTTGCGTGCCTCGCGGCGTCACAACTCGTCGACTGCGCACGACAAGGTCGGGGACGAACATTCGGCCTACAGGCCTACCAGATTCAATTCAATTTTTTCGTAGCCGTTCTCGCGCGCCCAGACGTCGAGCGGCGCGCCCGCGACCTCGTCGACGAGCGGCACGGCGACGCCGAGCCGTGTCAGATCGACCGTCTTGAGATAGCGGCGACACGTGTCACAGGCGTCGACGCGCAGATGATCCAGGGCCGGTGAATGAAAATAGGCGAGCCGATGCTCGTCTTCCTCTCCACACGACGCGCAGCGTACCCGCCGGAATGGCCAGCTCGTGAAACAGGTTGCACACAGCAGCGCCCGCCCGCCGCCTTCGAGCTCACCGCCGCCCTGCAGCACCGACAACTGCGGCGGTCCTGCACAAAAAGGACATCGATACTCGGTGACGTAGAGCTCGCGATCGAGCGGACGCTGTGAGAGCTCAGCCAACCGCCGTGCGTACGGCTGAAGGATGACCTTCGGAAAAAACTGGTTGGCGGCCAGCGTGCGCCACCACTCGAGCAGCATCTGATCGATCGCCGGCTCGCCCCCGCCGACGATTTCCTTGATTTCGTCGGCGACGAGCGGCGGACCAATCGCCGACACCGCGTTCAGCATCGTCGAGGCACAGGGGCGAACCACATCGAGATCGCGTTCGAGCGATCCCGTCAGCTGCGCCTTTCGCAGCGTGTCATAGCCGTCGCGCTGCAAACCGAGGAGCTGTCCGTAGAAGACGAGCAGCGGACGCGTCGCGTCGTGCTCAGCCGCGAGCTGGTCAGCGCGCTGAATGCTGCGATCCCATGAGTCACGCACGCCAGAAATCATAAGACGCGAGGGGCCGTTTGCGCGTTCGGCAAACGGTTTGCTCCATCAGGAATGTTGGTGACGTCTTGGACATGCTCAAGTTCTCCGATGCGCTCGCGGATGGCATCGTCAAGCAGTTTCCCGCGAAGTTCTCCGGGCGAACGACGACAACGGCCCGATGAGCCGGGCCGAGGCGACAGGGTTCACTTTGGAAACCATAGAGGAATGACATGGCCGAACGAGTCTTGACGCGGACGAGCAGCCCGACCTATCAGGCGTACCAGATCCTCCATCTCGCGTACACGATCGCTCCGATCGTCGCCGGCGTCGACAAGTTCTTTCACTTTCTCGTCAACTGGAACCAGTACCTCTCGCCGATGGTCCCGCGCGTGACGGGACTGAGCGCGCAGACGTTCATGATGGGCGTCGGCGCGATCGAGATCGCCGCCGGCCTGCTCGTCGCGTTCATGCCGCGCATCGGCGGCTGGGTCGTCGGGTTGTGGCTGTGCGGGATCATCGTCAACCTGCTCACGATTCCCGCCTACTTCGACGTCGCGCTGCGCGACCTTGGACTGGCGCTCGGCGCGTTCGCGCTCGCCCGCCTGGCTGATGCCTATCACGGTGAGCCGATCTAACTGAACCTGAGGGGCGACCGCTGTCGCCCCTCAGGTTCACGGCAGCACGACGCAGGCGTAGACGGTGCCCACGAGCGTGCCGTCAAGATCGAAGATGAGCGCAGGCGTAAATCTCCTCCTCGATCCACGCGACCGCACGTCCGATGTCGCCGCCGACACGTGGTGCGCGGCCGGTCAACCGCGCATCGACGAAGTCCTCGATGAGCGGCTGATGAATGTTCGTCGCCGGTGGACGAGTCTCGCGCGTCTCGCCGCTCGCGTTCACGATCCGAAGGTCGCCGTGGTTCAACACATCGACGTGCATCGAACCGCGCGTGGCGAAGATTCGCAGCGTATCGCGCGGCTCGTGCGCGGCATGCGTGACGGTCACCGTCGCGCACGTGCCGCGCTCGAACTGCAGCGAAGCCATCGCCGTGTCTTCGACGTCGCGCTCGAGAACCGTGTTCGCGACGAGACTGCTGACGCGCCGGACGGCTCCGAAGAGATTGAGCAGGATCTCGAGCCGGTGGCAGCCGAAATCCATCATCGGGCCGCCGCCCGATTCGTGCCGATCGAGAAGCCACGCACGCGGATGGTCGGGCGGAGGATCGAACGATTCGAACGCGTCGATCTGCGCGAGGACCGGCTCGCCGACGTCGCCTGACGCGAGGATCGCCTTGATCCGCTCGATGACCGGATAAAAGTGTCGATAGTAGGCAACGCCGAGCGCAACCCCGTTCGCCCGGCAGGCCGCGATGATCCGATCGCATTCCGCGACGGTCATCGCCATCGGTTTTTCGCAGAGCACGTGCTTGCCGGCGTTCGCGGCGGCGATCGCCTGCTCGGCGTGGACGCGAACCGGCGTCGCGATGTAGACGGCGTCGATGGCGCGGTCCTGGACGAGCTCACGCCAGTCGGCGTACCAGCGCGGCACGCCGAACTCGCGCGCGAACTCCGCCGCGAGCTGCGATCGCGCGCGGCTGACGGCGACGAGCTCGCTCGCACGCGTGTCGCGCAGCGCCGGCGCCACGCGCTTGCGGGCAATATCGCCCGCGCCAATCAGTCCCCAGGCGACGCTCTGTGGCACCGCGTCAGTGTGTCACAGGTCTGACCGCGGTCAGACCGCGGTCAGACCCGGGTCAGACTCAGGTCAGACCGCGGTCAGACCCGGGTCAGACTCGACGGGCGGTCAGGACGACGTCCGGATCGTGGACGGTGAGCGCGGTCGCCTTGCCGTTCTCGACGACGAACTTGATCCGGACGTTGGCGGCGCCGACCGGCGAGAACTCGCGCGGCCCGCGCTGCAGGAGGCCGCGCTTCATCGCGTTCGTGCGAAGAAATCCGAGCTGGCCTTTCGTCGCGTCTATCGTGATCACGGCGGAGGGATCCGTTCCGTACGAGTAGCTGCCGACGAGCGCGGCCGCCTCGTCGTCGGTGAGCGCCGGCGAATTGATTCGTGGATCGGCGTCGCCAAGCCTGGTCAAATACTCGAGAACTGGTTTGGCCTTGTCGCCGCCGGCCGTCGCATGCGCGAGCAGCGTGATGCCGTGCGGTCCATGGATGCGCTGCACGCCGGGCGAGGCGTCGACGAACGCTTTAACCACGTCGAGCTGGCCGAGCATCGTGGCGGAGAAGATCGACGGGCGCGCGCCGTTCGCGATCAGGAACTCGGCGATTTCGCGGCTGCCGACATGAGAGGCGGCGCCGAGCGCGGATTCCCAGTCGCCGAACCCCCAGTCCCAGGTCGCCTTGGCGAGAGTCTGCTGCCGGTCGACCAGCTCCTTCACGCGCTTCACGTTGCCGTGCGCGACCGTGACCATCTCGCGGACGAGCGCCGGGTCCTGTGTCGGGAAGGTGTCAGGCGGTCCGGCGGGTGCGGCGTGCAATGGGGTCGCGAGTCTGGGGACCACGACCGCGGAGCCGGCGAAGAGAAACGATCGGCGCGAAAGCACAGACATTTCAGACCTCCTTCAAGTTCGCTGGCCCATTGGACGACCGATCATCGACCAGAGCTACGCGGGAACCGATGAGGAAGCGGTCAGGATTCGGTGAGGGACACTCTGCCACAAGCCTCGCTCCAGCCTCGCCGAAGTGAGGGGTCAAGTGAGGCTGTAGTGAGGGGTGAAGCGAGGCTTGTAATGTTCGGTTAGCCGCCCAAGAGGCGCTTCGTGACGGCGACGGCGACGGCTTCGGACACTTCGCGATCCAAATGCACGGTCTCGGATGGAGACGGCTCGAACCGCTTCGCCCAGAGATGGGATTGGTCGGTGGTCCGGATTAAATGCGTCGTCACCCGCAGATGACCGTCGATCTGCTGCACCTGCCCCAGCACGACATGCCCGACGCCGAGCGATCTGCCGATCGCCTCGAGATCGCGCTGCGATCGCGGGACGCGGAGCGCCAGCGCGTTGCCGACGACCGCCAGCCGCGACGGATCGGCGGCCAGACGCGCGACGGTGGCGTCGGTGAGCGTCTGCGCCAGGCGATCGTACTCAGCAACGCCAGTCTCGTTGTCGAACGGCACCACCGCGAGGCGCACGCGCGTGTCGGGCTTCGCCTTGACTGCATCGCGCCGCAGCATCAGCATCGACGCGCCTGCGATCAGCGCCACGACGACAGCCACGGCGGCGATGGCAACCGGCGCCGAGACGTCGATGCTCCGCGCGATGGGAACGGAGTTCGCCGGCGTGCCACCCTGAAGACCGTCCGCGATGCCGTTCTGTGATTCGCGCAGGGGCGCGATGAACCGGTACCCGCGGCGCGGGAGCGTCTCGACGAATGTCGGCTCGGACGCCGAATCGCCGAGCGCGTCGCGAATCTGCGCGATGCAGTAGTTGAGGCCGCGATCGAAGTCGACGAAGGTATCGCCGCTCCAGACCCGCTGCTGCAGCTCGGCGCGCGTGACCACCTCGCCCGCATGCTCGACGAGCAACGCGAGCACCCGTGCGGGCTGCGGCTCGAGACGCGTCGCGCGACCGTTGCGTCGCAGCTCGCCGGATCGCTCGTCGAACTCGAAATCGCCGAAGTGAATCACGCCCTCACCCGAATCC
>DAIUKO010000345.1:0-1820 GCA_036848175.1 Vicinamibacterales bacterium | reverse complement strand
CGAATCCCGAATCCCGAATCCCGCCCAGCGAAGTTACCCTGGTGCCGCACCCTGCGTGTTGACGAACACCGCGTAGAGCGACTGGCTGGCGGCCATGAACAGGCGATTCCGTTTCGGGCCGCCGAAGCACAAGTTGCCGCAGACTTCGGGCAGACGAATGCGTCCGATGAGACGGCCGTCCGCCGTCCAGACCGTGACGCCGCTGTAGCCGACGGCGCGGCCGGCGTTGCTCGAGCACCACACGTTCCCGTCGACGTCGCACCGCACGCCGTCGGGCGCGCACTTCACGCCGTCGATCATGAAATCGGCGAAGCGCTTTCCATTCGAGAGCTTGTTGTCGGCGCCGACGTCGAACACGTGCAGGTCGCCCTGACCGCCTGGCCCCGCGTCCCCCGGGCCGCGCCCCGTGCTGACCACATACAACTTCTTATGGTCGGGCGAGAATGCCAACCCATTCGGGTCGGGCACCTGCTCCTCGGTGACGACTAGAGTGATCGCGCCTTTGGGATCGACGCGGTAGACGCTGGTCGGCAAGTCGCGCTTCTCCGGCCTGCCCTCGTACAGGCTGCGGCCGTAGGGCGGATCGGTGAACCAGTAGCTGCCGTCGGGATGCGGCACGACGTCGTTCGGCGAGTTGAGACGCTTGCCGTTGTACGACTCGGCGATGACCGTGATCGATCCGTTGTGCTCGAACCGCACGACGCGCCGTGTGAGGTGCTCGCACGACAGTTGGCGTCCCTGAAAATCGAACGTGTTGCCGTTGGTGTTGTTCGACGGCTGACGGAACACCGTCACCCGCTCGTCGTCTTCGACCCAGCGCAGCAGCCGATCGTTGGGGATGTCGCTCCAGACCAGATACCGTCCCTGCGCGCTCCACGCCGGACCTTCGGCCCACAGCGCGCCGGTCCACAGACGCTTGATCGGCGTGTTCGCCTGCACGTACGCGTCGAAGCGCGGATCGACGGTGAGGATGTCGGGATCGGTGAAATAGGTCGTCGGCGGCGCGTTGGGACCGAAGTCGCGCGGCGGGATCGTCACCGTGCTCGGCGGCCCCTGCGGAGTCTGACGCGAAGTCTGAGCTGCAGTCGGACCGCCAGAGGCGACGGCGGCGCCGGCGGCCGCCCCGATCGTCTTGAGGAGTCTCCGCCTCGAAATGGACTGTCGCATGTGTGGCGAGATTATCCGCCGCATTTCTCGAGGATGTCCAATCGCGGTCGGAGTCCGTATGATGCGGAGGCGCGAATGACCACGGCCCGCCTCGAGGCATTCAGCGACGGCGTCTTCGCCGTCATCATCACGATTATGGTGCTGGAGCTGAAGGTGCCGCACGGCGCCGACTGGGAAGCGCTGCGCCCGCTGACGCCGGTGTTCCTCACCTACGTGCTCAGCTTCATCTATCTCGGCATCTACTGGAACAATCACCATCACATGATGCACCTCACCGAACACGCCACCGGCGCGATCATGTGGGCGAATCTGCATCTGTTGTTCTGGCTGTCGCTGACGCCGTTCGTCACCGGCTGGATGGGTGAGAATCACTTCGAACCATTGCCGACGGCCGTGTACGGCGCCGTCCTCACCTGCGCCGCCCTCGCCTACACCACGCTGCAGGCGACGATCATCCGCCACGAAGGACCGCAATCAAAGCTGGCGCAGGCGGTGAAGGACGACGTGAAAGGCAAGATGTCGATCGCGATGTACGTGGCCGCGATTCCGCTCGCCTTCGTCAACGAACGGATTTCCACTGCGCTCTACGTCGCCGTCGCGCTCATGTGGCTGGTGCCGGATCGCCGGATCGAGAGGCCGCACCGTTAGAAGCC
>DAIUKO010000344.1:6212-8092 GCA_036848175.1 Vicinamibacterales bacterium | reverse complement strand
GTCGATGTTGGTCGTCGCCATGTTGCCGCCGTTGTTGCCGGTGTCGATGTTGGCGACGCCGTCGATCGTGATGTTGTTCGAGTTGGGTCGCTGCCCGTTGACGGTGAAGTCACCAACCGACCCAATCTCCGCGTTGTTCCTGGACTGCGAGAGCGCTCCGGGCACCAGCGCCGTGAAGTTGAAGAGCGCGCGGCCGTTGTTGGCGATGTTCTTCAACGTCTCGTTCTCGAGCGTGAACGAGCGCTCGCCGCTCGACGACTGCAGTTCGGTGACGCGGCCGGTGACGCTGACTTCCTCGGACAGCGCGCCCACGTCCAGCGTCAGCATGCCGGTCGTCAGCTTGTCGTTCGCGTTGACGACGACGTTCGTGCGCTCGAGCGTTTTGAAGCCCTGAAGCGCGACGTTCAACGTATAGGTGTCGGGACGCACGATCGGAAACACGAAGCGGCCGCCGGCGTCGGTCGTCGCGGTCATCGCGTTGCCCTGCGTGCGGCTGGTCATCGTGACCGTGACGCCGGGCAGGACGCCGCCTTGCGAGTCCTGAACGACTCCCGAAACGGTAGCACTGGTGGTTTGTGCGCGAAGAACCGTTGGATAGCCCACGAAGACGAGGGCTATGAGGGCGAGACGGAGTACGCCCCCGAGGCCTCTGACCAACCGCATAGATCCTCCTTCCCAGCAATCACAGACTTCGAACCGCAGAACCGATGGAATACGCATGGCGTCGAAGCCTCCGACGCCGCGATGTACACAATGAAACTGGCGGAGTATAAGTCCGTAATCGTTTACAGCCAAGTGTTTTTGACGAAACGCGGCGGCCTGGGCCCGGCGTCGGCCTGATTTCGGCGGTGTTTGTATACAATTTATGTGTGCAGAGATGGTGAAACGGGCCCTTCGCGTGTCGAACTCGCCGGCCCTTTCGCCTTCGCAATCCGACCGCGTCACGCTGATGCTCCGCGAGATGGTACTGACCGGTGCGTTTGCCACGAGGCGGCGTCTCACCGAACTCGATCTGGTTGGCCGGCTCAACGCGTCGCGCACGCCGATTCGTCACGCCTTGAGCCGCCTCGCGCACGAAGGACTTCTCGAGCGGGTTCACTCCGGCGGCTACCGCGTCCGGGCGTTTGCGATCGAGGACGTCTGGGACGCGATCGAGATACGAGGCGTGCTCGAGGGCACCGCCGCACGACTGGCGGCGGAGCGGTATTCAGGGCCGGACGATCTCGCGGAGATCCGGGTGCATCTGCAGCGGATGGAAGCGCTGCTGCCGCTGCGGCCGCGGCAGTACCCGCGTTTTCTGGAACACAACGATCGGTTTCACAGAGCGCTCTGGCAGCTTTCGAAGAGCCGCATGGTGGTCGCGACGCTCGAAGGAATTCTGAGCCTGCCGTTCGCCGCGCCGAGTGCGCACGTCTTCATCCAAGCGGCGGCCGCGGCCCACACCGCCGAGATCGGCCAGGAGCATCACCGCCGGATCGTCGAAGCGATCGCGGCGCATGAAGGCGCCCGCGCCGAGGCGCTCGCCCGGGAGCACTCGCACATCGCGCGCCGCATCATGGAGCACTCGCTCCGCGACGCCAGGCTGTCAGGTCGAGTGCCGGGCGCGACTCTCATCAACTTGTCGAGAGCGGATTAGCGTACACACCAAGGGCCGGCGCTGTGGCCGGCCCTTGATGTTCAACAGCTGAGAACAGCCTATCGACTGCCCCCGGTGCTATTCGGCATTGATGCACCTCCCGGCCGCGACCAAGTTCGTGGTGCCTCGCTCGTGGGAGGCGTGGTCGCTCGAGCCTTTTCTGGCGCCGCATGCGCGACGGTAGGTTCAGGATAACACCGCACGCTGACAGTTTTCTAATGGCGGCTTGTTATAGTCGTCGCTG
>DAIUKO010000344.1:0-6112 GCA_036848175.1 Vicinamibacterales bacterium | reverse complement strand
GGCCATCCGTGCGCGCCCCGCGCAGCACGGACGCGATCGCCGCGCCGGCACCGAGCAGCCGGGACGAATACGTGCGCCGGATCGCCGGGTCGAAACCGATCGTCATCAACGACACGAGGTAGGTGGCTGCCACCAGCGTCCCTTCGACAACGACGGCGACCGTCGAATGCGGCGGCAGGAGGCTGCGCAGCGCGATGCACGCGACGGCAGCGACGGAGCCCGCCACCACAGCCGGCCGCATCGTCTCGTACGCGCAGCGGCCGATCGACATGCCGACCGCACGACACGCCGCCGCGAACATCACGACCGCGTGTCCGAAGACGAGCGGGACGAGCGTGCCGGCGGCCACGCCGACGAGCCCCATCCTCCGCACCACGACGACGCTCAGGGCAAGGTTCGCGGCGGCTTCGACGATCCAGATCGTCGTGACGATCCGATGCCGGCCGAGCGCAATCAGCACATTGGACGACGCGGCCTGGCTGACGACGATGATGCCGGCGATCGCCAGCACATTGAACGGGGCGACGCTGCCGGCGAAGGCCGGCCCCATCCAGTGGAGGATCAGCGGCCCGCTGAAGCCGATCAGACACACCGATGCGCCGCCAACCAGCGTCATCGCGATTCGATTGCCGTCGACGAGCGTCCGTCTGAGCGCCGCGCGATTGCCGTCGCTGCCGAAGGCCATCGCCACGGGAAACAACATCCCGCTGAATTGATCGCACAGCCGTCGCTGGTACTCCGCCAGACGGAGCGCGACCACATAGACGGCAACGGCCGCCGGTCCCATGAACGCCGCGATGACCACGTTGTCAAGGTTGAAACTGATCTGGCCGGCCAGATTGATGACGAACAAATACAGACTGAAGCTCGTCACGTCGCGCCAATGTGAGGGGCTGAAGGACGACACTCGGATCCGCAGCTCTGGCATCACCCGGTACGCGGTCCACGCATAGCCGCCGTACCCGGCCATGTTGATCGCCGTCGTCGTGGCGACGAGCATCAGCAGGCCGCCGCCGCTCGAGAGCACGACATACGTCGCCGCAGCGCTGGCCAGCACGGTCGCGAGCGCCACGAGATTGTTGAAGACAAATGCCTGGCGCGCGTTCGTCACCGCTCCGAACACCGTCAGCGGAAAGCCGATCGCGACGCGTGCGCCGAGAATCGCGGCAATCGCCTGCGCGATCCGAACCTGTGACGGCGAGAGATGTGGAAAGCGCGGCACGACCACACCGACCATGACACCCAGGCCGACGCAGGCGATCGCGCCGATCGCCGCATACACGACGACGAACGTACTGGCGACGCGATTGACCTCCTGCTGATCGCCGCGTCGATCCGCGGCGATGAGATGACGGACGACGCCGTTGCCGTATCCGAGATCCAGCAACTGAAAGTACGCGGTCATCGACGCGACGAGCATCCAGAGACCGTAGTCGGTCTGACCGAGGTGACGCACGGTGAACGGCATCACCAGCGCACCGACGGCGATGTTCACGACGAGGACCAGATACTTCGTGGCCGTCCCGGCAATCAGATTCGTGGCTGCCTGTGAGTTGTCGCGCTCGATCACGCCCTGGCCGAAGCAAGAGCCGTGCTGAGGTCCTTGATGAATCGCTACGGTACTGGACTTGCCTCGCGCTTCAGTAGCGCGCCGTGCTGAGTGAAGTCTGGATAAAGACTGGCCACTCTTGGTATCGCCGCGGCCGTGGTAAGGAAGATCAACGACTCATGACGTGCAACGGTCCTGCTCTGCACCTGAGATCGGATAAGGCTGCTCGAGTCGCTCGCGCACGCGGTGGTTCCGCCTGTACGGCGTTGGGAAGTCGTAGTCGTCTTCGCAAGCCGTGAGTGGGATGGAAACCATCGACGTCAGTGTCGTCGTCCCCACGTTCAATCGCGCGTCGTCGATCGATGCGCTGCTCGACGATCTGCAGCGCCAGACCGGTGGTGTCGATTTCGAGGTCATCGTCGTCGACAACGGATCGCACGACGACACGGCAGAGGTGATTGCACGGCGCGGCCGCGATCCACGATTCCGCTACGTGCTGGAGACGCGCCGCGGCGCGTCGTACGCGAGAAACGCCGGCATCGCGCTCGCCCGCGCCCCGGTCGTCGCGTTCATCGATGACGACGTCCGGCCGCGCCACGATTGGGTGGCGGCAATCGTGAGGGCATTCGTCGAGCATCCGGAAGTGGACTGTATTGGAGGCCGCGTCGAGCCGCGATGGCCGAAGGCGCCGCCGCCGTGGCTCACCGACCTGCATTGGCCGCCCCTCGCGCTTCAGATCGATCGCGGACGTCGTGACTACATCGATCGCGATCACGCATCGGCGTGTCTCATCACCGCCAACCTCGCCTGCCGTGCGGCGGTGTTCCGGGAGCTGGGTGGATTCGCGCCCGAGTTCCAGCGCGACGAGGATCGCGAGTTCAACCTTCGCATGTGGCGCGCCGGCAAACGCGGCCTCTACGTCGACTCGGTGGTCGCCTTTGCAGAGATTCAGCCGGAGCGACTGAAGAAGCCGTACCATCGGGCGTGGTATCACGTCACCGGCGCGTCGCACGCGCGGTTGCGGTTCCGCGATTCGATCGATCGCCACGGACGGCTGACTGACGCGGTCGGTCGCGAGGCGCGAACGCTCGTCGGCGTCCCCGGCTTCCTGTATCGCGAATTTGCCAGCCACGCGGCGCGGTGGATCAAAAAAACCACCGCCGCTGATTTCGACGGCGCCTTTTTCGACGAATGTCGTCTTCGCTACCTCGCCAGCTATATCGCCACGCGATGGCGGCAGTGGCTCGCGGCGCGATCGCTCATTCGAACCGCTCGAGGCCTCTCGGCTTCCACACCGTGTTCGATTCCGGCCGCAACAGATACCGGATCAACGCGCGCGCGTCATCGGCGTGGGTAGCTCTGGCTGACACGGCGATCGCCGAATCGATCCACGCGCCAAGCTCCGCCGGCAGCGGACCGACCAGTTCGATCTCCTTGTAAGGAAGAATCTGGCTGATCGTCTGAATCGCCATGTCGCCTTCGCCGCGCGCCAGCGCCTGGCCGCCCTCGCCGCTCGTGCTCGGGGGCGCGTTCACACCGGCGAATTCCGGCCGCTTCAGCAGATCGTCGATGAGCGTGGCGACCATCGTCCGCGAAGCGGGATTCGAGCGCATCACCGCCTTCGCGCTCTTGATCGCGGCGGCGAACTTGGGGACGGTCGAGATGTCCGGCTTCGGTGCGCCCGCCCGCACCGCGAGACCCATCCGATTGCGGCCGAGCGGGGTGAACGTGCCCGGCGTGACGCCGCCGTCCAGCGACAGGGTGGTCATCAACTGGAAGGGCAGCACGATCACGTCGGGCGGCGGAGTCTTTTTCTTCATCTCGTCGACGATGGTGCCCATGCCGACGACGACGATGCCGACCTTCTTGCCGGTTTCCTTGGTGAAACCGGCGGCGATGTCAGGCAGGCCGGAGGCGAACACCACACCTGGCGTGATGATCCTGATGTCTCCAGTCGCATAATCGCCGGCCGTCTGCGCAAACACCGCCGGCGCGCTCTGCGCCTGACCGCGAACTTCAGGAGCGACGGGCCACGACGCGAGCAAAGCCACGGCAAGAGCGGCGGACACATGAATGCGGCGCACGCGTGTCTCCTTTCTCGATGAAGCGTCGAACGATCGACTGCGTCGCGGATTATCCGGCGATCGGAGACAAATGTCGAAGCTGTTATTTGTTTGGGTTCTACGTCCGGGCGGCAACGCCTGGCGCGCTGCCTTCCGCGCGCTGCAGCAGCGTCTCGATCGCGTGAATGAGACGCTCGACATCGGTTGCGAAGTCGGGATCGTGTCGAAGCTGGCACGCCTGCCGGAACTTCATCGTGGCGATCGCCTCAGGCAGGAGATTGGCCGCCGGCAGCGAGGTTCTGTCCACGAGCACGGGAATCACGGGAATGCGTCGCGTCAGCGCGGACGCGATTTCGATCACGACGAAGTCGTGAGGATCGTCGAGCTTCCGCACGTTGTTCTCGTTCCGCAATTGCTCCCAGTCGCGTCCGATCACGGCGATGACGACGCGGCATTGGCGAAGGCCGTGCGTCAATTCCTCCCTGAAATCGAGACCCGGAGTGATCGCGTCGATGTCCTTGAACACGGCGCCCGCGCCGAAATGAGCCACGAGCCGTTCGTAGAGCCGGCCAACGACATCTTCCGTTTCCACCCGTCGATACGAAATGAAAATGCACCGCTCCGCCACGTCGCCGAGAGCGACCACTGGCGCAACTCCCGCGCCGGCGCGTTGGGTTCTCCCGACTGGATCGAACAGGAACACGAGGAGGAACACACCAAGCGCGCCGCCGACGACGCCCGCTGTCTGCACCGCTCCGGCCGGATTGCCAACGAACCATGGAATCGAGGCCGCCACACACGAAACGCCGAGCGCTAACGCGGTCCGAAAGACAGACCGTTGGAACGCGCTCGGAACGGGAATGAAGACCGCAAGCCCGACGATCAGCAACAAAAGCGACGTGCCGACACCCAGGAGCACCCATTGGAATGGTTGCGTCGGGAGCGCGGAAGGGCTTGTGGGTCCGTGCGATTCGGCAGGGCCGGGAGCAGGTGTCGGCGAGGGTTTGGCGCCAGGTGTTGGCGATGGTTCGGCGCCGCCAACGGTCGGCGGCGGTGGTGCGGCCCCGCCGCCGGCTAATGGAGGTAGTGCGGCCCCGCGGCCGGTAAGTGGACCTTCACCTCCCGGCGCCGGCCGCGGTCGCTCTGGTTTAGTGAGCACTGGTTTAGTGGGCACTGGCACAGTGGCGACCGGAAGCACTTCGACGTCGATGGCCGCTGTGGCGGTGCCGCCGCGACCGTCATCGACGGTGACGTTCACGGTTGCGGAGCCAGGCTCCGTCGCCTTCCAGAAAGTTTGCGCGTCGGAGGGAGTTGCCAGGATTCCAGACGGTGTTGACCAACGAAACGACAAGCGATCGCCGTCCGGATCGGAACCCTGGGCCGTGACTCGTACGGTGTCGCCGACTTCAACTCGGCACGGATCGCAGAGCGCATGGACGAGCGGCGGCCGATTAGGCGCGGGTAGCGGCGGCGGTGGCGGCGGTGGTGGTGGCGGCGGAGCCGGAACCACATCCGGTGGCCGAGGGGCAGGCGCTTGAACTGGAATCTTTTTCGCGCAGCCGAACAGCAGCAGTGTCGGACAGATCAGAAGCGCCGCCATGACGCGCCGACGCTCGACAGTCGACGCTCGAGCGAGCGTCTTCAACAACGACAACATGTGAGGGGCAATCTCGACCGCCAATTGTAGACTCGAGCTCAACCAAAACCGAGAATCGCGATCGGTACTGACGCGCTTTTCACGCAGCGTAACAGCAGAGCTCGGGATTTGCGTTGACACTCGCACGCGTCGAGTCCATTCTTATCGCCCAATTCGCCGCACGTTGATCGCCATAGGCCGCGTGTCCCGTTGGCCATCCATTACGCAATCCCAGAGTGACTCTCCGTCGAGAGAAACCAGGGGGGAGGATCTCGATGTTCGTCGCTCCGCGACTTTTCACGCTGGTCGCGCTCTTCAGTCTCGTCTCGTTCACATCCGTTTCTGCTCAGACGACCTACGCAACGATTACCGGCACGGTCACTGATTCCAGCGGCGCCGTGATTGCCGGCGCCGAGGTCGTTGCCACCAATGTCGAGACGTCGATCGCGACGAAAACGACGACCAACAGCGACGGTGTGTACACCGTGAGTCAGCTGCGCGAAGGGCCGTACATGTTGAGCATCACGGCGCCGGGTCTGCGCGAGTTCATCACGACCAACATTCTCCTGGTGACTCGCGATGTCCGACGCATCGACGCCACGCTGGAGGTCGGTCTTCTCTCGGAGGCGGTCCAGGTCACCGGCGGCGCGACGCCGATCGAGCTCGAGACGCCGCGTGTCAGCGATATACGTACGGCGGAGCAGCTGCGAACGCTGCCGCTGAACGATCCCGGCGTCTGGTCGTTCCTGGCGGTAACTCCGACGCTGTCGCTGCGCAGCGGCACGTATACGTTCGCCGGCAGCAAATACAACCAGTCGCAGTTCGCGATCGACGGGACGTCGATGAGCGACGGCGTCGGCGAGA
>DAIUKO010000343.1:0-8148 GCA_036848175.1 Vicinamibacterales bacterium | reverse complement strand
CCCGCGACTTCGACCTTGGCAAGGTCGCACTCTACCACTGAGTTATTCCCGCTCGAATCCCCACCGTAACACACGGTTGGGGTCGTCTTCAACCAAATCACGACGTCCGTACCGCGCGCAGCACGCGCGCGGCTTCTTCCGGGGACGTCGGGTTGATGTAGAACCCGGTTCCCCACTCGAACCCCGCAACCTTCGTCAGCTTCGGCATCAGCTCGAGATGCCAGTGATAGATCTCCGACGTGTCCTGCGAGAACGGCGACGTGTGAAGAATCAGGTTGTAGGCGGGCGACTCCAGCGCGCGATCGATGCGCTGCAGCACCACTTTGATCATCCGCGCGAGACTCTCGTACTCGTGCCGCGGCGCCTCCTCGAACCGCGCGCCGTGGCGCTTCGGCAGCAGCCACGTCTCGAACGCGAACCGCGGCGCGTACGGCGCGAGCGCGACGATGTCCGCGTTCTCGACCACCACGCGCCGGCCGTCGCGAATGTCCTGGTGCACGATGTCGCAGAAGACGCAGCGCTCCTTGTCCGCGAAGTGGCGCCGTGCGCCCTCGATCTCCTCGCGCACGAAGTCGGGCACGATCGGCAGCGCAATCAACTGCGAGTGCGTGTGCTCGAGCGTCGCGCCGGCGGCGGCGAGATGGTTCTTGAAGATCAGGATGTACTTCAGCCGGAAGTCCTTCTTCAGATCGACGATGCGATCGCGATAGGCGAACAGCACGCGCTCGATCTCCGGCTCCGACATCGACGCCATCGTGCGATCGTGATCCGGCGTCTCGATGATGACCTCGTGCGCGCCGATGCCGTTCATGCGATCGAACATCCCCTCGCCTTCGCGGTCGAGCATCCCCTCGACCTGCAGTGCGGGAAACTTGTTGGGCACGACCCGGACGTCCCAGCCGGGCGCGTTCGGCGAACCGCCGTTCTGCCGGTAGGACATGATCTCGGGCGGCGTCAGCGATTCATGTCCGGGACAGAAGGGACAGTGCTCGCGGCCGATGATGCGCGCGCGCTCGAAGACGAAGTCGTTCGGCCGCTTCTGCCGATCGGTGGAGATGATCACCCAGCGGCCGGTGACGGGATCTTTGCGGAGTTCAGGCACGGTGGTGGTTGGTCATTGGTGGTTGGTCGTTGGTCATTCGTCGTTGGTCGTTCGTCACGCTGCGTCGAACGCGTTCTGAATCACCTCGACGACCGGGACGCCCGCGTCGAAATGAATCGACACGACGTCGAAGCGACACGGACAGTCGGCGAGATGATGGCGCATCATGTAGTCGACCGCGAGCTCGGTGACGCGGTGGCGCTTGAGCGCCGTCACCGCTTCGGCCGCGTTCCCGAACTCACGGCTCTCGCGCGCCTTGACTTCGACGAACACGATCGTCTGGCCGTCGCGCGCGATGATGTCAATTTCTCCACGGCGGCGGCGGTAGCGCCGGGCAAGTATTGCGTACCCCCGGCGTTTCAGTTCGCGGCACGCGAGATCCTCGCCCGTTTTTCCGAGCGTGACGCGGGCGTCCGTCATGGCCAGCGAACCTCTGCAAACGACGGTCCGCGCGCTCCGGCTGAAGCCGCACATCACCGACATCGGTCCGGGCTCGAGCCGGATACTACGTACGACTCGGATGCGTCCGCTCGACCTCGGTCAGCGCCTCATCGAAGATGCGGACCGCGGTGTCGGCCTCGCCGCGCGTCAGGACCAGCGGCGGCGAGAAGCGGATCGCGTTCTTCCCCGCCCCGAGGATCAGCAAGCCTCGCCCGAACGCGGCGTTGACCACCTCGTCGCGCTCCTCGGAGGCGCGCTCCTTGGTCTTTCGATCGCGCACGAGCTCCACGCCGACCATCAACCCGCGGCCGCGCACGTCGCCGATCAGCGGATGCTTGTCCATCAGCGCCCTGAGCGCGCCCATCAAATGCGCGCCGACGTCCGCCGCGTTGGCGACCAAAGTCTCCCTGAGCAGCTTGATCGTGGCGATCGCGGCGGCGCACGAGACCGGATTGCCGCCGAAGGTGCTCGCATGTGCGCCGGGCGGCCACGCCATCAGGCCGGCGCGCGCAATGGCGACGCCGAGCGGCATTCCCGAGGCAATGCCTTTTGCAATCGCCATCATGTCCGGCTCGACGCCGCTGTACTCAATTGCAAACATTTTCCCGCTGCGTCCCATGCCCGACTGCACTTCGTCGGCGACGAACAGGATGCCGTGCAGCTTGGTCAGCTCGCGGAGCCGCTGCAGAAACTGATCGGGCGCGACGACGTATCCGCCCTCACCTTGAATCGGCTCGACGATGATCGCCGCGACTTCGTCGGGCGATACGAGATGGACGAGGATTTGGTCCTCGACGAAGTCCAGACATTCGGCCGCGCAGCTGCTGGGATCGAGTCCCAGCGGACAGCGATAGCAGTCCGCATACGGCGCGTGATAGATGCCCGGCATCAACGGTCCGAATCCGCGGCGTTGAATCGCCTTGCTCGACGTCAGCGACAGCGATCCCATCGTGCGGCCGTGAAAGCCGCCAAGGAACGCGATGATGTCCGATCGGCCGGTCGTATACCGCGAGAGCTTGAGGCACGCTTCGACCGCTTCGGTGCCGGAATTGGCGAAGAAAGTCCGCACGCCGCCGGCAATCGGCGCGATCGCCGCCATCTCTTCGGCGAGGCGCACCTGCGGCTCGTAATAGAAATCCGTTCCCGACATGTGCAGGAATTTCTGCGCCTGATCGGTGATGGCGCGCACCACGTCGGGATGCGAGTGCCCGGTCGAATTCACGGCGATGCCGGCCGCGCAATCGAGAAATATGTTCCCGTCGACGTCCTCGACCGTGGCTCCCTGACCACGCGCGATGACGAGCGGATAGCCGCGAGTGTACGAAGGTGAGACAACGGCCTTGTCGCGTTCGATGATCGCTTTGGCTCGAGGACCGGGAAGGGGCGTTTTGATTGACGGCGCGTTTGTCATTTCCGCTTCCAGCGGGTGCCGCTGGCGGAGTCTTCCAGAAGCACACCGCGTGCCGCCAGCTCGTCGCGGATGCGGTCGGCCTCCGCGAAGTCGCGACGGCGGCGTGCGGCCTGCCGCAGCTCGATGAAGCGGAGGATCTCCTCGACGGGCATGGGCGGCTGGTCTTCTTCGGCGCGCCGCAGCCTCAGAACGCCGAGCACGCGGTCGAATTCGTCAAAGGCGCCGCGGACGAGCGCGACGTCGCCCTTCCCCATCTCGCCGGCGTCGATGGCGGAGTTCAGCGCGCGCACCAGCTCGAAGATCGCGCCGAGCGCCGCCGCGGTGTTGAGATCGTCCTGCATCGCGTCGGAGAACGCCTTCCGCGTTTCGTCGACGCGCGCCTTCAGGTTGGCATCGGAGCCCTCGCGCGTCACCGTGTCGAGGCGCGCGAGAAAATCCGTCAGCCGACGCAGCGCTTCCTCCGCCTGCGCGAGACTCGCCCATGTGAAGTTCAACTGCTTGCGGTAGTGTGCGGACAGCAGCAAATACCGCACCGCGGACGGCCGATGGCCCTTGGCGACGACGTCGGGAATCGTGTAGGTGTTGCCGAGCGATTTCGACATCTTCTGCTCGTCGACGATCAAATACTCGACGTGGACCCAGAAGCGCGAGAACGGCTTGCGGGTCGCGCCCTCGGCCTGCGCGATCTCGTTCTCGTGATGCGGAAAGATCAGATCGATGCCGCCGGCGTGCAGATCGATCGGCGCGTCGCCGAGCAGTCGTAGCGCCATCGCCGAGCACTCGATGTGCCAGCCAGGCCTCCCCGGCGTGACGCCGACGTCGGGAAACGTCCACGCCGGCTCGCCTTCGCGGTGTCCTTTCCACAGCACGAAATCACGCGCATCGTCTTTCGCGTAGGTGTCGGAGTCGATGCGTGCGCCCGGCTTCATGCCTTCGTGGTCGAGGTGCGCGAGCTTGCCGTAGTCGGCCAGCGTCGAAATCTTGAAATAGATCGATCCGTCGCTCCGGTAGGTGTGGCCGTTTCTTTCGAGCGCGGCGATCATGTCGGCCATCGCCCGCAGGTTCGGCTGATCGGTCGCGCGCGGCATCTCTTCGACGTCTTCCAGCCCGAGCGCGCGCGCGTCCTCGCGAAACGCAACGATGAACTGATCGGTGTACTCGCGCAGATCCATGCCCGCTTTCTGCGCGCCGGCGATCGTCCGATCGTCGACGTCGGTGAAGTTCATCACCTGCCTGACGCGGTAGCCACCGATGTACTTCAAGGTCCGGCGCAGCACGTCGAGGCAGACGAAGGTGCGGAAGTTGCCGATGTGCCCGCGCGCGTACGTGGTCAGCCCGCACGTGTACATGCGGACGGTGTTGTCGGCCGCGGGCGCGAACGGTTCTTCGCTGCGCGTCAGGGTGTTGTAGAGGTACATGCGTTATGGCAAGGGACGTGCGGTCTGCCAGGCCGCGGCGCCGTCGGAGGTCACGGCGATCCTCAGCTCGCCGCCGTGCGCGCGAAACGCGATCTGGCAGCCGTGGCGTCCGCGTGCCGCTGCGCCCGCGACCGCGGCGCCCATCTTCGCGGTCACATCCGCAATCGCGTCCGGCGCGTAGCCCACGTAGCCGAGGACCGCGGCGGCGAGGTCGGCGACGATGGCGGTGGAGTCGGACTGATCGGGCAACGCCAGTTCGAAGATGAACTCGTGAGGGGCCACGACTCGGAGATTCTATAGTGAAAGGCGATCGAACAGTACGCGCGCGCGCGCACAGTCGGCGGCGATTTGCGCCTTCAGCGCATCGAGCGACTCGAACGCGCGTTCGTCGCGCAGCCGCTGCACGAAGCCAACCCGGATCGACGCGCCGTAGAGATCGCGATCGGTGTTGAAGACGTGGGTCTCGACCACCGTGCGGCCGGACTGGTCGACGGTCGGCCGCGTTCCGACATTGGTCACCGAGGCGTGCACGACGCCGGCGATCCGCGTCGTCGTCGCATAGACGCCGAGCGGCGGAAGCAGCTCGTTCTCGGAACAGAGGTTGGCGGTGGGAAATCCGATCGTGCGGCCGCGGTGATCGCCGTGCATCACGGTGCCGTCGACGAAATACTGATGACCGAGCAGCGCACCGGCTTCGTCGACGCGCCCTTCGCCGACGAGACGCCGGATGCGCGTGCTGCTGACGACGAAGTCCTTGTAGCGAACCGGATCGATCTTCTCGGCCTTGAACCCGTAGCGCGCGCCCAGCGTCCGCAGCATCGAGAAGTTTCCGGCGCGATCGTGGCCGAACAGAAAGTTCGCGCCAACCCACACCTCCGAGACGTGCAGCCATTCGACGAGGACCGTCCGGACGAACATCTCCGGGTCCCAGCGCGACAGCTCCGGCGTGAAGCGCACGATCGCGGCGCCCTGCAGGCCCGCGGCGGCGAGGGCCTCGAGCTTCTGCGCCTTGGTCATCAACAGCGGCGGCGCCTTATCCGGACGAACGATGCGCGGCGGATGCGGCTCGAAGGTCATCACCACGGAGGTGGCGCCGTGCTCGCTCGCGCCGCGCTGGACGCGCTCGAGGATCTTGCGGTGCCCGCGGTGCACGCCGTCGAAGTTGCCGAGCGCCAGGACCGGATGACTCCAGCGCGCCGGCCGCACGTCCTCCGGAAAGTGGATCACGTCCATGAGAGGACGCCGCGCGCCTCCGTCGTCGCTTCGTGCCCTTTGTGCCCTTTGTGTCCTTTGTGTCCTTTGTGTTTTTTCGGCGTCACGGAATCTCTAACCGGAGCCCATCATAAGCCAACTCCACGCCGGCGGGCAGTTGCGCGTTGGTGGCGGCGTGCGCGAGATCGTGGCAGACGTGCGTGAAGTACGCGCGCTCGGCGCCGAGCCGTTCGACGACCTCGACCGCCTCGCCGACGCTGAAGTGCGTGGAGTGCGGGCGATGGCGCAGCGCGTCGAGAATCAGCGTGCGCGTTCCGTCGAGGAGCGGCCACGACTCGTCGGGGATCCGATTACAGTCGGTCAAGTACGCGAACGTGCCGATGCGAAAGCCGAGTACCGGCAGCCGCCCGTGGCACAACGGTACCGGCACGATTTCGACGCCGCCGAGCGTGAATGGTCCGGCGATCCGGAAGAGCACCAGCTGCGGAATGCCGCCCCCCACCTGCTGCGGTGGATCGAAGACGTACGAGAACATCCGGCGCAGATTGCCGGCGGTCTCCTCGTCGGCGTAACAGGGAATCGAGGTCCGCTGCATCTGGTTGTAGCGCCGCACGTCGTCGAGCCCGAAGACGTGATCGGCATGGCTGTGCGTGAACAGAATCGCGTCGACGCGGCGCATGTCGCGGTCGATCGCCTGCGTGCGGAGATCGGTGGAGGTATCGACGAGAATCGATCGCACCGCCGACGCGAACGGCGATGGCGCCTCGCCTTCGAGCTCGATCCAGATCGAAGGCCGCGTCCGCTTGTCGCGCGGATCGGAAGAGTGGCACACCGAGCAGTCGCATCCGATCGCCGGCACGCCGTGGGATGTTCCGCTCCCGAGAACGGTGACTCGCATCGACGCGGGGTTACGGCTCGACGATCCGCTTGCCGCCGCTGCGCGCGTCGACGAAGCGCATGCGGAGCTCGTAGAGCACCTGCTCGAGAACCTGACCCTCTTCCGGCGTCAGGTTGCCTTTGGTTTTCTGCTCGAGCAGGCTGAGAATCTCGATCATCTGCGCGGCGCCGTCGAGATTCTGTTCGGCCGGCCTGCCCGAGATCGGATCGGGCAGATCGCCGAAATGAATCGCGGCGGTGCTCGCGAGCGAGAGGACGAACGCGGTAAAGGAGAGCTGCGGGTGCGGCTCGGACATTTGGCTAAGATTATCAAATGTCCGAGCCGACTCGCGCTGCCGGAGAATTCACGCGTCTCGTCGAGATCATGGCCACGCTGCGTGGAGCGGACGGCTGTCCGTGGGATCGCGAGCAGACGATCGATACGCTGAAGCCGTTCGTGCTCGAGGAGACGTATGAAGTGATCGAGGCGATCGATCGCCACGATCACGCGGCCCTCTGCGAAGAGCTCGGCGACTTCGTGTTCGAGGCGGTGTTTCTGGCGCAGCTCGAATCGGAAGCGGGCCACTTCACCATCGCCGATTCGTTGAAGAGCATCGCCGACAAGCTGGTGCGGCGGCACCCGCACGTCTTCGCGCGCGGCGCCGGCGAGCCGCCGCTCGATTCGGCGGGCCAGGTGCGAACGCGATGGGAGGCGATCAAGGCGCAGGAACAAGCGGCGAGCGCTCCGTCGACGAAACCGAAGACGCTCCTCGGCGGGATCGCCGCGGCGTTGCCGGCGCTCCTGCGCGCATACCACATCGGGACGCGCGCCGCCTCGGTCGGCTTCGACTGGATCACGCCGGGCGACGTGGTGGACAAGATCCAGGAGGAGGTCGACGAGCTACGGGAAGTTGTGAAGGGCGGCGGGACGATCGATCAACAGCGGGCCGAGGAAGAGATGGGCGACCTGCTCTTCTCGATCGCGAACCTGTCGCGCAAGCTGGGGATCGAGCCGGAGACCGCGCTGCGAAAGGCGAACGACAAGTTCACGAAGCGATTCACGGCGATGGAGCGATCGCTGGCTGACAAGCGACGCGCCTTGAGTGATATGACACTGTCCGAGCTCGAGGAGGCGTGGCAGCGCGCGAAGTCCACGTAGCAGTCCTCGTTCGGGCGCATCTCACCCGCAAAGGCAGGCCACGAAGGCACGAAGGCACGAAGAACTCCTTTATAAAACGATCCGCTTTACGCCTGCCTTCAAGACGGCCACATTGAAGTTAATCAGCAGACCAATCGGAAGCTTTGTCAGGTGGAGATAACTGAGCACCTGCGCCTCGTGAACGGGATGAAAACGCTCGACAGCCTTTACTTCGAGAACGAGTTGCTGCTCCACGACAAGATCCACTCGTTGACTGCAAAGGACCTGATTCCGGTAGACGACGGGGACCAATCGTTCGCGCTCATAGCGAATGTTCTCGCCACCAAGCTCCATACAGATGGCACGCGAATAGATGCTCTCGAGCAAACCCGGTCCCAGCTCACGGTGAACGGCGATGCAGCAGCCAATCGTGCGGTAAATCAGATCCTCGAGTTCGTCTGACAAGCGCGTCGGAACTCTGAGCATAGAGCCTCCTTTTTCTTCGTGCCTTTGTGCCTTCGTGCCTTCGTGCCTTCGTGGCCCGCTCTTA
>DAIUKO010000342.1:0-8150 GCA_036848175.1 Vicinamibacterales bacterium | reverse complement strand
GCCTCCGTTCGTGCTCCGTTAACTCTGTTGCTCCGTTTGTGAACTCCGTTGCCTCCGTCGCCTCCGTTTCCCGCGGGCGCTACAGCCAGCCGAAAAAACGGTCTACACTCCCCGCCATGGACTGGACGGCGATCGCGCTGAGCCTTCGCCTCGCGTCGGTGGTCGCGATCATTCTTCTGGTGATCGGCGTCCCCATCGCCTACTGGCTGACGTTCTCGTCGTGGCGCTGGAAGTTTCTCTTCGAGTCGATCGTCGCGCTGCCGCTGGTGCTGCCGCCGACGGTGCTCGGCTTCTACGTGCTCGTCGCCCTCGGTTCGCGGAGCCCGATCGGCCGCGCGTGGACGGCGTGGACGGGCCACGGTCTCGCGTTCACGTTCGAAGCGCTGGTCATCGCGTCCCTTCTCTACAGCCTGCCGTTCGCCGTGCAGCCGATCGCCTCGTCCTTCGCCCAGATCGACCGCGCCCTCCTCGAGGCGTCCGCGATGCTCGGCGCCGGCCGCTTTCGGACGTTCCGGCGGATCGTGATGCCGTTGTCGCGCGATGGCATCGTGGCCGGCGCGGTCCTCACCTTCGCGCACACGATCGGCGAGTTCGGCGTCGTGCTGATGGTCGGCGGCAATTTGCCGGGGATCACGCGCACGGTCTCGATTTCGATCTACGACGACGTGCAGAGCCTGAATCTCGCCGCGGCGCATCAAACCGCGCTCGCGCTGCTGCTGTTTTCGTTCGCGGCACTGTCGGCGGTCTACGCGCTGATGCGCAAGCCCTGGGCCGTCGCCCCGCTTTCATGAACCTGTCCGTCCACGTGCGGAAGCGCCTGTCGCCGCCGTTCGTCCTCGACGTGCGCTGCGACGTGGCGCCCGGCGTCACGATCGTGTTCGGCGAGTCGGGTTCGGGGAAGACGACGCTGCTGCGGTCGGTGGCCGGTCTGGCCCGGCCGGACGAGGGCCGCATCGCGATCGGCGATCGGACGCTCTTCGATGCGGCGGCCGGCATCGACCTGGCGCCGGCGGCGCGGCGCGTCGGGTTCGTCTTCCAGCACCTCGCCCTCTTTCCGCACCTGACCGCCGCGGACAACATCGAGTACGGGCTGGCGCAGCTGGCGCCGGCGGAGCGCCGGCAGCGAACGGCCGCGATCGCCGCATCGTTTCGCATCAGCCACCTGCTGCCGCGCCGTCCGGGCGAGATCTCCGGCGGCGAACGTCAACGGGTTGGCCTTGCCCGATCGCTGGTGACCGATCCCGACGTCCTGCTGCTCGACGAGCCGCTCTCGGCCCTCGACCACAGCACGCAATCGCGCATCATCCAGGACCTGCGGCAGTGGAACGACTCGCGCCGCATTCCGATTCTCTACGTCACGCATTCCCAGCGCGAGGCGTTCGCGCTCGGGGAGCGCGTGCTCGTCGTGGAAGCGGGTGCGATCGTCGCGGACGGAACGCCGCACGACGTCATGGAACGGCCGGCGCGCGAAAGCGTGGCGCGCCTCGCCGGCTTCGAGAATCTGCTCGATGCGGTCGTCGTGCGGCGGGACGCGTTTGCCGGCGTGATGGTGTGCCGTCTGATCGGAACCTCCGGCGCGACCGTCGATCTCGAGACACCGCTCGCGAACGTCGACGTCGACCATGCGGTGCGCATCGCCATCCGCGCCGGAGACATCATCATCGCGACGGAACGGCCGCGCGGCCTCAGTGCGCGGAACGTGCTGGCGGGGACGATCGCGTCGCTCTCGCAGCAGGGATCGATCGTGCGAGCCGAGGTGAAGATCGGCGTGCCGCTGGAAGTGCACCTGACGCCGACGGCGGCGCACGCGCTCGGCCTCCGCGCCGCGGAGGATGTCTGGCTGGTGATCAAGACGCACTCCTGTCGTCTCGTATCCGCAGTATGATTCGAGTCGATTCAGTAAACGGTTGAACGAGATGGCGCTCCTGACAGTGCGTGCCGCGGCCGAGCGGATGGGCGTTGGCTACTCGACGCTCAAGCAGTGGATTTACCAGGGAAAGATCCGCACGACGCAGACCGCCGGCGGTCATCACCGGTTGTCGGATGCCGAAATCGACCGGCTGCTCGCACGGCAGACGCCGTCGGCGCGCAAGACGCCGCGCGCCGCCGCGAAGTCGGTCGGCCTGATCGTCGCCTTGAGCGGCCGCAACCGGCTCCGCGGGTTCGTCGAAGAGGTGCGCGTCGACGGTCTGCTCGGTCAAGTGCGTCTGCGCATCGGCGACCAGACGCTGACGGCGGTGATCACCAGCGACGCGCTCAACGAGCTCAAGCTCCGGCGCGGCGACGATGCGATGGCGATCATCAAATCGACCGAAGTGATGATCGCGCGCGAAGCGGATGCGGTCAGCGCACCCCCGGAGAGGAAACAGAGGCGACGGAGATAACTGAGTTCACAAACGGAGGAACAGAGTTAACGGAGGACGAACAGAGGCAGAACGCGCTTGTGGCATCGGTGCCGAAGTACAAGGCAGCGATCACGAAGGTTCGACGCGTGGGCCTGCGAAGCAGGCCCACCGGATGGCGGTAATCGGCCACGGATACGAGTCGATGAGATCGACCGCGACTCGTATCCGCGGCCGATTTCCGCCATCGGCGCCGCTGTGGCGGCGCGCGTCGAACCTCCCCTCCGTTCGTCCTCCGATCACTCCGTTACTCCGTTTGTGAACTCAGTTCCCTCCGTACTCCTCCGCTGTCTCGAACTTCCTGCTGTCAGCGACGCTGCGCTCGAGTCATCACGACGGGCCGAGTCGTTTTTCGAACCAATGGTGTGCGTAGGGCTCCTCGTTGAAGCGCTCGACCTCGACGTATCCCGAGCGTCGGTACAGCGCGATGGCTTCGGTCAACGCGTGGTTGGTTTCGAGACGAACGATCGTGACTCCGGCGTCGCGCGCGTGACGCTCGAGCTCCTGAAGAAGCCTGCGGCCGACGCCGAGTCCGCGTGCCCTCGGGGCGACCCACATTCTCTTCAACTCCGCGGGCGCGTCTCCATGAAACTTGAGCGCGCCGCAGCCGATCGGCTTGCCGTCGAGACGGGCGACGATCAACGCGCCTGAGGGAGGGACGAGCTCGTGCGCGTCGGCAGGAATGCTGCGAGCCGGATCGAACCCCGCATCGAAGCGCGCATCGAGCTCGGCAAAGTACTGCTCGATGCACCATCGCGCATCGTCGGTCGTCGGATCCTCGATCGCGAAACTCACCGTCGTCACGATCACTCCGCGCGCAGCGCGATCACCGGATCCACGCGCACGGCGCTGCGCGTCGGCAGCCAGACGCCGATCAGCGAGACGCTGCCGAGCAGAATTGCGACCGAGGCGAACACCACCGGATCCCGTGACGTGACGCCGTAGAGCAGGTTGGCGATGACTCTCGCCAGACCGAACGCCGATGCCAGACCGATCGCGATGCCGATCGCGGCCAGCCACATGCCCTGACGGACGATCATCCGCCGAACGTCGGACGCGTTGGCGCCGAGGGCGAGGCGGATGCCGATTTCCTGCGTGCGCTGCTCGACCGCGTAGGCCATGAGGCCGTAGATGCCGATCGCCGCGAGCAGCAGCGCCGACGCGCCGAACACCGTCATCAGCAGCATGTTGAAGCGCTGCCGCGAGATCGATCGCGACACGACGTCCTCCATCGATCGGACGCTCGACACCGGCAGGCCGCTGACTTGCCGGAGCTGCTCCTGCACGGCCGCGCTGACGCCGTATGGCGCCGCGCGCGTGCGCACGACCCACGCCATCGGCGTAATCCGCACGTTGAGCTGGTTGGCCGCGTCCGGCATCTGCGCCTGCGGGATGTACATCGTCGGATTTGGATTCTGATTGAGCCCGCCGTCGCGGACGTCACTGGCGACGCCGACGATTTGCCGCGGCGGCTCGGTCATGAACTCGCGCATGCCGACGCTGCCCGAGTGTCCGATCACGAGGCGCTCGTTCAACGGATCGGCGTCCTTGAAGTACTGGCGCGCGAACGCTTCGTTGATGATCACGACCGGCGGCGCGAGCTTGTCGTCGCGCTCGACGAACGAGCGTCCCCGCTTCATCGCGATCTTGAAGACTTCGAAGTAGCCGGGCGAGACCGTCAGCCACCTGCCGCCGCCGTGGAACGGGCGGTCGGTGAGCGGCCGTCCCTGGACCACGAAGCCGAGACCGTAGCCGCCCTCGAGGGGAACGCAGCAGGCCGCGCTCGCCAGCTCGACACCGGGGATGGTGCGCAGCCGCTCGACGACGTCGCGAACCAGCCGCTCGACGGCGTCCGCCTCGAAGTATTTCGGATTCTGCAGCGACATCCTCATCGTCAGGACGTGGGCGGCGTCGAAGCCTGGATCGACGGCGCTCAACGCCAGCGACGTCCGGATCAGCAGCGCGGAGCCGACGAGGAGGATCAGCGCCAGCGCGATCTCCGACACGATCAGGATCGACCGCGCCTTGTTCTGGCGGAAGCCTGTGCCCGATCGTCCGGCGCCCTCCTTCAGCGTGGAGCTGAGATCCGCGCGCGACGCGTGCAGCGCGGGAATCAGTCCGAACACGATGCCGGTGACGATCGACACTACGATCGCGAACGTCACCACGCGCCAGTCCACCGCGACGAGCGCGCCGCCCTCGCCGATGCGCGGGAGGTTCGCGGTGTTGATCGACAGCAGCGCGCGGATGCCGGCGACGCCGAGCACGAGCCCAAGTGCGCCCCCGGCCAGGGACAGCACGATGCTCTCCGTCAGCAACTGCCGGACGATGCGCCCGCGTCCGGCGCCGATGGCGGCGCGGACCGCGATTTCCCGTCGTCGGCTGGCGGCGCGCACGAGCAGCAGGTTGGCGACGTTGGCGCACGCGATCAACAGGACGAAGCTGACCGCGCCGGCGAGGATCAGCAACGTCGATCGGACGAAGCGGACGAGCACCTCCTGGATTCGCTCCACGCTGAATCCACCGTTCGGTCCCAGCGACGTCGGGAATTTCCTTTCATAGTCCTGTGCCGAGAGCTGCAGCCGAGCCTTTGCCTGTTCGAGCGTGACGCCCGGCTTCAGGCGGCCAAGCGCGCGGAAATAGTGGCCCTGATCGGTCGTGTTCGGATCGAACTGAAAGGGAATCCAGAGCTCGCTCGTGTCGCCGATGCTCGCGAGGTCGAAGCCGGGGCCGACGATGCCGACGACCGTGTACGGCTCGCCGCCGAGCGTGATCGATCGACCGACGACGCTCTCGTCGCTGCCGAAGCGCCGCGTCCACAGGCCGTAGCTGAGCACGACAACTTTCGGTGCCTTCGGCCTGTCTTCTTCGTCGGTGAAGGTGCGGCCGCGGAAGATTGGCGCACCGAAGAGGCGGAAGAAGTCGGCGCTGACCTGTCCGGCGCGAAGTTGTTCGGGGATGCCGCCGCTCGTGTAGTTGACGACGTTGCTGCCGACGGCCGAAACGTCCTGGACGACGTCGCTCTGCGATCGCCAGTGCATGAACTTCGCGGGAGAGGCGCCGGGATCGGAGCCTTGCGGCGACGTGTTCATGAAGAAGACGAGGCGATCGGGATCCGGCGCATTGACCGGCTTGAGCAGGACCGCGTTGACGACCGAGAAGATCGCCGTGTTGGCGCCGATGCCGAGCGTCAGCGCGGCGATCGCCGCCAGCGAGAACGCGCGCGCTTTGACGAGCGTGCGCAGCGTGTAACGCAGGTCGTTCAGCAGCCCGTCCATGACGCCTCCCAAGAAACGCAGCGTCTTGATTAGACGTCAGCGGCCGGACGTTGGGTTGGCGCGTTATCGCGCCAGCGCGAACGCGTACAGCGAATCGCCCGCGCCGACGACGACGAACTGGCGGCCGTCGAGCATGAACGTGATCGGCGCGTTCGAGACGGTGGCGTGGAGTCCGGCGTGCCAGAGCGGATCGCCTGTCGCCGGATCGTAGGCGACGAAATTCCCGGAGCCGTCGCCGCCGAACAGCAGATCCCCGGCCGTCGTCAGCAGTCCCATCGCGCCGCCTTCGGTGAGCGCGTGCCGCCAGCGCACCTTGCCGGTTCGATAGTCGAGCGCTTTGAGATAGCTTTCGCGGCCGCCCGAGCCGGCGCCGTTGGTGGCGCCGCCGCCGTAGCCCTCGGGCCGCTCGTCGGTGTCCGTGAGGTACTGCATGCCGTAGGTCTGCGAAGTGCCGACGTAGAGCAGTCCGGTCTTGGGACTGAAGCTCGGAGGCGGCCAGTTGGTCGCCGATCCAGGCGAGACGAGCGTGCCGTCGATCGCCGCGTCCTTCGCCGGATTGTTGATCGGCTGCCCCTTGTCGTTCACGCCGAGCGACCAGTTCATGAAATCGACGTACGGAACGGTGACAACGCTCTTGCCGTTCGTGCGATCAATCAGGAAGTAGTAGCCGTTGCGCGCCGCCTGGGCGACGAGCTTGCGCGGCCGGCCGTCGATCTGCCCGTCGATGAGCACCGGCACCTGCGCGCTGTCCCAGTCGTGCGTGTCGTGCGGCGAGGTCTGGAAGTACCAGGCCATTTTTCCGGTGTCCGGATTCAGCGCGACCAGCGCGCACGTATAGAGGTTGTCGCCTTTGCGGCTCTGGGGCGCGAACACCGGATTCGGATTGCCGGTCGGGACATAGAGCAGATTCAGATCCGGATCGTAGGTCGGCGGCAGCCACGTCATCCCGCCGCCGTGCGTCATCGAATATTCGTCGGGCCAGGTCTCCGATCCGGGCTCGCCCTTCTTCTGCGGCGTCGTGTACCAACGCCACTGTTTCTCGCCGGTCTCCGGCTCGTACGACTCCATGTATCCCTGCACGTCGAGCGAGTCGCCGCCGATGCCGACGATGACGTGACGGCCGACGATGATCGGGGCGGGCGTGCAGAAGTACTGCTGTCGGACGTCGGCGATCTCTTTGTGCCAGCGTTCCTTGCCGGTGGCGGCGTCGAGCGAGACCAGATAGCAGTCGGGTGTTTCGAAGAAGAGATAATTGCCGTACATGCCGACGCCGCGGTTGCCGATGTGGATGCCGCCGCGCGTGCGCCAGAAGTAGTGCCAGATTTGCCGGCCGGTCTTCGCATCGATCGCGTAGGCGTGATCCGGCGCCGCGAAGTACATCACGCCGTTGGCGACGAGCGGCGTGGCCTTGATCGTCACGTTGGCCTGCGGTCCGCCCCAATAGTACGGATCGCCGGACTTGTATTCACCGCCGACGTTCTCGCCTTCCTGCGCGGTCGCGCGATGCGTCCACGCAAGCGACAGCGTCTTCACGTTGGTCGCGTTGATCTGCGTGAGTGGGCTATATCGGCGTCCGGAGGAGTCGCCGTAGTGCGTCGGCCACGAGTCGGGAAATGTGGCGTTCGGTCCCTGGGCGACGATCGCGATCGGGATGGCCACCGAACACATCGCAATGAAGGTCCGCAGCGTTTTCATGGTCTCCTCACGCCGATTATTTCAATGTCGACAGATACGCGGCCAGGTTGTGGATGTCCGCGTCCGTGATTTTCGGCAACAGGTCGATATGGCCCTGCAACGGATCCGTGACGACGACCTTCGGCATGCCGCCGCTGCGCAGCCACGACATCTGCTTTCCCGCCTCGTCGCGGATCGTCACGTCGAAGTCGGTCAGACGGAGCAGCACACCCGAGAACGATTCACCGGACGGCAGCGTGACGGTCGCCTTGCGCGCGGTCCGCGACATCACGGGCGCCTCGCCGCGGCCGCGGCCGCCGCCGACCGTGCCGAAGGCAATGAGCGCCTGCAGTCGCGGGCCGTCGCTGCGCGCGCCGATCCCTTTCAGATCGCCGGTTGGCGAGTGGCACTTGTTGCAGCCGCCGGCGCCGTGGAAGTAGGTCTCGCCGGCCCTGGCGTCGCCCGTCATCACGTACTGCAACTGATAGTTCGATCGCTCGGCTGCGTAGGTGATTTCGCGGTGCAGGAAAGTGCCGATGTCGGTCGTCTCCGCGGCGGTGAGTGGAATCGCCGGCTTGTGGCCGGCTTGCAGATGATCGCCAATCTGCCGGCCGTTGACGTCCTGCAGGACGAGCACGGATCGAATCAGATCCGGACCCGCGACGCCTTGTCCGCCTCGCGCGTTCGCGCGATGACACGACGCGCATTTTTCACCGAACACGGACCGGCCGCGCTCGACTGCAGCCGGATCGAAGGCGCGAAGCCGCTCGATGCCGCTGTCCGCGTTGCCGCGTCC
>DAIUKO010000341.1:0-8179 GCA_036848175.1 Vicinamibacterales bacterium | reverse complement strand
AGGCCGCGCGCCGGCGGTGACGGCGAGAACGACGATGAGAAACGCGAGAACCGGCGGGCCCGACAACAACTGCGTGATGCGACGACGCGGTGATAGCGGCGACATGTCCACCTCCACAACGTCAAGCAAAACCGGCGAGTTCGTACCGTTCGCGACGGCTACGCTAAGGGTTCGAAGGAAGGCTGTCAAGCCGCAGTTTGCCGCTTCACCAACTCGCCAGTTTCGATGGCGCCGGATGAGCCGCTGACGAAGCCCGTCGAGAATCGACTTGGCGACGACCCGGTAGCCGTCGCGAATCCATTAGCCCAACAGCACGGCGCGGGCTCGAGGATAAGGCGCCGCCACATGCGCTTCGTGATGAAGAAGGCCGAGTTTTTAAGGGCGCCATCAGACGTTCGCACGCGAAATTTCAGCTGCTCACATCTCGATAATCGTCGTAATCGACCTGTTCCTCGAACGCTGGAACGGCCTTCACTCGGAAACGATCCCGAGGCCGGCGTCGCTCACGGATCCTGCGGTCAAAGTAGACGGCAGGCACTGACCCGTGGATAATCGCGCGCAACTGCAAGACGTGTTTCGTCGATCGAACGCGATGTGTGTCGATAGCGATGAAAAGGGGGCTGGCATGAACCGTCGTGTCTTCCTGTCCAAGACTGCGGCCGCGACCGCAGGACTGGCCCTGGCGTTCCCGAAGCGAAGCCGCGCACAGGCCAGCCCTAACGAGTCCGTCAACGTCGCGATCATCGGCATTCGCGGCGACAACGAGGGCCATCCGACCTGGACCACCCGCGGCCGCGGACAGGATCATTACAAGCGTCTCGCCGGCATCGCCAACGTTCGCATCACCCACGTGGTGGACGTCGACGAGCGGCATTTCGCCGGCTCCTTGTCTTCGTTGAGGGCGAAGTTCGGCGGAGATCCGAAAACGGAAACAGATTTCCGGCGCGTGCTGGACAACCGTGACGTGGATGCCGTCACCATCGCCGCGCCCGATCACTGGCACGCGCTCATGATGATTTGGGCCTGCCAGGCCGGAAAGGACGTCTACGTCGAGAAACCGATCAGCCACAACATCGTCGAAGGCCGCCGGATGATCGAGGCCGCTCGACGATACAACCGAGTCGTGCAGGCCGGGACTCAGCGGCGCAGCGGCGTCGTTCTGGCCAAGGCGGTGCAGTTTCTGCGTGACGGCGGGCTGGGCAAGCTATACGCCGGAAAGACTGTCATCTATCGCCCGCGAGATCCGATCGGCGTCGCGGCGGATGGCCCCGTGCCGCCGGGCGTTCATTACGACATGTGGCTCGGGCCGGCGCCCTCGCGCCCATTCAACGAAAATCATTTTCATTATCACTGGCACTGGTTCTGGGAGTACGGCACAACCGATCTTGGAAACACCGCGGTCCATTCTCTGGACGCGGTGCGCTGGCTGCTCGGCAAACAGGAACATCCTCGCACGGCACATTGCATCGGCGGTCTCTATGAGGCGGGCGGCCGCACCGATCAGGTGACGCCCAACACTCAGTACGCGAGCTATCAATATGCGGACGGCACCGAGCTTCACTGCGACTTACGCAACTGGTTCAGTGGCCCACGCGAAGCTCAGGGCGTGTACGTGTTCGGCTCGGAGGGCTGGATGAAAGTCGGCGATGACAGAGCCGAAGTGTACCTGGGAAGAAAGAACGAGCCGGGCCCGACGCTGACCGCTGACGACACGCGCGAGGAAGAGGAAGCGCATTTCGAAAACTTCATTGAATGCATCCGTTCGCGCAGGGTGGATAAACTCCAGGCGCCCATCGAAGAGGGTCACTTTTCGACGACGCTCTGCCACCTCGGCAACATCTCTTACCGTGTCGGCCGATCGGTGAAATTCGATGGAGTGACCGAGCGGTTTGTGGGAGACGACGCGGCGGACAAACTTCTCGGCCGGACGTATCGGGCACCATATTCGCTTCCAGTGATTACCTAAGTGGCGTGTCTGTTCGCGCTCCGTTGTCGCGGCCCGAAACCCGCGGTCGCAGGCTTGTTGTGACTCGTGGACAGGCCATTACAAGTACCACTTCAGCGCATACGGTCGGCTGAAAAGGTCCAAGTCGGTCATGACAAGCCCGTCCGGGCCGCATGACCGATCCGATCATCCGCCCGCTGACGTTCGAAGACCTGGACGAAGGCCTCAGGTTGAGCACGGCTGCCGGTTGGAATCAGACGCTCGACGACTGGAGGATGCTGCTGCGGCTGGCGCCTGCAGGCGCATTCGCCGCACTCTTCGACGCGCGCGATCGTTTCATCGTTGGCACCACGATCGGTATCGACTACGGCGCCTTCGCGTGGATTGCGATGATGCTCGTCGATCCGGCGTACCGCGGCCGCGGCGTGGGCCGACGTCTCCTGGAGGCCGCCATGGACGCGGTGCCTTCACATCTTCCGATTCGACTCGATGCGACACCGTTGGGGCGGCCGCTCTATCAGCGATACGGGTTCGAGGATGAGGCGGCACTCAGTCGTTACGTCGTGCATGGCGCCACGCGAAGGCGGCCCGCTCCGTTTGCGGTGCGCCCACTCACGGACGCCGACCTGGCCATCGTCGTCGAACAGGATCGCGAGACATTCGGCGGATCGCGCCAAGCCGTGCTCGATTGGGCGTTCCGCATCGCGCCGCAGTACGCGTACGTCGTGCGGAGCGATCACACCGATCGGGGCTCGATCCACTATTGTTTGGGTCGGCAGGGACGCCTGTTCGATCAGATTGGGCCTGTGGTCGCAGGCGATGACCAGATCGCGCACGCGTTGATCAGCGCGGCGCTTGACGCAGCGGACGACCGGCGCGTTGCCGTGGATGCGTTCGACTCGCAACGCGCGTTCGTGGCAGCGTTGCGCGCCGACGGGTTCGTCGTCGAACGGCCGCTCGTGCGGATGTGCCGTGCCGCCCATTCAGGCGCGTACGCGACCGCCGTTGGCCACAGCGACGTCAGTGAGTTCGCGATTCTCGGACCCGAATTCGCGTAGGCGCCAGATGAGACTGCCCGAACGCATCAACTCGGAGGCCGAGCTCGAAGATATCCTGGCGGAACCGTCAGAGTCGGATCTCGAATTCATCGCTCGTCTGCGCGGCGATGTGCTGATTCTGGGCGCGAGCGGCAAGATGGGGCCGTCGCTCGCGCGTCGTATCCATCGAGCGGTCGAACGAACCGAAAGCGCCAGTCGTGTGTTCGCGGCGTCGCGGTTCTCGTCGTCGAACACGCGCACGAGGCTTGACGCTGACGGCATCCAGACTATTGCATGTGATCTTCTCGACCCGCGGCAGATCGCCATGTTGCCGCGCTGCGAGCACGTGATCTTTCTCGCTGGCCGCAAGTTTGGAACATTCGATCGGACCGACCTGACGTGGGCGACAAACACGGTGGCTCCGGCGCGGGTGGCCGAGCACTTTCGTCAGTCGCGCATGGTGGCGTTCTCGACAGGCAACGTGTACCCCCTGGTTCCGGTCGACAGTCCCGCGCCGACCGAAGACGATCCACCAGCGCCCGTCGGCGAGTATGCGCAGTCGTGTCTCGGACGTGAACGCGTCATCGAGTTCGTCTCCCGCCAGGACGCGATGCCGGCACTGATCCTCCGTTTGAACTATGCCGTGGATCTTCGATACGGCACGCTGGTGGACATCGCGCGGCGCGTGTTTGCCGGCGAGGCGGTCGACCTGGCGATGGGATTCTTCAACGCGATCTGGCAAGGAGACGCCAACAGCTACGCGCTCCGCAGCCTGGAGCTGTGCTCGACGCCGCCGGCGATTCTCAACGTCACCGGCGCCGAGCGCATCTCGGTTCGTGAAATCGCGCAGTGGTTTGGCTCGGCGTTCGGCCGGCCTCCTCGCTTCACTCACACTGAAGGGCCATTGGCCCTGCTCAGCGACTCCAGCCGCTGCCGCGCGCTGCTCGGCGAACCCACGGTGCCTCTGAGCGTCCTGCGGCAATGGGTCGCGCACTGGATACAGACCGGCGGCTCATCGCTGAACAAGCCGACGCACTTCGAGGTGGTGGATGGCCGCTTCTGATAGCGCCTGCGGCCATGCCGAGCCGAGGACATGGGAATCCGAGGCGAGGCATCAGCGTCAGTTCGCGCTGGGGCCCCAGCGCCAGTGAAAAAGATGTCGGTTCAAGAGCTTCGGCGTGCGCTCGTCGGCGGCCTTGTCATTCCCGCCCATCCGCTTGCCCTGACGGACGCGCGCCGCCTCGACGAACGCCGCCAGGTCGCCCTCACCCGTTATTACTGCGATGCCGGCGCGGGCGGCATTGCGGTCGGTGTCCATACCACGCAGTTCGCGATTCGCGATCGCGGCGTCGAATTGTTGCGGCCGGTCCTGGAGCTTGCGATTCAGACTACGCGCGACTGGTCGGTCGAAAGGCGCGTCGTCACGATTGCGGGCGTCTGCGGCCCGACCAAACAAGCGGTCGCGGAAGCGGAGCTCGCGGCGTCGCTCGACTACGACGCGGGGTTGCTGAGCCTTGCAGCGCTCGGGGACGCGGACAACGAACGTCTGTTGGATCATTGCCGGCGCGTGTCGGACGTCATACCGGTCATGGGGTTTTACTTGCAGCCGGCGGTCGGTGGACGCATTCTCGATCGCGGGTTCTGGCGCGAGTTCCTCGAGATCGAACGCGTCGTCGCCATCAAAGTGGCGCCGTTCGATCGCTACCGCACGCTGGATGTCGCCGTGGCGCTGGCCGAGAGCGGCCGTGGCGATGTCGCGCTGTATACGGGGAACGACGACGCGATCGTCGCCGACCTGTTGACGCCGTTTCCGGGCTTGCCCCGCCGAAGCGCGCCCGATGACAGCAGCGCGAAGGGAGGCGTGGTGCGCTTTTCCGGCGGCCTCCTCGGTCAATGGGCGGTTTGGACAAAGAACGCAGTCGAACTGCTTCGGCGATGTCTGATGATTACCCGTTGCGAGGCGCCAGGTGACTCACGCGCTGAGACTCTGCAACTGCTGGCGCTCGGCGCCGAACTGACCGATGTCAACGCGGCGCTCTTCGATCCGTCCCACCAGTTCGCCGGGTGCATTCCCGGGATTCACGAGGTCCTGCGACGCCAGGGGTTGCTCGCCGGCCGCTGGTGCCTCGATCCGCATGAGGATCTGAGTCCGGGACAGATGAACGAAATCGATCGCGTGCTGGCGAGGTATCCGCATCTCGCCGATGACGAGTTCGTCCGGGAAAACCTCGACCGGTGGCTCAAATGATGTCGAAGCTCTTTGGCAGTCTCGTCCTGTCCACGCTCATCGTGGCGCTGTCGCAACCGGCCCGGAACACAGGACAAGCCGATCTCGTGCTGCTCAACGCGAGGATCCTGACGGTCGATACCAACTTTCGCGTCGCCGCCGCGCTCGCCGTCCGTGACGGGCGGTTCATCGCGATCGGGTCGAACGAAGACGTACGGCCGCACATCGGCGGCGCGACGCAGGTGATCGACGGCCGGGGACGTACGGTAGTGCCCGGTCTCATCGACACGCACGTGCACGCGCTCGATGTCGCCGAAGCGGAGGCCGCGCAGCCGTTCGAGAACCTCCAATCAATCGACGCTCTGCAAGCGTGGATCCGCCGCGCCGTTGCCTCAGGCCCTCCGACTCGCTCCGCTCGCTCCGGGCAGAGCGAGGCGTGGATTTGGACACCGCGTGTGTATCCAACCCGTTTGCGCGAGCATCGATTTCCAACCCGCCAGGAACTGGATGCGGCCGCACCCGATCGGCCGGTTGCTGTCGACGGCGCGTACGCATTCGTGCTGAACAGCGCCGCGCTGCGCGCTGCCCACATCACCCGCACGTCGACGGATCCGCCGGGCGGCGCGATCGTGAAGGATGCCGCCGGCGAGCCGGCCGGGTTGCTGCGGAATGTGGGTGGCCTGCTGGCTTCGTTCCGTCCTCGATCGGGAACCGTCTCGCTCGACATGCTCGAGCAGATTCATCGCCAGTATCTCGCGACCGGCATTACCAGCGTCATCGAACGAGGGGCCACGCTCGACGGCTACAAGTCGTACGAGGAGCTGCGCCGCGCCGACCGCTTGCGCGTCAGGGCGACGGTCACGATCCGGATTCCGCGCGCGGACGACGCCGCCGCGGTGGAACAATTCATTCGAGGGTTGACGTTTCGGCCGCCTGCCCCGAGCGAAAGCGAGGGGCCTGGAAACGAAGCGGAGTGGCTGAAAGCGGGTCCGCTCAAGATTGTGGCCGACGGTGGCATCCTGATTGGAACGTCGTTCATGCGCGAGCCGTACGGATTGAGCGCGCGAAAGCTGTACGCGCTGGACGACCCACGCGATCGCGGATTTCTCTCGCTCACGCCACAGCAAATTGCTTCGGCGATCGGCATCGGACACCGGCTCGGGTGGCAGATGGTCGCGCACGTGACGGGCGACGCGGGCGTCGACGTCGTGCTGGACGCGATCGAGGCGGCACAAAAGGCACATCCCGCGCCGGATCGGCGCCATACCCTGCTGCACGCCTACTTCGTCCACCCCGAAACGGCAGCCCGCGCGGCACGACTGGGCGTGCTCGTCGACACCCAACCCGCGTGGCACTACAAGGATGCCGATGCGCTGGCGGACGCTCTCGGTCGCGAGCGTCTCACACACTTCATCGGGCTGCGCACGTGGCGCGAGGCCGGCGTGGAGGTGGCCATCAACACGGACCACATGTTCGGCCTCGATCGGAACGAGGCGCTGAATCCGTTCAACCCCTTCCTGACGATGTACTCTGCCACCACGCGGCGCACTGAAGGCGGACAGGTCGTCGGCGCGAACGAAGCGGTCTCGCGGGAGGACGCGCTGCGCATGATGACGAGCATGGCTGCGCGTTTCAGCTTCGACGAAAAGCGTCGCGGGTCGATCGAGACGGGCAAACTGGGCGACTTCGTCGTGCTGAGCGACCACTTGCTGACCGTGCCTGCGGAGCAGCTGCGCGCCATCCGCGCGGACCTCACCGTGATCGGCGGCCGCGTGGTGTTTCAGCGGCAGTGATGTACGAAGGAGTCGGCGCTATGAAGAAAGACCATCTTGTCGCGTTGATCGCATGCGTGCTCGCGTGGCTCTGCGCGGCGGCGCCGGCCGTCGCTCAAACGGAAATCAGGGTCGGCATCATCGGCACCGACACGTCGCATGTGACGGCCTTCACCAAGCTGCTCAACGACAAGAGCGATCCCCATCACGTGCCCGGCGCGCGTGTGGTCGCCGCCTTCAAAGGCGGAAGCCCCGACGTGGAGGAGAGCCGCACGCGGATCGACCGGTTCGCCGCCGAGCTGAAGGACAAGTGGGACGTCGAGTTCGTCGATTCGATCGAACAGCTGTGCGAGCGAGTGGATGCTGTCCTGCTGGAGAGCGTGGACGGCCGGCGGCACCTGCACGAGGTCCGTCCCGTCTTCAAGGCAAAGAAGCGCGTGTTCATCGACAAACCGTTTACGGCCAGCTACGCCGAGGCGCGTGAGATCGTGGGACTCTCGCGCGCATCAGGTGTGCCGTTCTTCAGCTCGTCGAGTCTGCGTTTCCTCGCCGACGTGCAGGCGATCGGGCACAGCGACAAACACGGCGGCATTGCCGGCGCGTTCACGTTCGGGCCTGAGAATCTCGAGCCGCACCATCCCGATCTGTTCTGGTACGGCATCCACGCCGTCGAGATGCTGTACACGCTGCTCGGACCGGGCTGCGAGAAGGTGACGCGCGTCAAAACCAACAGCGGCGATACCGTCGTCGGCACATGGAAAGACGGGCGCATCGGCACGATGCGCGGATTGATTCAAGGCAAACAGGATTACGGCGCCGTCGTTTTTGGGATGAACGCCGTACTCGCCACGCCCGTGCCCATCAGGAGTGACTACCGCAACTTGGTCGTCGAAATCGTGAAGTTCTTCCGGACCGGCGTGCCTCCGATCCCGCCGGACGAGACGTTGGAGATCATCGCCTTCATGGAAGCCGCCGAGCTGAGCAAGGCCCGCGGCGGCGCGCCGGTGGCGCTCGCCGAAGTGACACAAGGGAAATGACGGCGTAGTGTCCCGTAGCTGCGCCGGGTTCTCCGTGAGACTACGGGACGATTGCCTGCATCCAACGATTCAGGGCGGTATGGACAATATTCACGGTCACGAGCTTCACGGCGCGCGGCAGGTTGGCCAATGGCCGGCCGACGAGCTCGTCGATCTCTGGG
>DAIUKO010000340.1:0-8209 GCA_036848175.1 Vicinamibacterales bacterium | reverse complement strand
CACAACCTGCGCGACATCCTCGATCGGTGGCAGCTCGAGTCGAACCAGCTGCTGGTGAAGCTGCAGTACGCGTTCAGATACTAGAGCGCGATTCCATGACGACGTAACGCGAAGGCTTCAGACGAGCGACCGCGTCGACAGTCACGGCCCCAACGCTCGGCTACAGCCTTCGCGCGACCCGAAAACGAATCCAGAATCGAATCCCGAATCCCGAATCCCGAATCGAATCCCGAATCCCAGATCCCGAATCCCGAATCAAATCCCGAATCCCAAATCCCGAATCCCGACTGGCTCAGTACGTGACCCTGACGCGGTACTTCAGTGTCGACGTCCCGTCGGGGGCCGCCGGCACTTTGAACTGCGCCGCCCACGCGTCGGTCTTCGTCCACTCATGCGTCGACCGCAGCATCCGCCACGTGCCGCCGACCGGTTCGTTTACTTCGACGGTGATTGGCGTCGCCTTGTGATTGCGAACGGTGATCTCGTATTCGATTTCGTAGACGTCCGTCGAGATCTTCTCGAAGTCGATTTGCTTGCGCTCGCAGACGACGTCGAAGGCGTTGCCGATTTTCAGATTCAGCGTTTCGTCCTTCGGCGTGTGATCGATGCGATCCTCACCGACGAACTGGACGCCGCCCTTCGAGTCTTCCTGGTAGACGCGCACGACGCCGGCTGGCATCGGCATCCCGAGGCCGTTCTTCTGCTCGTTCTTGAGCTGATAGTAGACCTGCACGACGTCCTTGATCGGCGCGCCCGGATGCTGCCGGTTCCGGTAGTAGAAGTTCTGGCCGTCGACCACATAGCGCTTGAGGACGGGCACGCCGGTGCCCTCGAGCATGCTCACCTGTTTCGTCTGGTTGTTGTTGATCGTGGTCTTTCGGCCGAGTGTGTAGAGGTGATAGTCAGAGAACGATTCCTGTGCCATTGGCGCGGCCGCCTGTGCATCGAGAGAATGCCGTGCCTCGTCCTTCATGAAGTTCGAGATGACCTGGCGAACGCGATTGAGATCGCCGGCCACGAGCTGCAGCTTCGCGTTGCGGAACTCGGTGCCGCTGCCGTTGGTCAGCGTGACCCAGCCGTCGAGATCGCCGACCTTGTCGTCGCGGGTCACGCGCAGCACGTAGTCCGCGTTCCACGACAGCTTCCCGGCGAGGTACGACGCCTCGACCCGTTGCCGTGCCGCGCCCGAGTTCTCCAGCGTCCAGATCAGCGTCGGCCGCGAATACAGGCTGTTGGGCAGCTCGGGGAAGCGGACGTGATCCGCGTGCAGGCCGGTGACGATCTCGTTGCCGATCTGCCAGACCGGTGCGTTGTTGTAGCTGAGGAGCCGCGCCTTCACCTCTTCCTGGCGCGTCGATCCATCCTCTTGACGCAGGCGTACGAGCGTCACGTCGCGGCCGACGTACTTGTGGAGCAGTCGCTCGGGCTCGAGCAGGTCGTACTCGTAGTTCTGCTCGAGCACGCTGAGGCTCGCCGGTTCGCTGATCGACCGGAAGTGCACGGTCGCTGGGTTGACGGTCGCCGCGATGTCCATGAAGCGAAGACTGGACGTGCCGCGCGCGAGATCGAGATTGCGCACATCGCGGACGAGGGCGATGTCGGAGTTGTAGACGGTGACTGCCAGCTCCGCCTGATCGTCGAGCGTGGTCGAACGATCCTGATCGCGTACGGCTGCCGCGGGCGCTGGAACGATGGTCGTATGAGGGATGAGAAAACCGCCGGCGCCGACAATGGCGATCGCGGCTGCCCAGAATCGCACGGACATGCAAGGCTCCCTTCAATCGAGCGCGGCCGGACTGGACGACATGGCCAGGATCGGCGCCTCTGTCCTTTGAACGGAGCGGTTCAGAATTCTTGCAGCAGGGTCCAGGTCTGGCCGCTGTCGGCGGTGCGGAATCGTCGGTTGTCGGCGGTCGTGACCGTCGCGGCCGACGCGTCGCTGGCTTGAACCGCGACGAGGTCGACGCTCTCGGGGAACGCGAGACGCCGCCACTGCAGGCCGTCGATGGACAGCAGGACGGTGCCGCGGCGGCCAACGATCCAGCACACGGTCGGCGACGGGGCCGCGCCAGCCGTGAGGTCTTCGGTCACGCCACTCGACGACCTTGCCCATGTCGTCGCGCCGTTTCCCGAGCGTTCAATCGATCCTGACGCGCCGATGCGCCAGCGGATCGAGGGATTCGGTGACAGGACTTCGGTCGCCGTGACCGCGTGCTTCAACACTGTCTGTTGATCGAGAACGAGCGCGCCGCGAGCGCCAAGCGCGTCGGCCGCTGCGGCGGCCGGCGGCGCCGCTGGCGCTGCCGCCGCTCGCGCTGCGGACGGGGCTGGCGCGGCGAAGCCTTCATCGCGTCGCGGACTCTTAGCGATGTCGTCCTTTTCTTTGGCTCGCTCTCGATCGGCCGCGTCGGATCGAGCCTCGCTCGCCGGCGGCGCGGACCTCCGATCGGCAAACGCCGCCGGCTTCTGCGGCGCCGCGGCGACCTGGTTCAACGACGAGCCGTCAGCCGATGGCGGTGCGGTCGCGGCCGCTGGCGCCTTCACGGCGACCGTCGAAGACGGCGGTGCGACCGGCGCCTTGGCTTCAACAGCAGGAACGTCTTGGGCAGGCGCCGAATTGCGAGTCGTGTCCGGACTCGCGATCCAGATCGCAATCGCCACGGCGCCAGCCGTCAGCGGAACGAGCGAACCGATGACCCATCCACGGCGCCACCAGGGGACCGCCTGCTGTACGACCGGGGTGGCGCGAACGAGGGCCGCCACCATCGCCTGACAGCGGGCGCACGTCGACAGGTGGCCCTCGGCGGCGGCGACGTCGGCCGCTTTCAGATCGCCGTCGATCCACGCCGCGAGCGTGTCCGCGTCGAGGCATCGATCGCGCGATTCGGCGGCCGTACTCCCGCGCAGCGTCTGCCGCAGCATCGCCTCGATGGCCCGATCGCGATCCGGTTCCTGCGCGCTCACAATCCTGCTCTCATCATATAGAACGCCGGGCCGCGGATTCCTTGCGCTCGCGGGTATCGTCGAGAATTTCCGTGAGATCGATCGGGCCGGCGTTCTCCATCGCGTACTGGAAGCCCTGCGTTATCTCTGCGTCGCTCAGCCGTGCCTGGTCGCGCAGGTGGCACTCGAGGTTGGCGCGGATCGCTCGTCGCGTGCGGGTCAGTTGACGAGAAACGGTCGCCTCGTGCTCGCCGGTCACGCGCCCGACTTCGGCGAGCGTCATCTCCTGCGCGTAGTAGCAGCTCAGACGCAGGCGATCGCGCGCGGAAAGTGCTGAGAGGACCGCGGCGAGCGCCTTCTTGATCGTTGCGAGCAGGCGCCGACGATCCGGGTCTGGGGGCGGGCTCGCCGCAGCTGCCTGCTCGTCGTTCTCATCGGGCAGCGGATCGATGCGTCGCTGCGCGCGGATTCGATCGACGTGCCGTTGCGCGAGCACGGCGCGGAGCCAGGTCGCCAGGCGGCTGCGGCCGTGGTAATAGCGGAAGAGCGATCGGCGTTGACCGTCGCGCTCGTTGAGCCCGTAGAGATCCGCATAAAGCGAATCAGCCAGGTCGCGCGCGCCGCCGCCAGGCTCGATCGCGTCGGCCGAGCGATAGAGGACCGGCCGGAACTCGCGCACGAAATGTTCCCAGGCCGCCTCGCTGCCCGCCGCGCAGGCCACGGCGAGCGCGAGATCTTCGACGTGCAGCGACTCGACGAGTCGAGCGAGCTCGCGCGGCGCGGGATCGGAATCGCGAAAAACACTGGCTGCGCTCGCGGCGACGGCGCGGGCGAAGTCGTCCGGCGCCACGCCCCAGCGATCGGCGCCTGCGCGCCGGTACAGAACCTCAAAATCAGGAATCTCGAATTCGGCATTTGGAATTCGTGACATCAATTCGCAATATTCCAAATGCCTGATTCCAAATTCTAGTAGACCCAGCTCTTTGTGTCGGCGCCCGCAGGCGCGGTCTTGAGCATCCACCGCGCCATCGCCGGCATGTAGCGCTGATGGACCGTGCGGCTGCCGACGTTGTTCGGATGCTCGGTGTCGCCGGTGAAGCAGTGCTCGCGCCGCTCGCCGTAGACGATCTCCGACTCGGAGGACGGCGTGGCGCGCATCAGGAACTCTTCCATCTGATAGACGGCGTTGTTCAAGTAGCCATTGTCCATCGTGCCGCTCGTGATGTGAATCTTCCCGCGAAGCTTCGGCGCCAGCTTGGACCAGTCGCGCTGCAGAATGAACCGCAGATCGTAGTTGTCGCGCCAGTACTTCGCCACGTCCGGATCGATCGCGCCGGTCAGCTTGTCGTACAGCGGCTTGTAGTAGCCGTCGGCGCCGACCGGTCCGAACACCGATGCCCATGCGTCGTGCTGCCCGGCCGATCGGCCGTGCGTGCCGAGCACGAGCTCCACGAGGTTGCGTTCCTCGAATGTCGAGAAGAGGTGATCGCGATAATCGCGGTATCCGGGCTTCGGCGTTTTCTTCCACGGGTTGTCTTCGTAGTAGTAGGCGTTGTGCTCGTCGTAGATGTTGACCGATCGATACGATCGGAAATCGACCGGATCGGGGCAGAGCGCCCACGCGCCGTTGTACTCGTCCGGATAGAACACCTGGACGCCGAACGCCTCCCATCCGCCGGTCGATCCGCCGATCAGCGCGCGCGCCCATCCTTGTCCGATGCCGCGGAACTGCTTCTCGATGTAGGGAACGAGGTCTTTCGTGATCGCGTCGCCGTACGGACCGTTGTTCGCCGAGTTCACCGCGTACGAATCGTCGAAGTAGGGCGTGGGGTGCTGCACCAGCAGATGAATCATCCGCGGAAAGTTTGGGCCGTTCCACTCCTTGTAGAACTGATACGCCGCCTCCTGTATCTCCCGCTGCGCGGTGTTGGCCTTTGGATCCGGCGGCGTCTCTCGCCAGGCGTCGCCGTCCATGCTGCTCGGAAAATGACCGTGATGGACGACGAGCGGATAGCGCGCGTCCGGATGGGTCTCCCACCCGCTCGGCAGCAGCACGATCGCGCCGAGCTCCATCGGCCGGCCCCAGAATTTCGTCAGCCGATCGTTGGGCAGGCGAAGGTATTTCACCTGCCTGGTGTCCTTGGGTGGTGCGATCGGCGACACCTCCTGATCCATCGAGATCTTGATGTCTCCGCCGGCAGCCGGATCGATGTGCAGCTTGGCCGGCTTGCTGTAGAAGTTGCCGGGCTTCCTGTCCCAGTGCTGACCCTCGCCGCGATCCATCGGCATCTTGATCGTATGGCCGTCGCCGCGATGGAACGTTTCGTAGCGATTGATCAGCGCCTGCACCCAGTAGTCGCCGGCCGGAATGTCCTTCAGACGTCGCACCGGCCATCCAAACGTCGTCTCGTCGATGACGACATCCCGGCCCGGCTCGAGGCCGTCGACGTCGACGCCGAAGATCGGCCGCGTGGAGTTCGCGCGGTATTGGTCGCTCTGCGTTCGCGGCTCCGTCCGTCCATCGTCGGAAATGAACAGGAGCACGCGGCCGTCGATCGGCTGCGCGCTCCGCGCCGCGGGAAACGAGATGGCGACGCGCAATCCGTTCGCGTCACGCGCGTCGGCGACCAGACCGACGAACGCGGCCAGCGCACACGACAGGACGAATCCGGCGGCGATCTTCGTGCGCATCAAGAGCTCTCCTCCTGCATCCCGCCCACGCCACCCACCCCGCCAACGCGACCTGGCCGACCAACGCCGCCCATTCGACGCACGTCGGCTATTGGATCGTAATCGTCCCCCGCAGCGATCGGTTCTGATCGTTGAGGTGATCGTGAAAGCCGCAGTTGCGCACGACGTTGAGGTTGCCGGTCTGGCGGCTCTGCCCCGGCTCGAGATGACCCACCTGATTGATCTCAGGACAATCGGTGTGTTCTGGATGCGGGTCGGAGTTCATCTCGTGTGCGCGATTGTCGTTGTTGATGAAGGTGACCTGTGTGCCGCGGCTCACCGGCAGCGTCTGCGGGCAGACGGCGTTGTTGACGATGAGAATGGTGCGGGCGTCGGGCAGCGAGGAGCAGGTGATACCGGTCGATGGTCCGGTGCTGCTGGAACTGCTCCCGCCGCATCCGATGAACGTCGCCACGACGGCCGCCGCGGCTGCAGCAACGGCGGCCAGTTGCATTCGCGTCACGCGGCGATCTTATCGCACCATGCGCGGCGCGCCCCCGCGGCGTGTCAGAAGAACTTCCGTGAGATGTTGAACCCAAGGTACCAATCGTTACCGACCGGTCCGCCGCGCGCGATCTGCGCCATCGTCGTCCCGAACGAGTTGGAGAAGTTCAACTGGAACAGATGGCCGCCGGCGCGCTTTTCGATCGCGAAGCTGGCGTGCGTGACGGCGTCCTGGGTCGATCCCGCCGCCGCACCTTTGTAGCCGGTGCGCGGCGCGACTTCTCCGGTGATGTAGACCGTCGGCAGGATGCGGATACGGGCGCCGACGCCCACCATGAACGAGCTGTTGTCGTCGACGAGCTCCGCCGGCTGGTCGCTGGTGTTGTTCACGTAGATTGGATGCACGTAGATCGCGGCCACGTCGCCAATCGTGCGCGACACGATCGCGCCAATCGCGGGCGAATAGCTGTCCTGGAAGTTGTTCGTGCCCTCGATCGAGAACCACGCCGACACGTCGAGCACGCGGCCGGCGCTCTGGCGAAGGACGGAGTACTCGCTGAACAACTCGATCGTCTTGTTGCTCGTCCGGTGGATGCCGATCTGGGTGTTCGGAAGGATGCCGAAACGGAACTCGAGGCCGATCTGCGCCCCGCAGTCGATCCCGAAGAGATCTGAAGCCGCATTGTCCTCGTTGAGCGGACAGGTGAAGCGATGCGTGACGCGGAATGAGCTGCCGAACTTCGGCAGCCGCAGATTGGTCGGCAAGCCGATCAGCGCGAAATCCGGCTCGGCGAGCTTCAGCGCCGCGGGATCATCAGACGGCGTTTGCGCCAGCGCCGCGGACGGCGCGAACAGAACGGTGCCCAGCACCAGAGTGAGTAGACGTTTCACGTTGGCTCCTGTTCGAAGGAACGAATTGACCGCGAACTGCTCGGGCCGCCTGATCACACGGCCCGACCTCGAGTTCGAGAGAAGTTTACAGCGCTAATTGCGTGGAGCGCCGATCTGCACCCAGCGCCTGATAATCTGCATCTGGCCGTCCGTGAGATAAGGCGGCCCATTCTGGGGCATGCGAACGCCGACGATGCCGGCTTTCCCTTCGAGCTTCTGAACCAGGTAGCTGCTATCCGGATCGCCCGGAACGATGCGGACGGCGCCCGCTTTCCGCGCCGAAGCCATGTTCACGATTTGGTCGTACGCCAGATCATGAACGAGATTCAGACCGCCTGAGGGGTTTCGGCCGACGTTCGTGTGGCAGTTGATGCACGCCGCACGGCCAGAGCTGTCAGTAGATTCGAAGATGTCGTGCTGAATCGAAGAAAACGTCGGTTCGAGGGCCGGCGTCGGACCGGCGACCGTGGAGAGTTTCTCGTCGCACGCGGCCCACGATAGACACGCGCACACCAAAGCGGGGATCCAAAGCCAGCGTCTGTACATGGGGAAGCTCCTTGACAGGCAGAAGGGACCGTCGAACACGGCGAGCAATGGCGATGCCCAGACACGAAGATACGTTTGCTGACAATGTGGCCGTCACTGATCTCCATCTGGTTACGAACGTCGAAACGGCTTACGCGGCTTGTCGTCGATCACGTTCAATCGAGGCGGTACTTGGCGAGATAGTAGGAGAGCGCGCGCTGACTGATCCCCATCAGCTCGGCGGCGTCCTTCTTGACGCCGCCGGCGTTCTCGAGCGCGCGCCGGATTGTTTCCCGCTCCACCCATTCGATGTTCGGCCGCAGCTTCAGCGACGGCAGCCCGGTCGCCTGCGGCGTGGCCGCGCCGAGGACGGAGATGGCGCGCGCCGCGACGATCGGTCCGGGCGACAACACCACCGCGCGCTCGATCGTGTTCTCCAGCTCCCGCACGTTCCCGGGCCAGTCGTACTGCTGCAGGCCAGCGAGCACGCCCTCGTCGATCCGTTCGATTCGCCGCCCGACGCGCTGTGAGTGCTTCCGGATGAAGTGTTCGACCAGCGGCGGGATGTCGTCACGGCGCTCGCGGAGCGGCGGAATCTCGATCGGAATCACGTTGAGACGATAGAACAGATCCTCCTGGAACTTGCCGTCGGCGACCATCTGGCGCAGGTCGCGGT
>DAIUKO010000339.1:4826-8234 GCA_036848175.1 Vicinamibacterales bacterium | reverse complement strand
GAGGATCGGCGTGTGCGTCGAGTCCCAGTCGTGCACGTCGTGCGGCGTGAACTGGAAGTGCCACTTCAGCCGACCGGTGTCGGGGTCGAGCGCGACCAATGAGTCCGAGTAGAGGTTGTCGCCGAGGCGGTTGGCGCCGTACATCTGCGGTCCGGGATTGCCGGTGCCCCAGTACAGCGTGTTGAGTTCGGGATCGAACGAACCGGTCACCCACGTCGGCGCCCCGCCTCGCTTCCACGAGTCGCCCTTCCACGTCTCGACGCCGCGCTCTCCTTCGCCGGGAATCGTGTAGAAGCGCCAGGCACGCTTGCCCGACTCCACGTCGTAGGCGTCGATGAAGCCGCGAATGCCGTACTCGCCGCCGGCCACGCCGATGACGACCTTGTCCTTCACGACCAGCGGCGCGCCAGTGAAGCTGTACCCCTTGTCCGCGTCCGCCGCGGCAACATCCCAGCGCACGCGGCCGGTCTTCGCGTCCAGCGCCACCATGTGCGCGTCGAGCGTGCCGAGGAACAGACGATCGCCAAGCGCGGCGAACCCGCGATTCTGCGGTCCGCAGCACAGCGACATCTCCTTTGGCAGATTGCGCTCGTAGTGCCACAGCGGCCGGCCGGTGCGCACGTCGATGGCGTAGGCGTGGTTCTGCGGCGTCGTCATGTAGAGCACGCCATCGATGACGAGCGGCGTCGTCTCGTGGCTGCCGCGCACGCCGGTTTGAAACACCCATTGCAGCGCGAGCTGCTGGACGTTCGTGCGGTTGATCTGATCGAGCGGCGAGAAGCGGCTGCCGTCGTAGGCGCCCGAGTACATCAGCCACTGCTGCGGCTCGCGCGCGGCGTTGACGAGTCGATCCGTCGACACCTGCGCCGACGCCGCCGGCGCGATGAGACAGAGGATCAGCACGACGGCGTCAGTGGTTTTCACGAGAGCCATCCTTCTTGGCGGTCGCCGGAACGGCGCGCAGCGATTGCAGGAACGCCACCACATCGTCGAGGTCCGTGTTGGTGAGACGAGTCGCGTCGTACGACGGCATCAGCGATCGATCCTCGTGCTTGAAGCTCGCCAGCGATGATTTTTCGAAGCTGTGGATGCGCTCGCTCGTGTCCATCAGCTGGACCGTGAACGTGTCTTCGTTCATCGGCACGCCGACGATGGTCCGGCCGTCCGACGTGACCACCGTCACCGTGTCGTACTTCAGCGCGATGGTGTCGCCGAATGCGCGATTCGGCGTCAGCTGCCGTCCCGCGTCGCGGATCGATTCGACGAGGTACGCGCGCGACCGCGCCGATCCAACCGTCGACAGTTCCGGACCGAGGCGGCCGCCCCGTCCGTTGACGATGTGACAAGACGAGCAGCGGGCGCTGCCGAAGAACAGCGATTCGCCGCGGCTGCGATCGCCGGTGGCAGGCGCCGCCGGCTGCTGCAGCGTCCGGAGATAGGTGACGACCTGCCAGATTTCGTCTTCGGTGAGTCTATGTGGGGGCATCGCCGTGCCCGGGATGCCCTGGCTGATCGTCGCGAACAGATCCGGATCGGCGCCGCCGTGATTCCACGATCCGGTCGTCAGATCCGGGCCTCGCATGCCGCCGCGCGCCGCCACGCCGTGGCAGAACATGCATTCCTGCCGAAACAGCACCGCACCGTCGGTGATCGCCTTCGAATCGCCGGCCAACGGATTGCGGGTCTTCGTGGTCGTTGCCGGCTGGGGAGCTTGTCCCGACAGGTGAAGCGTGAGGCCACTGATCAATCCGGCCGCGAGTGTGGCCCGCATCCAGCTGCGTCTCATGCGCATGTCCACACCACCCTCGTCGCGTTTCGGGGAATTGCCGCGAAATGTGGCGTGAGTCTAGCAGAAAGACGGAAGAGTCACGACGACCGAGTTGGAGGCGTAATCGAAGTACAAGGTCGCGAAGATCCCATCGCGCTCGGATCGCTTCCAGGGCGGCCCTTTCAGGGCGCCTCGTGTCGCGCCACCGGCTCTACGCTGCGGCCGACGACGTGCGGCGTAGAAACTCCGCGATCGTTGCGGTCTGTCGCGGAAGAATGTGCCCCTCGTTTTCGAGATAGACGACCTGCAGGTTCCTCACCGAGCGCGTCATGCGATCGCGCGTTTCCGCCGATCGAAGCAAGGCGTCCCTGCCGCCGACGATCAGCTGCACCGGCATTCGCAACCCGGCGAGTTCGTCGTGGGTACGAATGGGAAGTTTGTCCATGCGCGGCCGGAAATGTCGAAACCGCAACAGCAGCGCCTCGCTGACTTCGCCGGGCAGATTCGTCCGTCCGGTGACGAGCGCCAACGCTTTCCGCAGGCCCCATCGCCCGAGCATCAGCAGAAGACCGGCCTTCAGGAGGAGCAGATGGTTCTGCGCGCCAACGCCCGATGGCGACACCAGCGACAGCGATGCAACACGCGCCGGCCGCTTCACCGCGTACTCGAGACCGAGCCACCCGCCGAGCGAGACGCCGACGATGCTCGCGGACTCGAGGCCGAGGTGATCCCACACGTCGTCCAACCATTCGACGTACGCATTCGAGTGCATCGACGGTCGAGACGGCGCGCTCAAGCCGGGCTCGCCGATCATGTCGATCGCATAGACGCGATACTCCTGCGCCCACGCGGCGACGTCCGCGATCCACGCGCTGGAGTTCGTCCCGGATCCGTGAAACAGCACCAGCGGCGTCGAGTGGGTTTCGCCGCAGGCGACGACGAACGTGTCTCCGTGACGTGTCGGCACCGTGATCTGACGATTCGGCACAGGCCATCGCTGAAGCGCGTCGCGATACAGCCGCTGCACCGCTTCCTGTCCGGCCTTCGATTTATAGATATCAGCCACGGCGATCCTCCAGGAGCGCGTTGATCATCCGCAACAGCTCGCAGGTGAGCGACGGGCTGGCGGTGATCGTGATCCTCAGCTTCGCCTGTTCCTCGTAATAGATCGTGTCGACCCTGGGATAGTCGGGCTCGCCTTTCCTCGAATTCAGCGCCGCCATCACCATCGTCGTGATGCGGTGACTGTCGTCGGGGCTCACGACATCGGCATCGAGGACGGTCGATGCGATCACGTGACGCGTGCGCGCGACCGGCGTCTCGACCGCGCCGATTTCACCGGCGAACGCATCCAGATCGGCGCGCGCGATGCGGTACTCCTTGCCGATCCGCCGCGCCTTCAACCGGCCGTCGCGCAGATAACGCCGGACCGTCTTCACGTGGAGGTTCAGCAGCTCCGCTACCTGGTCGGCCGTGTAGAGATACGTGGTGAGCGCCACGATAGGGACTAATTACTCCCAATTATGGTCTATTGTCAAGGCCTAATAGAGAATAATTAGCCCCAAATGACCACTCACACGCTAAATGCTACCATCCGCGCTCATGACTCTTCTTCGCGCGGCATCCGCCCTTTCTCTGCT
>DAIUKO010000339.1:0-4726 GCA_036848175.1 Vicinamibacterales bacterium | reverse complement strand
CGGGTCAGACTCGGGTCAGACCGCGGGTCAGACTCAGGTCAGACCGCGGGTCAGACTCAGGTCAGACCGCGGGTCAGACCGCGCCGTTGGTCAATCCGAGCGTGTTCGCCGAAATGCGATGGCGCAACATCGGGCCGTTTCGCGCTGGGCGCACGAAGGCGGCGGCGGGACATCCGAGCCACCCGTACACCTTCTATATAGGCATGTGCAACGGCGGCGTGTGGCGAACCACCGATGCCGGACGCACGTGGAAACCGATCTTCGACGATCAACCCACCGGATCGATTGGATGGGTATCGGTCGCGCCGAGCGACCCGAACATCATTTATGTCGGCACCGGCGAGGGACTGCCCCGACCCGATCTCTCGGTCGGCGACGGCGTCTACAAGTCCACCGACGCCGGCAACACCTGGACGCATCTCGGCCTGCGCGACGCGCAGCAGATTCCGAAGATTGCCGTCGATCCGAAGAATCCGAATCGTCTGTTCGTCGCCGCGCTCGGTCATCCGTACGGACCGAACGAGGAGCGTGGAATCTTCCGTTCGACCGACGGCGGCGAGTCGTTTCAGCGCGTGCTGTTCAAGGACGTCAACACCGGCGGCAAGGACGTCGATATCGATCCCTCCAATCCCGACATCGTCTTCGCGACGATGTGGGAGCAGCGGCAGGGTCCGTGGGAGAACGGCGCCTGGAACGGGACCAACGGCGGAATGTTCAAGTCGACCGACGGCGGCACGACGTGGAAGCCGCTGAAGCAGGGGCTGCCCGACGGCATCATCGACGCGGAGATCGGGATCGCGCCGAGCAACCCGCGGCGCATCTACGCGACGGTGGAGGCGACGGAAAACGGCACGGGCATTTACCGATCCGACGACGGCGGCGAGACGTGGGCGCGCAGCACGACCGATTCGCGTCCGACGAGCCGCATCAACGAAGCGGTGCCGCACGTCCATCCGACAGATCCCGACACGCTCATCGTCACCGACATCGTCAGCTACAAGTCGACCGATGGCGGCCGCACGTTCGTGCCGTTCAAGGGCGCGCCCGGCGGCGACGATAATCAGAACATCTGGTGGAACCCCAACGATCCGAACATCATGCTGCTCGTCGTCGATCAGGGCGCGGTCGTGACCTTGAACGGCGGCGACACATGGAGCTCGTGGTACACGCAGCCGACGGCCGCGCTCTATCACGTGATGGCGGACAACGCGTTTCCGTATCGCGTCTGCGGCGGCCAGCAGGACAGCGGATCGGTGTGCGTCGCGAGCCGCGGCAACGACGGTCAGATCACGTTTCGCGAATGGCATCCGGTGGGCGTCGAGGAGTACGGCTACGCCGCTCCGGATCCGCTCGATCCCGATCTCGTCTACGGCGGCAAGGTCACACGCTACGACCGGCGGACCGGTCAGGTGTCGGATGTAGGACCTGTTCGGAGCGGACGTGGCGGCGCTCCTGCGTCACGACCGAGCTACCGCACCGTCCGCACGCAGCCGGTCGTCTTTTCCACCGTCGATCCGCGTGCGCTGTTCTACGGCAACAACGTCCTCTGGAAAACGCTCGACGGCGGCATCAACTGGAAACAGGTCAGTCCGGATCTCACGCGCGAGAAATGGGACGTGCCGAAGAGCGTCGGCACGTATGCCTCGCGCGTGACCGCGCGCGAGCGCGGATCGATCGGCGCGCAGGTCATCTACACGATCGGGCCGTCGTACACGGACATCAACCGGATCTGGATCGGCACCGACGACGGCCTGATCTACACGACCGCGGACGGCGGCGCGAACTGGATCAACGCGACGCCGCCGCAGCTCACCGACTTCATGAAGGTCTTCACCATCGATCCGGGACGCTTCGATCCGCTGACGGCGTACGCGGCGGTGAACACGCTGCGCCTCGACGACATGAATCCACACATCTACCGGACGCACGACGGGGGCAAGACCTGGACTGAAATCGTCAACGGCATTCCCGGCGGCGCGCCGGTGAGCGTCGTGCGCGAGGATCCGAAACGAAAGGGACTGCTCTTCGCCGGATCCGAGACCCAGGTCTACGTGTCGTTCGACGACGGTGACCACTGGCAGTCGCTGCGTCTGAACATGGCGCCGTCCTCGGTTCGCGATCTGATCGTCAAAGACGACGACCTGGTCGTCGGCACGCACGGACGCGGAATCTGGATCCTCGACGACATCACGCCGCTGCGCCAGATCGACGTGAACAACACCACCGACGTCATCCTCTTCAAACCTCAGGACGCGTATCGCGTTCGATGGAACATGAATACCGATACGCCGCTGCCGCCCGACGAGCCGGTGGCGCCGAACCCGCCCGAAGGCGCCATCATCAATTACTATCTGAAGTCGGCCGCGTCCGGACCAGTCACGCTCGAGATCGTCGGCAGCGACGGGAAGCTCGTTCGCCGCTACTCGAGCACTGATGAAGCGTTCAAGCCCAATCCCGCGACGATTACCGTGCCGCTGTACTGGTTCCGTCCGCTCGCGGCGTTGTCGGCTGCTCCCGGCATGCACCGGTTCACGTGGGACATGCACTACCAGCCGCTGGACGGCAGTGGCCGTCTCGGCGGTCCGAACCTGCCGATTGCGGCAATCGGGCACAACACGGTGCCGGCGCCGTCAACGCCGTGGGTGAATCCCGGACAGTTCACGGTCAAGCTGACGGTGAACAGCAAGACGTACTCGCAGCCGATCGCGGTCAAGCAAGACCCGCGCGTGAAGACGCCCGCGCCCGCGATGCAGCAGATCTACACGCTGTCGAAATCGCTCTACTACAGCGCGCTCGACGCGCAGAAGGCGGCGACCGAGGCGCACGCCGTCCGCGACCAGATTGTGAAGCTCACGACGCAGGCAGCCGGAGTCCTCGCCGAGACGCTGGGTGTGTTCGATCAGAAGCTTGCCGCGCTCGCGCCTGCGATTCTGCCGGACAGCGGAGGACGAGGTGGCCGCGGCGGTGGTGGACGTGGTCGGGGCGCAGCGCCTGTCGCTCCGCCCGATTCACTCGACGCCGCGAGCACCGCGCTCGCGAGCGTGATGAACATCCTTCAGGGCGCGGACGTGCGGCCAACGACGGTCCAGCTCGATGCGATTGCCAACGCCCGCGCGACCGCTGCGAAGGCGATGACGGCGTGGTCGACCGTGAAGACGGTCGACCTGCCGGCGCTCAACGCGAAGCTGAAGGCGGCGGGGTTGCCGGTCATCACACCATAGCCACACGGACCGAGTCCGCGCGTGCTACAGCCCGAGGCTCACAACCGGCGCGATCCCAGCTTGTCGATCGGCCGGAAGCCCGCCGTCGCAGAATCCGACGACGTGGGGCGCAAAGGCGAGGAACGACGCCGTATACGCACGCTGCTCCGATTCGGCGACATCGCCGTGGTACACGTCGAACACACCGTATTCGAACTTCACGGTGAGTTGATGCAGCCCCGCCCAGGACGGCGGGGCGCCGAGATCAATCCGGCCGGCCAGTCGAATCGCCGTCGACTCCAGGCCTTGACCACCGACTATCGGATCTTCCGGCGGGAATCGGTTCGCACCTTGTGCGAGCAGTCCCACCGTGCCGTGATCCTGACACCAGCGCCAGCCGCCCGCTTCGTCCTCGCTGATCGAACCGTGCCCCGGCGTGAAATGAAGGTAACAGTCGGCCTGCGGCGCCGCTGCGCGCGTCGCGAGAATACAGGCCTGCATCGCCGCGAGGTCGTTGCGGAGCACGCCGTTCATTTCCCACATCGGAAAGCAGACGCGCACGCGCGCACCGTTCGCGACGAACGACCGCGCCAGCGCGCCGCCCCTGCGATCGTCGGTCGCGACGACGACCGGTACGAGGCCGTCGCGATCGAGCTCGTCCAGGTCGCGGGCCACGCGCGCCGGATCGTCTGCCAACTCGGGATAGTCGTTCGCATACGGCAAGCCGGCGCAGTTGTACGCGAAGTGCGTGTAGCGGCGGTTGCGGTACGCGGCACGGATCTGCGCGCGCCAATGCGCGTCGTAGCAGCCATAGGCTGGCGTCCAAATCCTCTGGCCGTCGCCGAACGGAATACCAGGTAGCGCGTTGGGAATGCACGTCGCCCCCGCCCAGCTCTTGATGTCGACGTCGGGAAACATCAGGACGGCGTGGAACGTCTCCCACGCGAACTGCTCGGTCCGCGTCGCGTTGACGACAGGATCGGCGCTACCGATCTCGGCAGCGAGAAAATGCTGCCAGTCTGCCGTTTGAAGACCGTAGCCTGATTCCCACGAGCCGAGCGGCGTGAACCTTTCCCACGGCCCGAGCTCGCGTTCGTTCGTGCGTATCGCGCCGCCGCCGCCGAACTCGGCCGTCAGGTAGTAGCCGTTGCACGTTTTGAGGGCGATCTGACCGTGATCGAGGAATTCGACCGTAAAAGTTTCCCACGCGTTCGGTTCAGGGCGATTGGCGCGAACCGCCACCGGCGAGCCTGGTTCCCGCGTGTCGATGCCCCCGCCCTCTTCGGCACACACGAACAGGTTGTTGGCTGCCTTCAAAGCCACGTTCATCGTCGACTCTCTTTTCTGGGCTGAAGAGCCGGGGGGCGTGCGCATTGTCGCACCGCCCGCACGACCCGCGTCCGGGCGGCGAAAATCTCCGTGAAGAGCATGCTGGATTTCGGCGCACCGAACCGCAGATCCCACGCGGCGCTCGCGGCGGTGAAATCGTGAGGTAAGACCGTGCGTTTCTCGGTGAGTCGCGGGCC
>DAIUKO010000338.1:0-8255 GCA_036848175.1 Vicinamibacterales bacterium | reverse complement strand
ACTCCTGAATCGCGTCCATCGCGAAGTTCTGGCGCGGCTCGCCCATCTCGGCCCAGGTGTTGTTCACGCCGTCGACGACGAAGGCGTTCGAGTACTCGCGGGTGCCGGCACCGAGATTCACGTTGCCGCGGTAGAAGAATCCGCGGATGTTGTCCTGCGACGTGCCGGGCGTCAGCATCGCCAGATCGATCCAGCGCCGCGACGCGACCGGCAGATCCTGAATCTGCTGCGTCGAGATCGACGTCGACACGTCCGACTTGGTGATGTCGACGATCGGCGACTCGCCGGTGACCGTGACCGTTTCGGAGATGGCCGCCGGCTTCAGCGCGAAGTTGATGATGGCGGTCTGCTCGATGATGAGCACGATGTCGGGACGCGTCTCGGTGCTGAAGCCGGTCAGCTCGGTCGACACCGAGTAGCGGCCTGGAGGCAGCGATGGCAACCGGTACTCGCCCTGCGCATCGGTGACCGCCGTGCGCAGCAGACCCGTTTCGAGGTTGCGCGCCGTGACGGTCGCACCCGGTATGACTGCGCCGCTCGAGTCCTTCACGGCGCCGTTGATCTGCGCGTTCTGCGCGTAGGCGGTCGCGGCGAGCGCCGCCCAGAGAAAAGCCGCGATGAATCCGATCAACCCTTTCCGCATTGGGCCTCCCATTACTGACCTCCCGCGCCGGTCGTCGACGTCGTGCGCACCGTCGACGTCGCCTTGCCGGGCATCACCGGACGAATGCGAAGCATCGTCAGCGTCACCGAGTCGCGCGCCGCATCTTCCTCGATGCGCTGCACGGTAGAGTGGCCGTCGCGAAGATACTTCACGTTGGCCATCAGGTACGAGAATCCCGCCTTGGCGACGAGGTTGAGCCATTCGCCTTGCGCGGTTTCGTCGGGAGCCTCCGTGCCGCCGCTGAAGAACGTCACCTGCGGCCAGGCGTTCATCGAGAAGCGGCCGGTGCCTCCGCCACCACCGAACTCTCCTGCCGGTCCACCGCCGCGGCCGGCGCCGACGCGTCGGCTGCCGCTCGGCTCACCGGTTTCTGGATCGCTGTAGTAGATCGCGGTGTCCTTGTAGATCTCCTGGTTGAACACGTATGGGCCGAAACCGTAGGCCCACTTGCGGTACCGCGCCTGATGGCGGAGATCCATCGCGCGCACGTCCGGGTTCGCGTTGATCTCGCGGGCGATCGCTTCGCGCAGCGCTTCGGTCGCCTCGCCGTGATTGGGGTAGCGCGGATCGCGCAGCGTGCCGATCGTCGTGTACCAGCCCCGCGTCGAGAGATACGTGCGGAATCCGGGCGGGACGTAGCCGGCAAACGGCTGCACCCATTCGTGCGACGGGTAGCCGTGCGGATTGAGATAGATGTCCGGCAGCCAGTCGCGCCAGACGCGCGTGCGCACGAGCGATTCCGGCAGGAGCGGATCGGCGAGACCAACCTGCGAGGCGACGTCCATGCCAAGCGCGCTGTAGCGGCCTGCGTGCAGCATGTGCGTTGGCGTCAGCTTCTGAAGGTCGTACGCCATCTGCGCCCCGTCGGGGTTCTCGACCGGATGCAGCACGACGTTGACCTTCTTGAGGATGTCCTTGTAGCTCTTGTCGGTGACGAGCAGCTCGGCGAGCCGCAGGATGTGACTCGTCGACGACACCTCGTTCGCGTGCTGACGGCCGGTGATGAAGATCGTCGGCTTGTAGGCTGAGAGCTTCGGCAGCGACACCAGCTCGCTCGTCGTCGGGTTGGTGATCTCGAGGACGGAGATATCGCGGCCGCGATACGAGCGGCCGGCCTTATACGCTTTGACTTCGGGATAGGCCGCGAGCTGACCGACGAGCGCCTCGCTCTCGTCCGGGCTGATGATGTGATCCCACGTCACGAGCGGTTTCCCCGCGGCGGCCCTGAAGGGCTGCGCGACCGACGTCTGGATGCGGTCGGCCGCTCGTTCGGCAGTGCGAACGTTCGACGGCGGGAACGCGCCGGTTGACTTCAGCAGGCGGCGCGACTGCACCTCCTTCAAGCCAATCGTCACTGCGACGCGATCGACGTGATCGAACGAGAAGGCGTCGCGATACAGGCCGGCCGCGTGAAGCCGCGCCAGCGCGTCGAGCGCGTCCGCGGCGCGGCCCGCTTCGCGATCGTCTTTCGCTTCGACGCCGAGGGCGATTTCGCTGAGACGATCCGCTTTCGCGACGACACGATTGACGACGGCGGCGGTAGTCTCGATCCTGGTCAGGTCTCGCGACACGATCGTCGGCCGCGGATTCGACGGCTCCTTGTAAACGACCTCGACCTTCGGCTTCGTCGATGCGTTGCCCGCATAGTGAATCCGGACCTCGCCAGGTTTGCCGGCGCGCTCCGGATGGATGATCGGAAAGATCTTTCCCGGCGCCGCGAGCCGCCGCCTCGTCGTGGTTCGGCCAAGCGCGTCGAAGAAATCGAGCGTGACGAAGTACAGGTCCTCGTGAATCGCCTCGAGCGACGAGACGAGCTCCTCGTCCACGCCGATCTTGAAGTCCGGTTCGCTCATCCAGACTTCGATGTCGAGATCGCGATGGAACGGCTGCTTGTCGGGCAGCGGCCGGTTGTCGGTCACCTTCATCACGTTGTCGAAGATGCGCGGCAGCACCTTCGACTGGTAGTAATCCCAGAACCGCTCGGGATCGGTCGCGATGCGCTCGTCGGCGACGGAAGCTCCGTCGACCGACGCCGACAGCCAGCCCGTCGTCACGAGCACGCGCGACCAGCCAGGGAATCGGTCGAGATACTCGCGTTCGACGGTCTTCGGTGAGAACGTAGCGCGGTAGACGACTTTGCCCAACGCGTCGGCCGCCTCGACGCTGTAGATCTCTTTTGGATCCTTCACGAGCTCGACCGAGAAGTTGTCTTTCGCGAGTCCCAGCTCGCGCAGGAAGATTTCGTCCACCGGATACAGCTCGTGCACCCAGCGGCTCGGGACCATGTAGAACTTGTACTTCTTCGTGACGTCGGGTTGGTACTCCGCAACCTTGACGTGGATCGCCTTTGCACCTTTGCCCTTCAGCTCGGGAATCACCTGCTCGGTCAACCAGAGAAAGCCCTGCTTGTACGCGGATAGGACGCGCACGCGAGGATCCGTCGCGCCCGCCTTCACGAGCTGCGTCCGGACCGCGTCTGCGATCCCTTTCCGGATCTCCGGCGATTCGCTCACACGAACTTCGAGATCGACCTTCGAACCCGCCTTCACCTTCGGCAGCACGTTCGCCTTGAACTTCGTCCAGAAGTCATCGACCTCCCACGGCACCGGCATCGTCTCATCGAAGACGGTGACCGGATCGGTGATGCCGACGCTCGCCACCCTCACCGGCACCTTTACGCCGCTACGCTGCAGCTTGTCGGCGACGTACTTGTCGAGCGCGGGATCCGCCTGCTCGACGTACAGCTTCACCTCGAACGACTCGAGCGTCTTGCCTCTCACGTCGGCGAGAATCGTGTCGATCTCGGTGTCGATTTGACTGGCCTGGCCGGCAGCGTTGCGCGCTTGAAAGAATCGATTCGCCTGCAGCGCGACTTCGGCGAGCGACGTCGATCCGCGCGCGTTGTCCCAGACGTACGGCATCCGGCGGGCGAGATACATGGACGCGGCCTCGGTGCCTGCCGCATCAGGTCCCGCCACGACCGTCGCCGTCGCGTTGCCGAACGCTCTCGGAACCACCGACACCGCACCTTCTCCCGGTTGCAGATCGTCGAGACGCGCCTTGCCGATCTTGACCAGCCGCTGCACGAGCGCATTCGATGCGCCGACGAGAATCGGACTCGGTTCGCGTTCCGGAGTCCGCACTTTGTCGGCGACGCGCGTGAGCGGCAGCGTGATGCCCGTCGTCTCCAAGCCGAGGCGCGCGGCGATGTGGGTCGCGCCGAACGCATCAGCTGCCGTGCCGAGCACGATCGCCGTGTCGGTGCGATCGGGAATCAGATCGGCGTACGCGTCGCCGTACCAGCCGTCGATCGTCAGCGCGTTCGTCAGGTCGAAGTTGCGCGCCGGCGCTGCGCCACCGCCGCCGCCAGCTGCGGGCGCGCCACGCTCGCCGGGAGAATCGGGCGCGAGCTCGTCGGGATCGATCGGCGGCGTCAGCGTTCTCTGATTGAGGCCGGTCCGCGACACGTTCCCGCGAGCCACGATCTTCGACCCGCTCGCGAGCTCGATCGCGGTGGTCGCGATGTTCGTGAAATTGAGCGTTTTTGGCTCCTGGCCGCGGCGGTGCGCGAGCTCGAGATCGTCCAGCGCTTTCGCGGCGCGCCCGCCGTCCGCCTCGGCGACATCCAGCCGAAGGGTCACACGCGCCACGCCGCGCTTGTCGCTGTCGACGAGCATCGATGTGACGCCCGGTTCAGTTGCCGTAATCCCGCGCGTCCGCAGATAACGCACTGCCTGGTCGCCGATCGCCGGAAGGGCGATGCCGTTCATGCCCCAGGCCCGCGGCAGGCGGGCGGCCAGCTCCACTGCCGCATTCAGCGTCCCCTCATCGTCTCCGCCGACGACGACGATGCCGGCGGCGGCCCCGGCGCCCAGCGGGGCGGCGACGGCCGCCACGAGACCCTGACCGGTCTTCAAGCCCGCGAGATCGATGATGTGAGCGTCGGCCAGGCGCTTCACGAACCGGTTCTCACGGCCGACGAGAATCGGCACCTCAACCGACGCAGGTTGAGAGACATCGCGGTCGTAGACGACCAGCGGAAGCGTCAGGGCGGTTGTCTCGTAACCGAGGCGCGCCGCAAGGTTCGTGGCGGCTTCCAGATCGGCGATCGACGGGTTCGCCGGCACGATCACCCGCGCCGCCACTGAGTCGGCGAGGCCGTCACCGTTGGTGTCGCGCGTCAGGCTGTTGACGCCGACAAGTGCAGTTAACGTCGCCGGATGCGGCGCGTCGGCCATGACGGGAACCGTCCGGCGGATCGGCAAAGACACCACGCCAAGAGCGACTGCCAGGAGCAGAACTCGCCTTGTCACGATGCACTCCTCAGGAGGGGACGCGGAAACGATGCGGGGTCGTTGCGGCGGGAAATGTTACCAGTACAAAACAAAAGGGCATCGCGTTATTGCGATGCCCCTCTGCTTCACTGGTCTGGCTCCCCCAGCATTCACGGCGCCCTGCCGTAATCAGACCAGCGACTGTGCCTCTTATAGGGGCAAGGGTCATGCCCGCTCAATTTTCTTCGGAAATCGGCGATGTCGCGCGCGGCTCCTTCACAGAACGGCCACAGATTTCGTGCATGTTCTTACAGATCTGTCCCGGTTGCATCGTGCGCGTCCGATCGTGACGGGTTCGAGGTCCTGCGCGCGTGTGAATCTGAACCAGACACTAACAGTGACTCTGACACCTTCGGTCAGACACCGTAAAACGGCAGGTGATCGTTCTGCGCTGCGACCGTCGGATGATGACGGTCGCGTTCGGAGAGGAGAGGGTCGGCGATCGGCCAGCCGATCGCCAGCATCGGGTCGTCCCACGCGATGCCGATTTCTCCTTCCCGGTCATAGAGATCGGTGCACTTGTACGCGACTTGCGCCATGGGACTGAGAACGCAGAAGCCGTGCGCGAATCCGGGCGGGATGTAGCACTGCTTGAAGTTGTCGGCCGAGAGGACGATACCGACCCAGCGACCGAAGGTTGGGGAGCCGCGCCGAACGTCGACGGCCACGTCGAATACTTCGCCTTCGACGACGTGAATCAGCTTGCCCTGCGGCCGTTTCAGCTGAAGATGCAGGCCGCGGAGCGTGCCGGCCGTCGACCGCGAGAGATTGTCCTGGGTGAAAGGACCGCGAATGCCGTGCTCCAGATACCGGTCGGCGTGGTACGTCTCCAGAAAAAATCCGCGGCCGTCGTGATGGACATCGGGTTCGATGATGAGGACGCCAGGCAGCTCTGTCAGGTCGACCCGCACGTCAGGTCTCCTGTTCGAGCACGCGAAAGAGGTACTGTCCGTAGGCGCTCGCCTCCATCGCGCGGGCGAGACGCAGGAGATCGGCCGCAGAGATGTATCCCATGCGGAACGCGATTTCTTCGAGGCAGGCCACCATCAGCCCCTGACGTTCTTCGAGCGCCTGGATGTAGTTGGCCGCCTGAACGAGCGATTCGTGCGTGCCGGTGTCGAGCCACGCGATGCCGCGCGCCAGCTTTTCCACGACCAGCTGACCGCGTTCGAGATACGCCCGGTTGACGTCGGTGATCTCCAGCTCGCCGCGCGCGGAAGGCTTGAGCGCGGCGGCAATGTCGACGACCTGATTGTCGTAGAAGTACAACCCGGTGACGGCGTACGACGATTTCGGCTTCGCCGGTTTTTCTTCGACGCTCACCGCGCGTCCGGCGGCGTCGAACTCGACGACGCCATAGCGTTCGGGATCGCGGACCTGATACCCGAAGACGGTCGCGCCGATCTCGCGCGCGGCGGCGCTTCTCAGATAGTCGGTGAAATGCGCGCCGTAGAAAATGTTGTCACCGAGCGCGAGCGCGACGCGATCGCGATCGATGAACGGCCGCCCGATGAGGAACGCCTGGGCGAGGCCGTCCGGACTCGGCTGTTCGGCGTACTCGATCCGGAGCCCGATCTCGGCGCCATCGCCGAGGAGCCGCCGGAAGCCGCCCTGATCGTGCGGCGTGGTGATGACGAGAATGTGCCGGATGCCGGCGAGCATCAGCGTCGACAGCGGGTAGTACACCATCGGCTTGTTGTAGACGGGTACGAGCTGCTTGCTGACGGCGCGCGTGAGCGGATGCAGGCGCGAACCGGATCCGCCCGCGAGGATGATGCCTTTCAGCATTGCGGATTGCGGATTGCGGATTGCGGATTGATTGGGGATTGTGGATTTGACGGGGATTGAGGATTTATTGATTGCGCATTGTTGGACCCGTTGATCGATTGCGGATTGCCAAGGCGTTCTCGGTTATAGCGGCCCGCCTGAACCTGCTCGCACCAGTCGCGATGCTCGACGTACCAGCGGATGGTCTCGCGCAGTCCATCGTCGAACGTATGGCGCGGCGCCCATCCCAGCTCGCGCCGAATCTTGTTCGCGTCGATCGCGTAGCGCCGATCGTGACCCGGACGGTCGGGCACGAAGGTCTTGAGGCGCGCGTGCGGCGCATCCTCGGGCCGCAGTTGGTCGAGCACGTTGCAGATCCGATCGACGATCTCGAGATTGGTGTGCTCGTTGCCGGCGCCCACATTGTATTTCTCGCCGGCGCGCCCCTTCGCCAGCACGAGCAGGATCCCGGCGCAATGATCCTCGACGTGCAGCCAGTCGCGGACGTTGCCGCCGTCGCCGTAAATCGGCAGCGGCCGGCCGTCGATCGCGTTGAGGATCATCAACGGGATCAGTTTCTCCGGGAATTGAAACGGCCCGTAGTTGTTCGAGCAGTTGGTGATCAGCACCGGCAGGCCGTAGGTGTGAGCATAGGCGCGCACCAGATGATCCGCCGACGCCTTGCTCGCCGCGTACGGCGAGCTCGGCGCATAGGGCGTCTCTTCGTTGAACAGACCCTTCGCGCCGAGCGTTCCGTAGACCTCGTCGGTCGACACGTGGAGGAATCGGAACGCGGCACGCGACGCGGCGTCGAGCAGCGTGACGTACCGTCGCGCCGATTCGAGCAGCGTGTAGGTGCCGACGATGTTGGTGTCGATGAACGCGTGTGGGCTGTCGATCGAACGGTCGACATGGGTCTCGGCCGCCAGATTGATCACCGCGCGCGGATGGTGGTCGGTGAAGACGCGCGCCATCGACATCCGATCGGCGATGTCGGCCTCGACAAACGTCACGCGCGAATCGTTCAACGGCCGCGCGAGATTCAGCAGGCTGCCGGCGTAGGTCAGCTTGTCGACGACAACGAGGCGATCGGCAGTGTGTTCGAGCGCGTGGTGAACGAAGTTGGAGCCGATGAACCCGGCTCCGCCGGTAATGAGCAGCGTGGACACTTACACCGCGGCGCCTTCCGGATACTGCAGCGCGAGCCGCAGCTCCTTGGCCAGCGAATCGACCGTCGTGCCGGTGCGCTTCCACTGCCCTTCGGTCTCGAAGCGGAGATCGCCGATGCGCCGCCCCCACGGCGCGATGACGCGCCCGATGGCGCGAAAGTCGCCGCGGTCGGCGTGCTCCTGATCGAGCCGGCGGATGACGTCCGGCGCGACGCGGATGAACGCGCGGAGCGCCGCCGCGCTCCGGATGCTGTACTTGCGGCCGTTCCAGGCGCCGCCGAAGACGAGCGCGATCTGCTTGAAGTAGTTCACGAAGAACTT
>DAIUKO010000337.1:0-8304 GCA_036848175.1 Vicinamibacterales bacterium | reverse complement strand
TGCTCGCGTCGCGCGCCTTCTGCTTGATGACCTCGTCGCGGACGCGCTCCTTCACTTCCTCGATCTTCGGCACGTAGGGATCCTGTTTGGTGACGAGCGTCTCGAAGACGAATCCGCGCGAGGCGCGCAGCGCGCCCGACACCTCGCCCGGTTTCATGTCGAACGCCCGGTTGGTCGCCTCCGGCGCCGGACCGAGGCCGAGGATCGGTTCGTCGCGCGCGAAGAATCCCGATTCCTGCACCGGCAGCCCGTTGGCCTTGCCGACCGCATCGAGATCGCCCGGACGTCTGATTTGTCCTTCCAGCTTCTGCGCGAGATCGGCGGCCTGCGCCTGCGCGCGCTCGTACGCGAGCTGGTCGGTGATCTGCTGCCGTACGTCGGCGAGCGGCTTGGTCGCCGCGGATTTTTTGTCCTCGAGCTTGATGATGTGGTAGCCGTACTGCGTCTTCACCAGATCGCTGATCTGACCTTTTTGCATCGCGAAAACGGCCTGATCGAATTCGGGGACCATGCGGCCGCGGCCGAAGTAATCGAGGTCGCCGCCGTTCTTCGCGCTCTGCTCGTCTTCTGAATTCTTCTTCGCGAGATCCGCGAAATCGGCGCCGGCCTTGGCCTGCTTCAAGATCTCTTCGGCCTTCGCCTTCACGGCCGCATCGTCCTTGCCTTCGGTCTTGAGGAGGATGTGGCTCGCGCGCACCTGCTCCGGCGTCGTGTACTGCTCGATGCTGTTGTTGTAGGCGCGCTCGACGTCGGCCGGCGGCACGACCACCTTCGCGCGGATGCTGTCGATGTCGACGAGGATGTAGCGGATCTTCCGCTTCTCAGGGATCTTGAAATCATTCTTGTGCGCGTCGAAGTAGCTCGCGATCTCGGCGTCGGTCGCCGAAACCTGCGGACGGAAGCTGTCGGCGGTGAAGCCGACGACGGCGAGCTTCACCTTGTCGTTGCGGCGGCGATATTCCTGCTCGAGCTCGTTGTCGGCGACCGACAGCCAATCGGTGAGCGCCGCGCGGAGCTTGTCGACCGTCAGGCCGCGGCGGACGCTGTCCTCGAACTCCTGCGCCGTCATCGGCGGCCGCTGCATCCGCAGCAGCTGGTTGTAGCGCGTCTCGCCGATGAACGCGCCGTTCTCCTGGAACGCGGGCATCGCGAAGATCCGCCGGCGGATTTCTTCGTCGCTGACCTTGATGCCGAGGCGATCGGCTTCCGCCAGCGCGGCGCGCTCGTCGACCATCTGCTGCAGGATCTGCTGCTCGATCCCCAGTTGCTTGAGCAGTTGATCGCTCATCTGCCCGCCGTAGGCCGATCGGTACGCCTGAAGTTGAGCTTGATAGGTCCGGCGGAATTCGCCGGCGGTGATGTCACGGCCGTTGACGCGGGCGATGGTGTCGCCCGACGCGGCGTCGGCGCCGGTGCCGCGAAGAAAATCGGGAATGTAGAAGATGACGAATGCGAGGCAAACCAGCCCCAGGCTCCATTTCAGCCAGTTCCTGTGGCGGCGCATCCGGTCGAGCATGGTCATAAAACACCAGAACTTTCGGCGATGAGCTCTCGGCTTTCAGCGCTCGGCTCTCTCGGCTTCCAGACGCTGACAGCGCAGAGCGGAACGCTCCAATGAAACACCGATCGTATGTCATGAAGTTACGGCGTGGCAAGCAGTTACCGGCGGCCGTGTGCTATATTCCTTCAGGCGTGCAGCAGAAGCGCCGTAGCGGATGGCACCAGCTAGTCGAGCCACGGGAATACCGGTCGCGTTGTATCACACGGCCGGCCCAGCCGGAAGAAGCGGATCGAAGCTGCGGCGCGCCAGCGAAGTCTCGCTGACCAAACCGGGCCTCGATCTCGCGGCGAAGCTTCGCGCCTTTCAGCGCGCGCTGCGGAGCCGTGTCGAACGGCGCGACGCGCTGCTCGACATCGTGCGCGCCGTCAATACACCGCTCGAGCCGCCGAAAATCGCCGAGCAGCTCGTCCATCGCGCCGCGACGTGGCTGCCGGCGCCGTGCTGGGCCGTTGTCTCGACCGATCTGTCCGCACAACTGACCGTGCTCGCCGAACACGGACTGACGAGCGAGATGGGATCGGCCGTGTACGAAGTCGCGAATTGGGTGATGAACCACAGTCAGGAGTTCGTCTCCGCGGATCTGCGGCGCGACGCTCGCGTCCACAACTCGTCGGTCGGCGCGGTGATCGCGTTTCCGTTGAATTCTCGCGGCAGCAACGTCGGTGCGCTCATCGGTCTCGATCGGGCCGCGTCGGCGCGCGAGCCGAAGCTGCCCGTGACGATGCTGCGCGCGGTGCGCATTCTCCTGGAGCCGGCGGCGGTTGCGCTCGACAACGCGTTTCGAGTGAAGCGCGCGGAAGCGCTTTCCGTCACCGACGATCTCACGCACCTGTTCAACTCGCGGTACCTGAACATCGTGCTGAGGCGCGAAACCAAGCGTGCGTCGCGTAACGGGCGGCCGTTGTCGCTGCTGTTCATCGATTTGGACGGGTTCAAAGCGGTTAACGACACACACGGGCATCTGTTCGGGAGCCGGGCGCTGGTGGAAGCGGCCGCCGTGATTCGCGGGAGCGCCCGCGAAACCGACGTCGTCGCGCGCTTCGGCGGCGACGAGTTCGCGCTCGTCCTGCCGGACACCGGCGGCGAAGGCGCCTTCGCGGTTGGCGAGCGCATTCGCGATCGGATTGCCGAGTACAAGTTTCTGGCCGGAGACGGCCTCGACATCCACCTTACCGCGTCGATCGGCGTTGCCACGCTGCCCGACGTGGCTGCGTCGGCCGAAGAGCTGGTTCAGGCCGCGGACAAGGCCATGTACCAGGTCAAGGATTCCGGGAAGAACGGTATTCAGGCCGCTGCCGATCCTGCCGAAAACTAATAAGTCTGTAGCGCTTAGTCCTCACTTCGTCCGATTGCACGCGACTGCATAGAAATGCAGGCAATGGCGCCCGGGGACTAGCGACTACCAAGGAGCCGAATTGAGTCTTCGCTCGATGCTCTCCCTCTTCTCCAGTGACCTGGCCATCGACCTTGGCACTGCCAATACCTGTGTGTACGCGCGCGGCAAGGGCATCGTCGTGAACGAGCCGTCGATTGTCGCCATCAACAAGGTGAACGGCCGCGTTGAAGCGGTCGGCCGCGACGCCAAGGACATGCTCGGCCGTACGCCGGGGAACATCGTCGCCATCAAACCGATGAAGGACGGCGTCATCGCCGACTTCGAGGTCACCGAGAAGATGCTGACCTACTTCATCAAGAAGGCTCATAACCGCAACGTCTGGGTCCGGCCGCGCATCGTCATCGGCGTGCCGTCCGAGATCACGCAGGTCGAGAAGCGGGCGGTGAAGGACAGCGCGTATCGCGCCAAGGCCAGCGAAGTCCACCTCGTCGAGGAAGCGATGGCGGCCGCGATCGGCGCCGGCATGCCGATCACCGAGCCGTCCGGCAACATGATCGTCGACATCGGCGGCGGCACGACCGACATCGCCGTCATCTCGCTCGCCGGCATCGTCTACAGCAAGGCGGTGCGCGTCGCGGGCAACGAGATGGACGAAGCGATCATCCAGTACATCAAGAAGCAGTACAACCTGCTGATCGGCGAGCGCACGGCCGAGCAGATCAAGATCGAAATCGGATCCGCCTTCCCGCTCGAAGAGCAGATGACGATGGAGATCAAGGGACGGCACTTGATCGAAGGCGTGCCGAAGACGATCACCATCACAGACGAAGAGATCCGCGAAGCGCTCGCCGAAACGGTGAACGTCATCGTCGACGCCGTGCGCGTCGCGCTGGAGCGCACGCCGCCGGAACTGTCGGCCGACATCGTCGATCGCGGCATCGTCCTGACCGGCGGCGGATCGATGCTGAAGAACCTCGACAAGCGGCTTCGTGAGGAAACGGGTCTGCCGCTGGCGATGGCCGAGGATCCGTTGTCGTCGGTCGTGCTCGGCGCCGGAAAGATGCTGTCGGATTTCAATCTGCTCCGGAAGATTTCAATCGACTAGCAATGGTTTGACCTGGTGGCAATACTCGATATCCGACAACGCTCCGGCTACCTGTTCCTCGCGGTCATCCTGGGGCACATCATCCTCATCTCCGCTCAGGTCAACTCGCGCAGCGGCGTCCCCATGCTCGAGCAGGTCACCTTCGGCATTTTTTCCGAGGTCCAGCGCGGCATGTCGACCTCGTTCACCAGCGTCCGGAACGTCTGGAGCGGCTATATCGGCCTTCGCCACGTCAAGCAGGAAAACGACGACCTCAAACGGCAGCTCGCCGAGTCCCAGGTCGCGCTCCAGGCGCAGCGTGCCCTCGCCGATCGGGCGCGCGGCCTGGAAAAGCTGCTCGAGCTGCGCGATCGCGTCACGCTGCAGACGACGGCGGCCGAGATCATCGGGTCGTCCCCATCGCAGGAATTCCGCACGGTGACGATCAACAAGGGCACGAGCGACGGCCTGCGCCAGGACATGGCGATCATCTCGCCGGCCGGCATCGTTGGTCGCGTCGTCGTCCCGAGTGCGCGATCGGCCAAGGTCCAGCTGCTCATCGACCGCAACGCGGCCGCCGGCGCGATCGTCGAGCGGTCGCGCGCGCAAGGCGTGGTCGTCGGCATCGGCGAGGACCGGTTGCGGCTCGAGAACGTGCCGGAGACGGCGGACCTCGTCGCCGGCGATTTGGTCGTGTCGTCGGGGATCGAAGGCATTTATCCCAAGGGCTTCGTGATCGGCACGATCGAGGGTGTTGAAAAGAGCGGACCAGCGTACAAGCGGATTACCGTCAAGCCGGCGGTCGATTTCTCGGCGCTCGAAGAAGTGCTGGTCGTCACGACGCCGACGCCAGCGCACGAGGCGGGGCAGGGGGCGTCGGAGTGAAGGCCGCCGGGGCAATCCTGGCGGTGGCCGTCGCGCTTGCGCTCCAGACGACGCTGGCCCGGTTCCTGGTGCGCGGATCGGTTGCAGTCGACCTGGTTCTGGTCGCGGTCGTGTACGTGGCGCTGAGCTCGGGACCGGTCACCGGCATGTTGACCGGCACGTTCGCCGGACTGATTCAGGACGCGCTGTCGAGCGGCGTCATCGGCATCGGCGGGCTGGCGAAGACCATCGTCGGGTTCCTCGCCGGCGTCATCGGGACGCAGTTCATCGTGGCTCAGCCGCTGCCCCGATTCGTCGTGTTTTTTAGCGCCACGCTCTTGCACGCGGTCATATTCATGGGACTATACATACTGCTCGATATGCGGCAATTCGATACACCATATGCTGCGGCACTCGGTCAGGCGGTCGGTAACGCCGTCGTCGGGGTGGTCGCGTTTCAATTGGTCGAGCTGTTGCCGGGTGCGGTCGAGCGGCGGCGCGCGCGCAGCTCGCGCCTGCGTCGGTGAGTTATGGCGATAGTTGAAGATCGTCGTCGGGTCACGACGCGCCTGACGTTCTTGCAGTACCTGATCACGGTGGTGTTCTCGGTGCTCGCCGTCAGCTTCTGGGTGCTGCAGGTCGTGCAGCACGCGAAGTTCGAGGAGATGGCCGAGAACAACCATCAGCGGACCCTGCCGCTGCGCGCCCCGCGCGGCCTGGTGCTCGATCGCGACGGCAAGGTCCTCGTCGAGAACCGGCAGTCGTACAGCATCTCGATCGATCGCGAGCGTTCCAAGGATCTCAATCGCACGATTCGCCTGCTCGCGGCCGTCCTCGGGATCGACGAGGCGGGCGTGCGCACGATCGTCGATCGCCATCGCCGCGAGCCGACCTACCGTCCGATCACGATCGTGCAGGACGCGACGCTGGCGCAGGTGGCCGCCGTGCGGGCGCGCCGCCTCGATACCGAGCTGCCCGACGTCGTCGTCGAACAGGTGCCGACGCGGCAGTATCCCGAAACGAAGGGCGCGCATCTGTTCGGCTACGTCGGCGAGGTGAGCGACGCGCAGGTGGCGGCCGGCGACGCCGGCTTGAAGAGCGGCGACATCGTCGGCCAGTCGGGCATCGAGAAGATCTACAACGCGATGCTGATGGGCGAGGACGGCGCCCGCCGAGTCGTCGTCAACAGCGTCGGGCGCGAAATCCGGACGCTCGAAGAAGATCAGCCGACCGAGGGGCATCGGCTGCAGCTGACGATCGACATCGACGTCCAGGGGGCGATCGAGGATTCGTTCGACGTGCTCGGCTTCAACGGCGCGGCGGTCGTGCTCGATCCGATGAGCGGCGACGTGCTCGGCTTCACGAGCCGGCCGGCCTACGATCCGAACGCGTTCGCGGCCGGCATCGATCGCGTGACGTGGGCGTCGCTGACGAGCGACGAAGATCGTCCGCTGAACGATCGCGCGATTCAGGGCCGCTACTCGCCGGGATCGACCTTCAAGATGGCGGTTGCCACCGCGGCGCTGCAGGAAGGCGTCATCACGCCCGATTTCAAGGTGCACTGCACCGGCGGCGCGACGTTCTACGGACGTCCGTTCAAGTGCTGGAAGAAGGGCGGACACGGCACGGTGGATCTGCGCCACGCCATCGAGCAGTCGTGCAACGTGTACTTCTACACGATCGGCAACATGACCGGCATCGACAAGATCCACAAGTGGGCGACGCTGCTCGGCCTCGGCGAGAAGAGCGGCATCGATCTCCCGAACGAAGTCCAGGGACTGGTGCCGTCGCCCGAGTGGAAGCAGCAGTACCGGAAAGAGAAATGGTACGCGGGCGAGACGGTGTCGGTCTCGATCGGCCAGGGATCGGTGTCCGTCACGCCGGTGTCGATGGCGGTCTACGCCGCGACGCTCGCCAACGGCGGCACGCGCGTCACGCCGCACCTGCTCAAAGCGGTCGACGATGGCAGCGGGTGGAAGCCGGTGCCGCCGCCGCCGCCGCGCTCGAAGGCGCCGCTGGATCCGGTGAAGCTGCAGGCGATTCGCGACGGGCTGTGGATGGTCGTCAACCAGGCGGGCACCGGGCACAACGCGATCCTGAAAGGCTACGACGTCTCGGGCAAGACCGGCACGGCGCAGGTCATCTCCAATCAAGGCAAGGAGCGCGCCGGCAAGACCGACAAGGATCTGCGCGACAACGGCTGGTTCGTGTTCTTCGCGCCGCGCGACAACCCGCAGATCGCCGGCGTCGTGTTCCTCGAACACGGCGTCCACGGATCGAACGCCGCGCTGGTCGCGCATCACGTGCTCGACACCTTCTTCGCGAAGAAGGAAGCGCGTCCGATGCCGCCCAGGCCGGAGTTCAAGGCCAATCTGGTTCCGTAAAGAACGAAGCAGGAAAGCAAGAAGTACGGAGTGGCTGCTCAGGAAATGTTCGAACGACGGCTCTACTATCACATCGATTGGGCGCTGCTGTTTGCGATCTTCGCGCTGTGCGCCTTCGGCGTCGCGACCATCTACAGCGCCACGTTCGATCCGACGCACGGCGCCTCGCACCGCTACGTCGTGCAAATGTATGCCGTCGGTCTCGGCGTGATCGCGATGATGGTCATGCTGACGCTCGACTACCGCACCTTCACCGACAAGTCGCATCTGATCTATGTGGCGATCCTCGCGGTGCTGATCTACGTGCTGCTGTTCGGCCACGAGGGGAAGGGCGCGCGCCGGTGGATCCCGCTCGGCGGCTTCAACCTGCAGCCGTCGGAGTTCGCGAAGATTGCCGTCGCGCTCGTGCTCGCGAAGTTCTTCGGTGAAAACCGCGGCGCACCGCAATGGACCGATCTCGCGATCGGCGGCGTGCTGACGCTGATTCCACTCGGGCTGATTGCCAAGGAGCCGGACCTCGGCACCGCCGTGACTCTGCTCCCGATCTTCCTGGCGATCGCCTACCTCGCCGGCATGCAGATGCGCATCCTCGGCATCCTGCTGCTGGCCAGCGTGCTGGCCGCGCCGATCGCGTGGAAGTTCGCGCTCAAGGACTATCAGAAATCCAGGATTTCGACCTTCATCGACCCGTCGCTGGATGCGAAGGGCGCCGGATACCAGCAGATCCAGGCGCGCATCACCGTCGGGTCGGGTGGTTTGACGGGAAAGGGCTTCAGGCAGGGCACGCAGGGCCAGTTGCGATTCCTGCCGGAAGTCGACAACGACTTCATTTTCTCGGTGCTGGCCGAGGAGCACGGGTTTGCCGGCGTCCTGGTGGCGCTCGGCCTTTACTTGTTCGTGATTCTGCGCGCGCTCGAGGCGGCCCGCCTGGCCAAAGATCGCCTCGGGTCGTACCTCGTACTTGGCGTACTCGCCAGCTTCACCTTCCAGGTCGTCTATAACGTCACGATGTCGGCAGGACTGGCGCCCGTCAAAGGACTCACGCTTCCGCTCATGAGCTACGGAGGGTCGTCGA
>DAIUKO010000336.1:0-8355 GCA_036848175.1 Vicinamibacterales bacterium | reverse complement strand
ACGGCCGTATTCGGCACGTCGAAGTTGACCATGTTGAAGATGTTGAAGAACTCGATGCGGAACTGCACGTACTGCCCGCCGTTGAAGCGGAAGTTCTTCGAGAGGCCCATATCCCAGAGGTGCAGCCGCGGGCCGTAGTAGGCGCCCTTGCCGACGTTGCCGAAGGTGCCGAGATCGTTGGTGGCAAAGGCGGCCGGGTTGAAGTACCAGACGCAGTTGGCGCACGGCGCGTTGGGAATGGCGTTGAAGTCGGCGGCGGTCAGCTTCGCGCGATCGTTGCCGATGCCGTCGAGCGAATTGTCGGTGCCGCTGGTCACGGTGAACGGCCGGCCGGTCTGATACTGCATCACGCCGGACCACTGCCATCCTCCGATGACCCAACGCACGGGAGTCGACGAGATGTTCTCACCCGGAAGATCCCACACCCACGAAGTCGTGAAGCGATGACGGTGATCCTGATCGAGCGGCCCCCGCACGATCGCCGGATCCTGATACATGTAGTACGGAATCACCTCGCCGCCGGTCAACTGCCGCTCGCCCGCGAAGTCGCCTTCGATCTTCGACAGCGTGTAGTTGCCGCTGATCTGGAATCCTCGCGAGAAGCGCTTCGTCAGCGTCAACTGCATGCCGTTATAGTTCGAACTGCGGTTCTGAAGCTGCAGGTTGACCTGACCGATTCCGTCGGCCGCAAACAGCCGCCGCGCGTCGGTATTGCCGGTCGTCGCGCCGGGGATGGTGGCGACGGCGGGGTTCATCGACACGGTGATGCGGCCGTTGCGGTTCCGCGAGCCGACGTAGGCAGCGCGCGCCATCACGCCCCGCATCACCTCACGCTCGAACGTCAGGTTGAAGTTGTAGGTCACCGGCGTGTGGTATTTCTCGTCCAGCGTCTCGATCAGGACCGGCGTCGGAAACGGCGCCTGCGGCGTGCCGATGACGGAGTCGTTGATCAGGTTGAAGTCGTTCCGCCCGCGATACGGATCGGAGAACGGCCCGCTCGGCCGCACCACCGACAGTCGGAGGTTCCACGGCGCCGCGTTGACCGCGCCGTTGCCCGACTCGCCGTCGCGATGCTGGTCGTAGAACGCGCCGCCGCCGCCGCGGAGGCTCGTTTTCCCGTCGCCGGTGATGTCCCACGCGAAGCCGACGCGCGGCCCGAAGTTGAGCACGGTCGGTTCGGTACCGTCTTCCGGGACGCCGGGATCGCCGCGGAACAATTCGCCGCGCGGCGCCAGCGGGAACAGCGTGGAGTGCACGTTACTCTGGTAGTCGCTCAGCCGGAACATTTCGATCCGGCCGACCTTCTCGTGCCACGGCGGCGTCGATTCGAGTCGAGCGCCGAGGTTCAGCGTCAGCCGCGGCGTGACCCTGAAATCGTCCTGGAAAAACAGCGACCCGTAGTTGACGACGTAGTCTTTGTACTCGCCAGTGCCTTGATCGAACTGACTGAGCTGCCCGAGCAGGAAATCGGCGAGCGTGTTGCCGGTGCCGGTGGTGGCGTTGCCGTTGAACTGGAAGTGGCCGGCGCGGCGGAACTGATTGCGGATCTCGACGGTATACCGCTGCCACTCTCCGCCGAACTGCATGTTGTGCTTCCCCAGGATCCACGCGGCGCGGTCGTTGAGCTCGATGCCGGGACGATAGAACGACGCCTCGAGGTTGTCGCCGATGTTGAAGAAGTTGTTGGCGTTGATCTCGGAGATCGACGCCAGCGCCGGATAGATCGGCAGCCGGACGCCGAGGTCCTGCATCGACGGCACGCCGGGCGGCGGAAAGCGCCGCGAGAACGTGTGGTTGTAGCCGGCGCGCGCTTCATTCAGCAGCGTCGATGAAATCGTCTTCGTCCAGCCGCCAACGATGTTCTGCATGCGCGTCGTGGCGGCGAGCGTCGGATTGCTGTAGCTGAGAAGGTTGCCCTCGGTGTACGTCGGATCGTTGTGGAAGTTGTCGAGGAAGTACCGGACGGTCAGCTGATCCTTCTGACCGACGGTCCGATCGCCTTTCACGACCAGCTGATCGTCCTGCTGGCCGATCCGGCGCGGGATCAGGATTCGTCCGTCACCGCCCGGCACCGGGATGAACTTCAGCACGTTCACCGACGAGGGATCGAATCGCGACACCGGTATCTGATTGTTCGGGAACGGCTGTCCCGTCAACGGATCTCGCACCACCGTGCTGCCGAAATTTCCGGCGCGCTGTTCGGCGGTCGGCACCGTGGCGGTCTTCGTCGTGCCCACGTTCTCGAGGCGGGTACCCTGCCAGCCGGCGAAGAAGAATGTTTTTCCCTTCTGAACCGGACCGCCGAGATAGCCGCCGTACTGTTGCCGCTTGAGGAAGTCCTTTTCCGGCGAGAAGAAATTCTTCGCGTTGAAGGTGCGATCGCGCAGATAGCCGAACCCGCCGCCGTGGAACACGTTGGTTCCCGATCGCGTGATCGCGTTCACCACCGCGCCGGCGCTGTTGCCTTGCGCCGCGCTGTAGTTGCTGGTCTGGATGCTGAACTCCTGGAGCGCGTCGGGGAACGGGAACGGCTGATTCTGCTGGAAGTACGGATCGGTGTGGCTCGTGCCGTCGAGGCGGAACGACACCTGGCGCGACTCGGTGCCGTTGGTCGACAGCCGCAGCGCGCCCGGAATGGTTTTCCCGGATTCCTGATCGACCGCCGTCAGGACCATTCCCGCCACGAGCGTGCTCAGCTTCGCCGCGTCGCGGCCCTGCAGCGGCAGCTCGACGATCCGCTTCGAGTCGACCACTTCGTTCAGGGCCGACGAGGTGACGTCGACGACGGGTGATTCGCCCGCCACCGTGATCGTTTCCGCGAGCGCGCCGAGCTCGATGGCGAAATTCACGGTGAGGTTCTCGTTGGCCTGCAGCAGTACACCTTTGCGCGTGGCGGTGCGGAACCCGGTGAGCTCGGCGGTGATGTCGTAGGTGGTCGGACGCAGTGACGTGAAGATGAAGCGGCCATCCGCCCCGGTGACGGTCTCTCTCGACAATCCGGTCGCGACTTCGACCGCCTTGACGGTGGCGCCGGGAACGATCGCGCCTGTGTTGTCGGTGATCACACCGTTGATCTGGCCTGTTTGCGCAAGCGCCGGGCTTGCGACGAGGAGCGCGACGAGCACGGACAGCCACACTGCGGAACGAATGTGTCGCATCAGTGTTTCTCCTGCCTAATCGACCGTGTCAGCTGACTGGTTCTACCCACAACGAACGCGCGACGGCGATTTGTTGCGCCGCGACGACGGAGCGCCCACCACTGATCGAGTAGGAACGCCACGAAGTTCGGCGTGGGTGAAATAACACCCGTAACCGGTAAAGTAAAGAGCGAAATCGCGTGGTCAGACCGCTTTTGTGAGGGAGCGGAGGCCGAAAAACAAAATCACGGAGTTAACGGAGTTCACAAACGGAGTAACGGAGCGAACGGAGGACGAACGGAGGCCGAACAGGTTCGCGGCTTTGTCGCCGAAGCATCACGCAGCGATCGACGCGGTTCGACGCGTGGGCCTGCGAAGCAGGCCCACCGCATGGCGGTAATCGGCCACGGATACGAGTCGGTGAGACTGACGGCGACTCGTATCCGCGGCCGATTTCCGCCATTGGCGCCGCTTTGGCGGCGCGCGTCGAACCTCAGCTCCGTTCGTCTCCGTTGACTCCGTTCCTCCGTTTGTGAACTCTGTTGACTCCGTACAACTCCGTTGTCTCGCGTCAGCGCGTCGGCACGCTCAGGAACTCCGAGGGCGCGAGCGCGCGTCGGGTGAAACGGGCGAGGTGGATCGCGCCCTTGAAGTAGTCGACGCGGTTGATGCGGACGCCGATCGACGACCGCCCTGGTTTCTGCGCCGCGAAGTGGACGACCGCGCCCCCTTCCTGGACTCCGTTCACATAGTTCCGGAACTCCCGGCCGTCGTACACCGCCGCCACGTGATACCAGGCGCCGAGCGGATGCAGGCGCTCGCGATTCATCAGCGCCTGCTGCGCGTCGCCGCTGTGACCGTAGCTGTCGAGATACCAGTTGCTCTCCACCCTGCGGATTTCGAAGAGCAGACGGTTCTCCGTTCCCTCTTCCTGCAGGTGGAACCAGCGCTGCGCCGGCTGGCCGCCGTCAGGCCGGAAGATCGCTTCCCACGTGAAGGTCTCCGCTCCCGCCAGCGGATGCACGTTGACGAAGATCGCTTCGTCGACGCCGTTGAATTCGATGGCCTTGCCGATCGGCGTCTCGATCACGCGCGGATGGCCCAGCACCTCCGTCGGGTATCCGCCGATGCGATCGATCCGATCGAACGTCCACACCTCCACTTCGTCTGCCGCGCGGACCACTCGGGAGGCTCGCGGGGCGTATGGACTGAAGGTGTAGGATTCACAACCGGCGTTCGCCTGAGAAAGAGGGGCCGCGACAACGGAGCGGCCCGCCCGTGATTCGAGTGGACACACCGCTAAAATAGCGGCCGCGATAGCAAGGAGAGGTCTCATGAGGGGTTGTGCGCGCATTCTGACCGCCGCCATTCTGATGCTCCTCGCAGGGTTTGTCACTAGGGCTGACGTCAGAGACTTCAAGCCGGTGACCGAAGCGATGCTGCTCAATCCGGATCCCGCCGACTGGCCGAATTGGCGACGGACGCTCGACGGCTGGGGATACAGTCCTCTCAAACAGATCAACGCGCAGAACGTCCATCAGCTCCAGCTGGTGTGGTCGTGGACGCTGAATCCCGGTCTCAGTCAGCCGACGCCGCTCGTGTCGAGCGGCATCATGTTCGTGCCGAGTCCGGGCGGCGGCGCTCAGGCGCTCGACGCGGCGAACGGCGACCTGCTCTGGGAATACAAGGTCACGCCGGGACAGGGCGGCTCCGCCCGCAATTCGCCGATGCGCAATCTCGCCCTCTTCGGCGACCACGTCTACGTCGCGACGGCAGACGCGCGGCTGGTCGCGCTGAACGCGAAGACCGGCGCCGTCGCATGGGATCACCAGGTCGCCGACCCCAAGCTTGGCTACACCTATTCGAGCGGACCGATCGTCGTGAAAGGGATGGTCGTCGCGGGGATCGCCGGATGTCAACGCTACAAGAACGACGTCTGCTTCATCTCGGCGCACGACGGTCAGACCGGCAAAGAGGTATGGCGCACATCGACGATCGCCCGGCCGGGCGAGTCCGGCGGCGACACGTGGGGCGATTTGCCGCTCACGTTCCGCGCCGGCAGCGACGCGTGGATTCCCGGCAGCTACGATCCGAAGACCAACCTTATTTACTGGGGCACCGCGCAGGCCAAACCGTGGACACGCGCGGCGCGCGGCACCGACGGCGACGCGCTCTACACGAACTGCACGCTGGCGATCGATCCGTCGAGCGGCAGGATCGTGTGGTACTTCCAGCACGTGCCCGGCGAGACCCACGATCTCGACGAAGCGTTCGAGCGTATCCTCGTCGACTTCAATAACCGATCGTCTGTTTTTACGATGGGGAAACTCGCGATCCTGTGGGAGCTCGATCGCAAGACCGGCGCGTTCGTGAACGCCACCGATCTGCGCTATCAGAACGTGCTCGACGTCGACAAGCGGACCGGCAAGGCGACCTACCGCCCGAACATGATCCCCAAGCTCGGCGTCGAGCTCGAGTTCTGTCCGAGCTCCTCAGGATTCAAGAGTCTGCGCGCGATGGCCTATCACCCTGACACGCAGGCGTTCTACATCCCGCTGAACCTCAACTGCGAGAAGGGGACCTTCAATGAAGTGCCGCGCGTCGAGGGTGGCGGCGGATCCGGCGGCGGGCGGCGAACGAACCTGATGCATCCGGAGAGTCCTGACGGCATCGGCGAGTTCCTGGCGATGAAGGCGCGAACGGGAGAGATCCTCTGGCGCCATCGCACCCGCACGCCGCCGAACACCTCCGCCTTGACCACCGGCGGCGGCCTCGCCATCGTCGGCGACTGGGATCGGTATCTCTACGTCCACGACGCGGCGAGCGGGAAGATTCTCTACCAGACGCGGCTGCCGACGTCGGTGCAGGGCTTTCCGATCACGTATGCGGTGAACGGCCGGCAGTACCTGGCGGTGCCGGTCGGGACTGGCGGCGGTGGATGGGGAACGACCATTCCCGCGGAGCTCACGCCGGAGAAGAAAATCGCGCAGGGCGGGAATGCGCTGTTCGTCTTCGCACTACCAGAGACACGTCGTCCGTCGTCGCAGCATTGAATCGAGGCGCCTCCCACTCATACAAGCCGGCCACGAAGGCACGAAGACACGAAGAAAAAATCTTAGTACTTCTGATTTCTTCGTGCCTTCGTGCCTTCGTGGCGAGCTTGTGCTAGCGAAAGGCGATCGTACAAGGACTCGCGACCTTGACGACCTCGCCGGTGGGCCTCAGCTTACCGCTCGCCTGGTCAACGCCGAAGATCACCACCGTATCGCTGTTCTGGTTCGCCGCGTACAGATGATCGCCTGACGGATCGAGCGTGAAGTAGCGCGGCGTCTTGCCCTGCGTCGGCTCCCAGCCGATCGACGTCAGCAAGCCGGTCGTCCGATCGACCGAGAAGATCGCGATGCTGTCATGTCCACGATTGGATCCGTAGACAAAGCGTCCGGATGGCGAGACGACAATCTCGGCGCAGGTGTTGTTGCCGGTATAGCTGGTCGGCAGCGTCGTGTGGATCTCGAGCGGCTCGAGTACGCCCTTACCCGGATCGAACTGATACGTCGTGATCGTCGAGTCGATCTCGTTGATGACGTACGCCAGCGGTTTCGTCGGGTGGAAATCGACGTGCCGCGGCGCCGCGCCGGCACGCGCCGCGACATCGGGCGGACTGGCCGGCACGAGCTTGCCGGCGGCCGTGTCGAGGCGGTAGACGAAGACCTTGTCGAGACCTTTGTCGGGAACGACGATGAAGCGGCCGGTGCGATCGAAAGGGCAGTGGTGAGGGTGCGAGCTCTCCTGCTGCGTCTTGTGCGGACCGGTCGTGCCGGTCATGGCGGCGAGATCGGCCACCGGCGCGAGCGACCCGTCGGCGTTGACCGGAAACGCGACCAGACTGCCGGTCGCGTAGTTGGCGAGCGCGAGGAAGCGTCCAGTCGCGTCGATGGCGAGATGCACGCCGTTGCGGCCGCGCGTGGGCTGCCGGTTGAGCACGGTGAGACGGCCGGTGGTCTCGTCGATCCGGTACGAGGTCGCTTCCGTGCCGTCGCCATGCGCGGAATAGAGATGTGTGTGCTGGCGATTGATGATCACGAACGACGGATCCGCGAGGTCCTTCAGTACCTGGACCAACGTCCACGCGTTTGATGTGCGCTGAAAGACGCTGAGCCCTTCGCCGTGGCCGCGTCCCTCGCCGGTGAAGCTGCCGACGTACATGAACGCAGGCGCATTCGCGGCGCGAGCGGTCTGCGCATGAGATGCCGATCGACCGCCGATCGTCATCATCCCGGCGAGCCCGACGAGAAACTCGCGACGGCCGACGTGAGCGCGTGTCATAGGCGCGTAGTCTAACGCCGCGCCCGCGCTAGAATTGAGACCAATATGCGCAAGACAGCTGGCATCGCGATCGTGATGGCGTCGTTGGCGACCGGATTGGGCGCGCAGCAGTTATCCGCGAAATGGGAAGAGCTCACTGCGGCCGACTTCGTGAAGGCGCTGCAGCAGTCGCGCGGCACGTGCGCGTTGCCGTTCGGCATCCTCGAAAAACACGGTCCGGCCGGTGTGCTCGGCACCGATCTGATCAACGTCCGCTTCTCGACGCTGAAGGCGACGAAGGACGAGTACGCGATCGTCTTCCCCGAGTACTACGCCGGTCAGATCTTCGAGGCGAAGCACCAGCCCGGCACGATCGCCTACAGCTCGCATCTGCAGCTCGAGATGCTGCAGGAGACCGTCGCCGAGATGGCGCGGAACGGCTGCCAGAAGATCGTGATCGTCAATGGACATGGCGGCAACAACGCGCTCGTTCAGTACTTCGCGCAGATCCAGCTCGAGTCACCCAAGGACTATGTCGTCTACACGCTGTCGGCGCTCGGTGCGCCGCAGGGAACGGCCGCGGCAGCGCCGTCACGCCCCGGCGTCGACGGTCATGCCGGCGAAGGAGAAGTCTCGAACCTGATGGCGTCGCGCCCGGAGCTGGCGCATCCCGAGCGATCGTCCACTGAGTCGGGCGCCGACCTGAATCGATTGGAACTGCCGGAAGGCGTCTACACCGGCATCTGGTGGTACGCGAAGTTCCCGAACCACTATCAAGGCGATTCCACGAACGCCACCGCGGCGCGCGGTCAGGCGACGACCGACGCGATCGCGACGCGGATTGCCAACGCGCTCCGCGCGATCAAGCGCGACGAAGTCGGGCCGAGGCTTCAGAAAGAGTTCTTCGAGAGAG
>DAIUKO010000335.1:0-8416 GCA_036848175.1 Vicinamibacterales bacterium | reverse complement strand
GAGACGTTCGTCACGCCGAACACCAGCCATCAGACGCTCGAGCCGCGCACGGCGATGGCGTATTGGCAGAACGGCAAGCTGTTCATCCACTGCTCCACGCAGAGCACCGTGCAGACGCTCGGATCGATGTCGCGCTGGCTCCATCTCGATCAGAAAGATATCGTCGTCATCAGCCAGTACACCGGCGGCGGCTTCGGCAGCAAGGCGACCGGCACGATCACCGCGATCATTCCGGCGCTGCTGTCGAAGAAGCTGAACGCGCCGGTGATGATGCGCATCGATCGCGAGACCGAGCACTACATCGGCGGCGCGCGGCCCGCGATGCACGGCCGGCTGAAGGTCGGCTTCGCGAAGGACGGCCGCATCACCGCGCTCGACATGTTCGTCATCAACGAGAACGGTCCGTACGAGCCGCAGGGCGACACCGGCATGGCCGGCCGCATGGTGTCGCTGTTGTATCAGCCGGAGGCGATGCGGTGGCGCGGCGTCTCGGTGCTCACGAACACGCCGCCGCGGCGCGCGCAGAGTCAGCCGGGGGGCATGCAGGGCATCGTGCTGATCGAACCGATTCTCACGAAGGCCGCGCGCAAGCTCAGCGTCGATCACGTCGCCATCCATCGGGTCAACGCGCCTGAAGGCAAAGCGAAGTTCGGCCCGGCGAACCCGCGCGGTCAGCGCGCCTACGCGACGAGCGCGTTCGTGAAGGAGACGCTCGATCGCGGTGCGAATCTGTTCCGCTGGGAGGCGCGAAAGGCACAAGGCGGCAAGCGACAGGGATCGAAAGTGCGCGGCTACGGCGTCGCGACGAGCGCGTTTGTCTCGGGATCGGTCGGCTACGACGGCTTGTTCGTCATCAAACCGGACGGCCGCATGTACATCCAGTCGGGCATCGGCAATCTCGGCACCGAGTCGATGAGCGATTGCCATCGCGTCTCGGCCGAATTGGTCGGGATGCCGTGGGAGAAGGTCGAGCTCACGTGGGGGAACACCGGCAGAAACCTGCCGTGGAGCTGCGTCTCGGGCGGGAGCCAGACGACCCACGCGCACACGCGCGCGGCGCATGCGGCCGGGACCGATGCGGTCCGGAAGCTGCAGGAGATTGCCGCGAAAACACACGGCGGCTCGGCCGACCACTACAAGGTTGCGAACGAGCGCGTCTCGGGCCCGGGCGGCAGCATGACGCTGGCGCAGGCCGCGCAGAAAGCGATCGATCTCGGCGGAGAGTTCGACGGCCACGAGTTGCCGAAAGACATCAACGCCTACACCAAGGCGTCGGCGACTGCGCTCGCCGGTCAGGGTCTGATGGGCGTGGCGCACGACGCCTATCCGCACGACGGTGCGACGCATTCCTTCGTGACGGCGTTCGCGGAAGTGGAAGTCGACGTCGAAACCGGCAAGTACCACATCGTCGACTACCTCGCGGTGGCGGATGTCGGCACGGTGATTCATCCGAACGCGCTCGGCGGTCAGGTACTCGGCCGATCGATGCTCGGCATCGGACACGCCATCGGTCAGCACTGGGTCTACGATCAGCACTACGGACTGCCGCTGGCGCGGCGCTTCCATCACAACAAGCCGCCGACGATTCTCGACGCGCCGCAGAAGATGGCGTGGGATGCGTTGAACGTCCCGGATCCGGAGACGCCGGTCGGCGCGCGCGGCATCGGCGAACCGCCGGTCGCAGCCGGCTGCTGCGCGGTGCTGAACGCCATCGCCGATGCCGTCGGCGACGACGTCTTCCATCGCGCACCGGTGATGGTCGGCACGCTGCTGGCCGCGCTCGATGCCGGGAAACCTGTACAGGAACCGTTGACCACACACATTTGATTGCGGATTGAGGATTGCGGAATGCGGATTTATTGTGGATTGGGGATTGAGCAATTGCGGATTTATTGCGGATTTATTGTTGATTTAATCGTCGATAAATCCGCAATCCGCAATCCGCAATCCTCAATGACACGAGAGGCAGACTAATGGCTGTCATTCGCGACATCATCCCGGCGTTCGAGCTCTTTCAACCGACCACCGTCGACGATGCGGTGCGGCTGGTGGAGAAGTACCGCGACGACTATTGGGTGCTCGCCGGCGGTCTCGACAGCATGGACTGGCTGAAGGATCGATTGAGGAAGCCGCGCAACGTCATCGATCTCAGTCGGATTGCCGAGCTCGTCGGCGTCAAGGAGGCGAACGGCGGCGTCGAGATCGGTGCGATGACGCCGCTCGTGGACGTCGTCCGCCATCCGGTGATCCGCGAGCGCTTCGGCCTCCTCGCCGAGGCCGCGGAGCTGGTCGCGTCGCCGCAGATCCGCAATCAGGGGACGATCGGCGGCAACGTCTCCCAGGACACGCGCTGTTGGTACTACCGCGGCGGATGGAACTGCTACCGCGCCGGCGGCAACGTCTGCTACGCCGACACGCCGACCGCGATCAACCGCGAGCATGCGATTCTCGACGCCGATCGCTGCGTCGCCGTCAGCCCGTCGGACACGGCGCCGGCGCTGGTGGCGCTCGACGCGCTGATGGTGATCCGCAGCTCACGCGGTGAGCGCGTCGTCGACGCGGAGGACTACTTCGTCGGACCCGGCGTCGACATCATGCGCATGACGGTGCTGCAGCCGGGCGATCTGCTCACCTCGATTCGCATTCCCGACACGTGGGCGGGCGCGCAGTTCTACTTCGAGAAGGTGCGCGATCGCCAGGTGTGGGACTTCCCGCTCGTCAACGTCGCGTCGGCGATCAAGTTCGCGAACGGCAAGATCGACGGCGCGCGTCTCGTCGTCGGCGCCGTCGCGGCGAAGCCGAAGCGGCTCGCCAACGTCGAAGCGGCGATTCTCGGCAAGCCGCGCGACGAGCAGACCGCGGATCTGGCCGGGCGCATGGCCGTCGAAGGCGCCGTCACGCTGCGCTACAACGGCTACAAAGTGCCGCTGATGCGCAACCTCGTGAAGCGCGCGATTCGCGGGCCGGCAGCCGTCGCCACGACGTGATGCCTTCGCGCGTCGTGAGTCGTCGTCGACTCTTCACCACGACGTCGATCGGCGCGGCGCTCGTTCTGGCGTGCGCGTTCGGCGTGGCCAATCGGCCGGCGCCCGCCGCGGCCGCCGGTCCTGCGGACGCGGGCCGTTTCGTCTGGCGCGACCTGATGACGAAGGACGTGGGCGCCGCGAAGCGTTTCTACGGCGATCTGTTCGGCTGGCGCTTCGAGGACACCAAACGGGGCGGCCGTCCTTACGTGCTCGCGAAATCCGGATCAACTCTCGTTGCCGGCATCGTCGACGTCAGCGCGAATGCCGACGCCGGACCGCAGTGGCTGAGTTACCTGGCGGTCGCGGACGTCGACAAGACCGTCGCGCAGGTGCGGGCGGACGGCGGCAAGATCTTCATCGAACCTCGCGATCTGCCGAGCGCGCGCGTCAGCGTCGTCGCCGACCCGCAGGGCGCTCCGCTCGGACTCGCACAGCTTCGCCGCGATGTCCCTGACCCGGCGACGCCGGCGCCGAACCAGTTTTTCTGGCAGGAGTATCTCGCGCGAGACGCCGCTCAGGCGCTGACCTTCTACAAGAGCCTCGCCGGATACGAGTCGTCGATCACCGATTCACGCCTCGGCATCGAATACCACGTGCTGCGCAAGACCCGCGCGCGCGCCGGCCTCTTTCAACTACCGGCGACGAGCACCGGCGTCGAGCCCAACTGGCTGCCCTACGTGCTGATCAACGATCCGTCGGCGCTCGCCGCACGCGTCAGCGGTCTGGGTGGTCGCGTCATCCTGCCGGCGGCGCCCGAGCGGCGGAACGGTTCGCTGGTCGTCATCGCCGATCCGGGCGGCGCGCCGCTCGCGCTGCAGAAGTATCCGTTTTGAGCCCGACGATGATGATCATTCCACGCGTGCTGATCCTCGCGCTGATGCTCGCCGCGGCGATCGCGTCCTCGAGCTGCGACAACGACGCCGGCTTCGGCTACGGAGTACCGGCAGGTTCGCGCTGGGGCGGCGGCGCGGCGGGCCCCGGTGTATTCGTCGGCGGGCCGCAGTAGCAACTCTTTCCGCACCATTCGAATTTCGTTCCGGCGCCGAACGTTCCGGCGCCGGCAAGGATCGCCGCGACCAGCGTCTTGCGCATCAGCGTGGCGAAGTCTATCGGCTTTTCGGCCGTCGCGCCCGGGTCAGCCCTGTGTGCCGCTGATGATCCGGAGATAAGCGCGCCACGGACCGACCTCGTCCGAGTACTGCTTCGCCAGCACCCGCGAGATCTGCATGACATGATCGAGGTCGTGTGCCACCCAGGTCGCGAGAAGCTGGCGCAGCGTCACGACGCCGAGCTCGGGATGCCGGCCGCGTCGATCGAGATCGGCATCGGTGAGACGAAGCGCCTCCAGCTCACGAAGATTTTCACGGCGCAGCGCCGCGAACTCGTCGAGCAGGCTCGCCAGCGCACGGCCCTTCGACTCGGCGAACTGCGCTACGCGATTGAACTTGTCGAACGGGCGCCTCTCCCCTTGCTGCATGATGATCCTGGCGCGCGGCACCCAGTCGGTGCGTTCGCCGTGGATGAGGTGTCCGATGACATCGAAAGGACTCCATGTGTCGCCGCCTTCGTGCGCGGCGACCCAGCCATCCGGGAGCCCGCGCAGCAAAGCGTCGAGCGTCGCCGGCGTCCGCGTCAGAATCGCGACGGCCTCGTTCATCACGAACGGACGGCGCGTGCGATCGGTCTGTGTGGTCATGCTGACTGTCATATCAAACGGATCCCGGCCGCAGCAGGCCAGTATGCGAAAGGACTGCTTCAGGCGGGTGTACGCTAACGCCTGGTACTGTTGATGCTGAACGAAGGCAGACATGGCGATCGATGAAGACCCTGAAGGCCACGAAGTCGCCGCGCTTGAGGCGATGGTCTCGTTCGCATCCCGTCGAGTTCTCGAAATCGGCTGCGGCGATGGCCGCTTGACCGAACGCTACGCGCATGACGCCGCGTCAGTCGTCGCGATCGATCCGGACGCCGACGCGATCTCGGCGTTGGCGATGGTGCTGCCGAAGGTGGACGCGCGCGCGATCGGTTTCGAGGAGTTGAGGCTGCCGCCTGCGAGCATCGACATCGTCCTGTTTGCATGGTCCTTGTGATGACTGCCTGCAGAGGGCATGGTCGATGCCCTGCGACGCGCGCATCGGATGGTGAACCCGGCCGGCTCGGTCGTCGATCTCCATCCATCAGCGGCGCCTGCCTCCGTGGAGGTGGCCGGCTGCCGCACTGGCCATGTCGACGCCGATGACGCGCCGCTTCGCCACGCGGCCGCGGGCGTCGCGCTGGCCGCGGTGATCGAGGAAGTTCTCTTTGCCGTTGACCGGACGGTCGTGTTCAGCTTCTACACCTACGGCGACACCATCGAAGAGCTCCGCGATCACGTCGTCGAGAACTGGAGAAACGCGCGCATCGGCGACGAGACGGTCGAGCGAACACGCGAAGTTCTCCGCAGTGCATCCGGCGTTCGACCCCGCATTCGCGAAGAGGTGCACCTCACGACACTGCGCCCACTCACGCCGCGGTCGGCGCGGGGAGCGGCTGTGGTAGCGTAGCCGCCGCATGCCGCTGAGGGGGGCGATCGACTGGAGTGTCCGCTGGTTTGTCGCGCTCGCCGGTGCGCTGGGACTCGCGGGATATCTCTGGTTGTTCACGCGGCCGTCAGCCGACGAGCCGATCCGCTCGGACGGCTACAACTACTATCTCTACGCGCCCTCCTGGATCATCTATCACGACGTCACGCTCGAAGCGCTCGCACAGGACTGGAACGGCGGTGCGTATCCGCAGTTCTCGGGAATCGTTCGCTGGCCAGGCACGAACCGGTGGATGAACCGTCTTCCTGTCGGCGTCGCCGTGCTGATGCTGCCTTTCGTCGTCGTTGCCGATCTTCTGACGCGCTGGTCGAACCTGCCGCGCGACGGCTTCTCGCTCTACTATCAACACGCGGCTGCGCTCGCCGGACTCGCGTACTTTCTCGCCGGCCTCGCGCTGCTGCGGCGCACGCTGTCGCGCCATTTCAGTCCCGACGTGACGCTGTGGACGCTCGTGGCGATCACATGGGGCACGAATCTCTTTCATTACGCCGTCTATGACGGCACGTTCAGCCACGCGTTTTCATTCGCGTCGATCTGCGCGCTGATCGAGCTGACCGACGTCTGGTGGCAGCAGCCGCGCGCCTGGCACGCGCTCGCGCTGGGCGTGGTCGGTGCGCTGATCGTCCTGACGCGGCACACCAACGCGTTGTTCCTTGTGCTGATTCCGTTCTGGCGATTGACGTCGTGGTCTCGCGTCGGCGACCGCATCCGCGAGCTGTGGGAGAGACGGATTGCCGTGTCGACGATCGCGCTCGTCACAGCGGTGCTCGTGGCGCCGCAGCTCGCCTACTACAAGTGGGTGACGGGTCAGTGGATCGTGAATCCCTATGCGATCCATGGTCTGGGGTTCACATTCGCGACGCCGCATCTCGCCGGGGCGCTGGTCAGCACCGAGCGTGGACTCTTTTTCTGGTCGCCGGTGCTGCTGCTGTCGGTTGCCGGCCTGGTCGTCGCGCGCGGCTGGGCGCGGGAGGTGCTCATCCCGTCCGCTGCGGTTCTCATCGTCAACGCATGGGTCATCGCCAGTTGGACGGAGTGGCAGTATGGGGCCAGCTACGGGCACCGCGCGTTCGTCGACAGCCTCGGTCTGATGGCGGTGTTTCTCGCGGCGTTCTTGGCGTGGACGAAGGAACACCCACGGCTCGTTCCCGGCGTCTGCATCGCGACCGCGCTGGCGGTCACGCTGTCGGTGATCCAGATGCTCCAGTACTGGCACCGTGTCTGGCCCGTGAGAGACATCACCTGGGATCAGTACCGCTCGCTTTTTCTGCGGTTCCATCCATGACCCTGTCGCGGACGCGGATCTCCGCCGGCATTGCATGCGTCCTGCTCGTCCTGGCGCTCGGCTACCTCCGCGATCCGCCGTGGGCCGGTCGGATCACCTCCGGCATGCGCGGTTGGGAGGAAGATCCCCCGGGCACGCGTTTTCGGTGGACGACGGGGCGGGCGAGTTTTTTCGTGCCGAGCGCGGCCACGGCGATGATGTTGCCGCTGCGCGCGGTGTTTCCAGGATCGAATGGACGGCCGGTCGCGGTGACCGTGTCGGTCGACGATCGATGGCTCGCCACCATCGAGCTCCCTCGGCCCGACGCATGGGTCCGCACCGTGCTTCCGCTGCCGCGCCGGGCGACGAGCCGCCGCTTCCGGCGCGTCGATCTGCACGTCAACCGGACCGCGGTCGGTGTCTTCATTCTCGGAGTGATGACCGGAGAGATTCAATTGGATCAGTAGGTGGTATCTTCGCAGGAGAGTAACTTGTGACTTCGATGCCCCTGCGGCTTCTGACGGTGGCCGCGAGCGTCATCTTGATGCTGCTGCTGACCCGCCTGATTCGGCGGCGGTGGGAGTACAGCGTCCTGCAGGCGAACAACGAGTTCGCCGGCTTCATGTATTCGATGATCGGCCTCGTCTACGGCGTGTATCTGGCGTTCACGATCATTGCGGTCTGGGAACAGTTCTCGGCTGCCGAGGAGGTCGTGACTGCGGAGGCGACGCATCTGAGCACGCTGTGGCGCGATGCGCAAGCCATGCCGGGCGAACATCGAGCCGCGATTCAGCGGCAGCTTCTCGAGTACGCGGACAGCGTCGTGCACGACGAGTGGCCGGCGATGGCGCGCGAGCATGGAGCGGCGGCGCGGACCAACGCGATCTACGAAGACCTGTGGCGCCGCTACTACGCCGTGCAGCTCGACGGCGGCAACGCCGTTCAGACCGCCTTTTATCAGGAGACGATTCGCCGTCTCAACGATCTGAGTCTGCTCCGCCGACGGCGGCTGCTGGCCGCGCAGTCGGAACTGCCACCGCTGATGTGGACCCTGCTGTTAGCAGGCGGAGTGGTGACGGTGATGTTCATGCTCGTGTTCGGCACGCGTCACGCGTGGGTGCAGTATGCGGTCATCGGTGTCATCACCAGCCTGGTGACGTTCAGCATCCTGCTCGTCGACGCGATGCAGTATCCGTTTTCGGGAGACGTGAGCATCCGTCCGGAGGCGTACGAGTTGGTGATCACGTCGATGAAACAGCGGATGGCGGAAATCGGGCCGGCGGAGTTGAAGCAGTAGACTCGCGCGACGTGCAAGTACAGTCGGACGACCTTCACTCGACAAAGCGAGCCACGAAGAGACGAAAGCACGCCCTTCGACAAGCTCAGGGTGAGCGCTCATGGTGAGCCTGTCGGACCACGTCTCTTCGTGGCCTGCTCGTCGCAGTGAAGACCGTTCGACCGAATGAACGAACCGTCAGAACGTCAATCTTCCGCCGAACTGGAGCACGCGCGCGCCGCTCGCGCCGGTGATCCGGCCGAAGTCG
>DAIUKO010000334.1:0-8482 GCA_036848175.1 Vicinamibacterales bacterium | reverse complement strand
GCGTCGTCGGGTTCAAGAAAATCAAGTTCTATACGAACGAGAACGTCGGCTCGGGCGAGCTCGACCTGCCCGAACAGCAGATGCACACGACGTCGTACTGGTTGACGGTTCCGGCGAGCCTGGTCCAGCTCCTGCCGTATGCCTCCGACGATCGCCGCGACGGGATCGTCGGGCTCGCCTTCGCGCTGCGTCAGGTGGCGCAGCTGCTGCTGATGTGCGATCGCCACGACGTCGGCATCTCGATCGACGATGAAGAGACGTCATGCGACGCTCATCGAATCTTCATCTACGACAACTACCCGGGCGGCATCGGGTTCAGCGCGCCACTGTTCGAGATGCATGCTGAGCTGCTGACGCGCACGCGTCAGCTGATCGCCGACTGCGACTGCGAGCAAGGCTGTCCCGGCTGCGTCGGGCCAGTGGGGAACACCGGGCCGCTTGCCAAAGCCGTGGCGTTGCGTATCCTCGATCTGATGCTGGAAGGGCAGGCGGCGTGAGCGCGATTGCCGATCGCATTCGCGGGATTGTCAGGGCGCCGTTGCCGATCGTCGCGCCCAACTCGCCCGCCGTCCCGGCGCAGGCCGGCCAGACTGGCTCACCCGTCAAGACTCTCGAACGAACCCTGGGCGGCGATTGGCGCGACGGATGCTTCGTGGTGGAGCGTCGCCGCAAGCCGGACACGAAACATGGACGCGAAACGGTCGCGACGCTCGCGCAGCGGTTGGATCGGTCTGCTGCGGAAGCGTCGTTCTTCGCCGACGGCACGGCCCGGCCGCCGTTCGTGTTCTTCGACCTCGAGACCACCGGCCTGAGCGGCGGTGCCGGAACGCAGGCATTTCTCGTCGGCTGCGGAGGGTTTGCGGAGGACGGCGGGTTCGTGACGCGTCAGTTCCTGCTGACGCGGCCGGCGGACGAGCGCGCCCTGCTTCAGACCGTGAGAGCCGAGCTCGCGGGCGCGGGTGTGCTGGTCAGCTTCAATGGGAAGTCATTCGACGCGCCTCTCCTCGAGACGAGGTACGCCTTTCACCGCGTCGAATGGATCCGCGATCGTCTGCCGCATCTCGATGTCCTGCATCCAGCGCGGCGCTTCTGGAACGGCGAGGATTGCTCGCTCGGCGCGCTCGAAGCGCGGCTGCTCGGCCTGCGCCGCGCGGGCGACGTCGCCGGCTTCGAAGTGCCCTCGCGCTATTTTCGATTCGTGCGGACCGGCAATCCGGAGCCGCTCGTCGCCGTGCTCGAGCACAATCGACAGGATCTCCTGACGCTGGCGGCGCTGACCGCGCGGCTCCTGCACCTGTCGCGCGCCGGCGTCTCCGAAGCGCGCGACGCCGCCGAAGCGCTGGCGCTCGGCCGCATCTATGCGCGAGCCGGCCTCGAGGAGCGGTCGCGTGAGGCGTTCATCCGGGCGATCGCAATGTCGCGTGCTCCCGCGGGCGCGTTCGATCCCATCCGCATCGAGAGCTTGCGATTGCTCGCGCTCGCGTGGCGGCGTGCGCGCTGCTACGAAGAGGCCGAGAAATGCTGGCGGCAATTGTCCGAGGTCCACGGCTGTCCGCCGCACATCGTGCGCGAGGCGACCGAGGCGCTCGCGATCCATTACGAGCACCGTGCCCCGAATCTCCTGACGGCGAAGGAATTCGCACTGCAGGGCCTGAGAGCACCCTTGACCCCGTCCGCGCAGCAGGCGAGCGAGCATCGTCTGGCACGCCTCGACCGCAAGCTGCGCACGCAGCGCGGCGCGTCGTCGATGCCCGTTTTGGAGTACTAGAAGTCGACTGCGGAGACGAGCAGCTGCGCCTCGCTGGAATTCTGCGCGGCCGCCTGAGCGACCGGCGCCAGCACGATGGCGCCGGCCCGTGCGAGCTTACGAAGTGGCACGAGCGGACTTTGCCGGTTTCTTGGCTTTCGCCGCCGCTTTTCGCTGGTCGACGGTCTGCGCGCCGAACTTCTTCGTGAAGCGCTCGACGCGGCCTTCGGTGTCGATCAGCTTCTGACGGCCGGTGAAGAACGGGTGGCAGTTCGAGCAGATTTCGAGGTGCAGCTCGCTCTTCGTCGACCGGGTCTTCCATGTCGCCCCGCAGGCGCAGCGCGCCTCGACGACGTGATACTTCGGGTGAATCCCTTCCTTCACAGCGTGCTCCTTGATGGCTACCAGAACCACTAAGTGTAGCACGGAGCAGCGAGGCTAAGGCGACGGGTTGACCGGGCGGTCCCAGCGGTGCTGCTTCAATGCGTCGTGCAGCCGCGGCGGCAGTTTCACGCCGTCGCTCGCGGCGGCGTTCCGCTCGACGTGACGCGGCCGCCGCATGCCCGGAATGGTCGTGCTCACCGCAGGGTGCTCGAGAATGAATCGCAAGGCGAGCTCCGGCAGATCCATTCCTTCGGGCACGATCGGTTTCAGGCGTTCGATGCGCTCGAGCGTCGGCGGTAGCGTGTCCCGGGTGAAGTAGTTGTTCCGAAAGTCGCCCTGAGGCCAGGTCGAGTCGCGCGTGAGCGTGCCGGTCAGGCTGCCTTCGTCGAACGGCACGCGCGCGATGATCGCGATCTTGTGCCGCTGACAGTAGGCGAACAGCTCGTCCTCCGGCGCCTGATCGAAGATGTTGTAGACGACCTGGACGCTGTCGACGAGCCCTGTGTCGAGCGCGCGCAGCACGTTGGTCGGCTCGCGCCGGTTCACGCTGATGCCGAACGCCCGAACCAGCTTCTCGCTCTTGAGATCTTCAACTGCGCGCTGCCAGCCCTTGTCATCAGCCCACGTGTCGCTCCACACGTGAAACTGCTGCAGGTCGATCGCCTCGACGCCGAGGTTCTCGAGGCTCGTCTCGGTGTACTGGCGAATGTGATCGACGGGGTAGGTCTCGCTGATCGGATACTCCGAACGCGCCGGCCATCGCATGTTCTTCGGCGGAATCTTCGTCGCGACGATCATCTTCGCGTCGCGATGCTGCCGCTGGAGCTGACGAAACAACCGCTCGCTCTTCCCTTCGCCGTACGCCCACGCCGTGTCGAAGAAGTTGCAGCCGAGCGCGAGCGCCCGCTCGAGCGCGCGCAGCGACTCGTCATCGTCCGATCCCGTCCATCCCGCCATACCCCACATGCCGTAACCAATTTCTGAGACTTGCCATCCGGTTCGGCCAAAGGTGCGGTAGCGCATTACGACATCTGCCTCGTCTTCATGGGGGCCGAGTGTACAATCCACCACCATGATCAGTCACGAAATCGTCGGCGACGACATGCAGGCGGTCATCATCACGCTCGGCGAGGGCGACGAAGTGCGCGCGGAGGCGGGCGCGATGACGTTCATGACCGACGGGATCGAGATGGACGCGCGAATGACCGGCGGCCTGCTCGGCGGACTCAAGCGCGCATTCCTCGCCGGCGAGAGTCTCTTCCTCACCTACTTCAGGAGCCGCACCGCATCGTCGCGCGTCGCCTTCAGCGGACCGTATCCCGGGAAAATCATCCGGTTTCCCCTGCAGAACAGCAGCGTCCTCTGTCAGCGCGACTCGTTCCTGTGCGCGGCCGGAGCGATCGAGATCAATATCGCGTTCACGAAACGATTCGGCGCCGGCCTCTTCGGTGGGGAAGGGTTCATCCTCGAGAAACTGGAAGGCACCGGCGAGGCCTTCGTCCACAGCGGCGGCACGATCATTCCGATGGAGCTCAAGGCCGGCGAGCGGCTGCGCGTCGATACCGGCTGTCTGGTGGCATTCGACCCGACGGTCGAGTACGACATCGAGTTCGTCGGCGGGATCAAGACGGCGATCTTCGGCGGGGAAGGGCTCTTCTTCGCGACGATGACCGGACCGGGACGCGTGTGGGTGCAGACGCTGCCGTTCTCACGCTTCGCCGATCGAATCCTGGCGGCGGCGAAAGGCGATCGCGAAGACGTCAAGCGCGACTTCGGCGGCACTCTCGGCGCGATCGGCGATCTGATCGGAGGAGACCGTTGACCGGTGCCGGCCTCTCGTCGCGTACGCGCGCGGCGGATGACGACGCGTTTTGCGCGAGGACTGACGGCCGCTAGCGTTCCCCAACCGCGTCGTTCTCGACGCCGACGCGCGGCCGGCCTCGAAGGAGTAGCGTGGATCGGTCGCTGATCGAGCGCGCGCGAGTCGGCGCTCGACACGTTGCCGGCTGGCTCAGCGATGCGGAAGGGGAGTTGCTGTTCTCGCTCGCCGCGAACCTCCCGCAGTCGGCGACGATCGTCGAAATCGGATCGTGGCAGGGCAAGTCGACGATCTGGATCGCGAGCGGCGCCAGACGGATCGGCGGCCGCGTCTTCGCGATCGATCCGCACGAAGGATCGCTCGAAGATCCTTCCGCGCGCACGTTGACCTTTTTCAAGACGAATCTTGCCGGTGCCGGCGTCGCCGACATCGTCACGCCCATCGTCGCGCGATCGCAGGACGCGATGGCTGGCGTCCCCGATCGCTGCCATCTGCTGTTCATCGACGGCGATCACACGGCGCCCGGCGTTCGCCGCGATCTCGAGCTCTGGCTGCCGAAGGTCCACGTCGGGGGCGTCGTCGCGTTGCACGACGTCGTCAACCCCGCGTGGTCGGGGCCGCGCAGCGAGCTCGCACGGCTGCTGTGGCGAACGCGTACGCTGAAGCGCGTCACGTTCGTCGATTCGATCGCCTACGCGCGGAAGGTGGAGACGAATACGGCGGCCGATCGGATGGCCAACGCGGTGGCAGCACTCGTGCTGACCGCATACGGGCTGCGGCCACGCAATCTGCCCGCGCCGATGGCGCGCGCGCTGCGGTGGCTCGCCGGGTTCACGCCGCTGAAGAATCGGTCTTAGCGGCTAGCCCTTGCCGCCGTTGCTCATCGAGGCGAGGAAATCCTGGTTCGTCTTGGTCTTCGCCATCCGCGACAGCAGCAGCTCCATCGCTTCGACCGGCGACAACGGCGTCAGCACCTTGCGCAGGACCCAGATGCGACTGAGCTCGTCTTTGGGGACCAGCAGCTCTTCTTTCCGCGTTCCGCTCTTCTGAATGTCGATCGACGGGAACACACGCCGATCGGTGAGCTTGCGATCGAGGTGGATTTCGAGGTTGCCGGTGCCCTTGAACTCTTCGAAGATCACTTCGTCCATGCGCGATCCGGTGTCGACGAGCGCGGTGGCCATGATTGTCAGCGATCCGCCTTCCTCGATGTTCCTCGCCGAGCCGAAGAAGCGCTTCGGCCGCTGCAGCGCGTTGCTGTCGACGCCGCCCGACAGCACCTTGCCCGACGGCGGCACGATCGTGTTGTAGGCGCGCGCCAGACGCGTGATCGAGTCGAGCAGGATGACGACATCCTTCTTGTGCTCGACCAGCCGCTTCGCCTTTTCGATCACCATCTCGGCGACCTGCACGTGACGCTGCGCCGGCTCATCGAACGTCGACGAAATCACTTCGCCGCGGACCGAGCGCTGCATGTCGGTCACTTCTTCGGGTCGCTCGTCGATGAGCAGGACGATGAGGTACACCTCGGGATGATTTTTCGTGATGCTGTTGGCGATGTTCTGCAGCAGCATCGTCTTGCCGGTGCGCGGCGGCGCGACGATCAGGCCGCGCTGACCCTTGCCGATCGGCACCATCATGTCGAGGACGCGGGCGGACAGGTTCTCGGCGTCGGTCTCGAGCGAGATCTTCTGCTGCGGATAGAGCGGCGTCAGGTTCTCGAAGAACACCTTCTCGCGCGCGCGCTCCGGCGGCTCGAAGTTGACCGCCTCCACCTTGATGAGCGCGAAGTAGCGCTCGCCGTCTTTCGGAGGCCGGATCTGCCCCGACACCGTGTCGCCGGTGTGCAGGTCGAACTTGCGAATCTGCGACGGGGACACGTAGATGTCGTCGGGGCCCGGCAGGTAGTTGTAGTCCGGCGCTCTCAGGAACCCGAACCCGTCGGGCAGCACCTCGAGCACGCCTTCGGAGAAAATCAACCCGCTCTTCTCGGCGCGCGCCTTCAGGATCTCGAAGATCAATTCCTGCTTGCGCATGCCGGTCGCGCCAGGCACGTCGAGCCCTTTGGCGATCTTCGTCAGCGCGCCGACGCTCAAGTCCTTGAGGGTCGAGAGCTCCAACTTTTCCGGCACTGGCGCCGGCGCCGGCGCCGCGGCGCCGGCCGCGCCATTGCCGCCGCTTCCCGCGCGAGGCGCTGGCTGCTGCGGAGAGGCGGCAGCGGGTGCCGGGTTGACGTCGTTCACCGGGGTTTCAGTAGTTTGTCTATCAGTTTCCACAGGTCGTCCAATCCTTCGCCGGTCACCGATGAAACGGGCAACACGGACTCTTCAAACACGGATTCGAATGCGCTCGCCGCACGGATCCGTTCGCCGCGCGCGAGTTTGTCGATCTTGGTTGCAACGATCCGCGCATCGGCGACCGCGCCGCGCAGCCATTGCCACGCCGCGATGTCGCTGGGCAGACCCGGGTGCCGCGCATCCACGAGCAAGAGCCCGACCACTCTCTCGCGGGCGAAATACGCGCGAGCGAGGGCTTCGAACTCGTAAGCCGATTTCCGGCCGCCGCGCGCGTACCCGTATCCGGGCAGATCGACGAGATGGAACGGGGCGGCGCCGCCACGGGTGACCCGATATATGTTTGCGAGCCGTGTCTTGCCGGGCGCGGCGCTCGCGTGCGCCACGCGCGCCCGAACGAGCGCATTGATCAGGCTCGATTTCCCGACATTCGAACGCCCGACCAACGCGACATCCGAGAGGCCATCCCTCGGAAAATCGCGAGTCGAGGCGGCACTGATAACGAACTGCGCGGCAATCTTCAGTGGGTAATGGTATCGTCCACGATCGCGTCAACCGGTTCGGCCGGCCCCGCCGCCGGCACGCGACCGGTCAACGATTCGGCCAGCGCGATCTTCAGGACCTCGTCCATGGTCTGGACCATGTAGACGTTCAGCGTATCCAGCACGTTCTTGGGAATGTCCGCCAGATCCTTCTCGTTGTCCTTTGGCAGAACGATGTTCTTCAAGCCGGCGCGATGCGCCGCCAGAACCTTCTCCTTCACGCCGCCGATCGGCAGCACCTTGCCGCGCAGCGTGATTTCGCCGGTCATCGCGACGTCCTTGCGGACGGCCACTCGAGTGAGCGCCGAGACGAGCGCCGTCGCGAGCGTGATGCCCGCCGACGGGCCGTCCTTCGGAATCGCCCCTTCGGGGACGTGCACGTGGACGTCGGTCCGCTTGTTGAAATCCTTTTCGATGCCGAAGTCCTCGGCCTTCGAGCGGACGTAGCTCATCGCCGCCTGCGCCGATTCCTGCATGACGTCGCCGAGTTTGCCGGTGAGCGTGAGGTGGCCCTTGCCCGACATCAGCGTCGCTTCCGTCACCAGAATCTCGCCGCCGACCTCGGTCCACGCCAGGCCGGTGGCGATCCCGATCTCGTTGGTCTCTTCCGCCATCGTATTGCGGAAGCGCGGCACGCCCAGGTACTGCGTGACCTTGTCCGGCGTGATCTCTTCGCTGAACGTAGTGCCCTCGACGACGACCTTGCGGGCGACCTTGCGGCAGATCGACGACAGCTCGCGCTCCAGGTTTCTGACGCCGGCTTCGCGCGTGTAGCGGTTGATGACGGTCTGGATCGCTTCGTCGGTGAAGGTGATGTTGTCCCTCGTGAGGCCCGTGCCTTCGATCGCCTTCGGCGCGAGGAACTTCTTGGCGATCTCGATCTTCTCGAGCTCGGTGTAGCCGGCGAGCTGCAGCACTTCCATGCGGTCGCGGAGCGCCTGCGGGATGGTGTGGAGCACGTTCGCCGTGCAGATGAACATGACGTGCGACAGGTCGTACTCGACGTCGAGGTAATGATCCAGGAAGGTGTGGTTCTGCTCGGGATCGAGCACCTCGAGGAGCGCCGCCGACGGATCGCCGCGGAAGTCCATCGACATCTTGTCGACTTCGTCGAGCAGGAACACCGGGTTCATCGTGCCGGCCTTCTTCATCATCTGGATGATCTGGCCGGGGAACGCGCCGATGTAGGTGCGACGGTGACCGCGGATTTCAGCCTCGTCGCGCACGCCGCCGAGCGACAGGCGGACGAACTGACGGTTCATCGCGCGCGCGATCGACTTGGCGAGCGAGGTTTTGCCGACTCCCGGAGGTCCGGAGAAGGTGAGGATCGTCGCCTTCGGCTTCTTGACGAGCGCGCGGACGGCGAGAAACTCGAGGATGCGCTCCTTGATCTTCTCCAGCCCGTAATGATCTTCGTTGAGGATCTCTTCGGCGCGCTTCAAATCGCGGCTCTCGCGGCTCTTCTTGTGCCACGGTACGGCGATCAGCCAATCGAGATAGTTTCGGGAAACCGTCGCTTCCGCGGACATCGGCGGCATCGCCTCCAGGCGCTTCAATTCCTGGATGGCTTTCTCTTCGACATCCTTCGGCATCTTCGCCGTTTCGATCTTCTTCTTCAGCTCGTCGACCTCGTTGCCTTTTTCGTCCTTGCGGCCCAGTTCCTTCTGGATCGCCTTCATCTTCTCGTTGAGGTAGT
>DAIUKO010000333.1:0-8513 GCA_036848175.1 Vicinamibacterales bacterium | reverse complement strand
GGGCGAGATCGCCGATCGCGTCGAGGATCTTGTGGCGGACGAACTCGTCCTCGAACCGCAGCGCGTTGTTGAGCACGCCGGTTTCGCCGAGCACGATCGCGTTCTCCAGCGAACCGCCGAGCGCCAGACCGTTCTGGCGCAGCATCTCGACGTCCTTGAGGAAGGTGAACGTCCGCGCCGGCGCGACTTCCTCGACGAACGAGTCTTCGGTGATGCGCACGGTACGCGACTGATGACGCAGCAGCGGATGGTCGTAGCTGATGCTGTAGGTGACCTTGAAATGGTCGGACGGATAGAGCGCAATCCGCTTGTCGCCGCGCGAGATGGCGATCGGACGGATGATTTTCAGATAGCGTCGCGGCTTCTGCAGCCGCTTCACGCCCGCTTCGTGAATGAGATAGACGAACGGCGCCGCGCTGCCGTCCATGATCGGCACTTCGGGCGAGTTCAATTCGATCGCGACGTTGTCGATGCCGACGCTCACGAGCGCCGCGAGCAGATGTTCGACGGTCTCGACCGAGACTTCATCCCGCGCCAGGCCAGTGGCGAGTTGAATCCCGGCGAGATTGTGAACCGTTGCCGGGACCTCGTAGTCGCCGATGTCGGTGCGGCGAAAGCGGATACCGGAATCAGCGGGGGCGGGCTTGAGCGTGAGATTGACCTTGTTGCCGGAATGAAGCCCGATTCCAACACAAGAGACCTGTCGTCGAAGTGTGCGCTGTACGTCCATTAGCCTCTCAGACAAAAGAGGGAGAAGCCCTGCGAACTGAGCAAAGTCGATGCCCATCAGACGCTTTCACACCGTCTCTCAGCAATGCACTTATCGGCCAGTCACTTAGCCGACATAACGATGGCGATCGCCACCTCACCAATTACCGTTTTGTGGTACGGCGACCACAGGCAGTTTTTTGAAAACCGTGGTGATTTGACCACACTCAACCCGCGATCGACCGGAGCGCTCTCTTCTGCTCCGCCGCGAAAAGGTCCGCAAGAAAGCGTCCGGTCGCGGAGGTCTCGCGCCGCGCGACGTCCTCGGGTGTCCCTTCCGCCACGATGCGGCCGCCGCCGGCGCCACCCTCGGGACCGAGATCGATGACGTAATCAGCCGACTTGATCACATCGAGGTTGTGCTCGATGACCACGATCGTGTTTCCCTGATCGACGAGCTTCGTGAGCACATCGAGCAGCTTGTGCGTATCTTCGAAATGCAGCCCGGTCGTCGGCTCGTCGAGGATGTACAGCGTGCGGCCGGTCCCGCGCTTCGAGAGCTCTTTGGCCAGCTTCACACGCTGCGCCTCGCCGCCCGACAGCGTCGTCGCCGACTGACCGAGCTCGATGTACCCGAGACCGACGTCCTGCAGCGTGCGCAGCTTGTTGGCGATGGCCGGGAAATTCTCCAGCAGCGGCAGCGCCTGATCGACCGTGAGGTCGAGTGCGTCCGCGATCGACTTCCCGCGGTACTTGATCTCGAGCGTCTCGCGATTGTAGCGGCGGCCCTTGCACTGCTCGCAGGTCACGTACACATCCGGCAGGAAGTGCATCTCGATGGCGATCACGCCGTCGCCCTGGCACGCCTCGCATCGCCCGCCCTTGACGTTGAACGAAAAGCGTCCCGGTCTGAAGCCGCGCGCCTTCGCGTCGGGCATCATCGCGAACAGATCGCGGATGAACGTGAAGAGGCCGGTGTAGGTCGCCGGGTTCGATCGCGGCGTTCGCCCGATCGGCGACTGATCGATCTCGATGACTTTGTCGATCAGCTCGATGCCCTCGATCCGGTCGTGCGCGCCCGGATCGTCGCCCGCCTTGTAGAGCGTCCGCGCCAGTGACTTGTAGAGGATGTCGTTGACCAGCGTCGACTTCCCCGAACCGCTGACGCCGGTGACCGCCGTCAGCACGCCGAGTGGAATCCGGACGTCGATGTTCTTGAGATTGTTCGCGCGCGCGCCGCGGATGACGAGCTCGCCTTTCAAGTTGTTCGCGGGCCGCCGCGCTTTCGGCGTCGGAATCGCACGCGCGCCGGTGAGATACGCCGCGGTGATCGACTTCTCGTCGTCGAGAAGGGCGTGCGACGTGCCCTGAAAGATCACGTGGCCGCCGAGATCGCCGGCGCCTGGACCGAGATCGACGACGTAATCGGCGACGCGAATCGTTTCTTCGTCGTGCTCGACGACGATCACCGTGTTGCCGAGATCGCGCAGGCGCGAGAGCGTGCCGAGCAGCTTGCGATTGTCGCGCTGATGCAGGCCGATCGACGGCTCGTCGAGGACGTACAACACGCCGGTGAGGTTCGCGCCGATTTGCGTCGCCAGCCGGATGCGCTGACCTTCTCCGCCGGACAGCGTCGCGGCGCTCCGCCCGAGCGTCAGATAGCCGACGCCGACGTCGTTGAGAAACCGCAGCCGCTCCTGGATTTCCTTCAGAATGCGCTCGGCGATGATCGCTTCGCGATCGGTCAGGTAAAGCGTGTCGAAAACTTCCAGCGCCTCGGAGATTGGCAGGTTGACGTAGTCGGACAGCGAGCGGTCCTTCACCTTGACCGAGAGGCTCTGCTGCTTCAGCCGCTGGCCGCGGCACGTCGGACACGGCCGCAGCGATCGATACGGCTCGAGCTCCTCCTGCTCGGACCAGCTGCCTTCATCGAAGCGGCGGCGCAGATTCGGAATCAGCCCCTCGAACTGTTTGCCCGACCCGAACAGCAGCACTTCGCGCGACTTGCGTGGGAGCCGGCCGAATGGCGCGTTCAGGTCGATGCCGAAGTCGCGCGACAAGGCCTGCAGCTGGTCGCGAATGAGCTTTTTATCGCCGCGGGCCCACGGCGCGATCGCGCCGTCGGCGAGTGATTTCGATTCGTCCGGCACGATGCGGCCCGGATCGAAATCGATCATCGATCCCAGCCCCTGACAATCGGGGCAGGCGCCGTGCGGCGAGTTGAACGAAAACGCGCGCGGCGTCATCTCCGGCATGCTCAAGCCGCAGTCGACGCAGGCAAGCCGGCGCGAGAACAATCGATCGCCGCCCTCGTACGAGTTGATGACGACGATGTCTTCGGCGAGGTTGAGCGCGTTGTCGACCGACTCGGTCAGCCGCCGCTCGATGCCGCCGCGGACGATCAGGCGATCGACGACGACTTCGATCGTGTGATTGCGCCGCCGATCCAGCTTGATGTCTTCCTCGAGCGAGCGGAACTGGCCGTCGATGCGCGCTTTCGTGTAGCCGCGCGCGCGCAGCGCCGCCAGCTCTTTCTTGAACTCCCCCTTGCGGCCGCGGACGATCGGCGCCAGGACGTTGATCCGCTCGTCCTGCGGATACAGCATCACCATGTCGACGATGCGCTCGAGCGACTGGCTGGCGATCTCCTTGCCGCAGTTCGGACAGTGCGGCACGCCGATGTTCGCGAACAGCAGACGCAGGTAGTCGTAGATTTCGGTGACGGTGCCGACTGTCGACCGCGGATTCGATCCGGTGGTCTTCTGCTCGATCGAAATCGCCGGCGACAAGCCGTCGATGAGGTCGACGTCGGGCTTCTCCATCTGCTCGAGGAACTGCCGGGCATACGCGGACAGCGATTCGACGTACCTCCGCTGACCTTCCGCGTAAATCGTGTCGAACGCCAGCGACGACTTGCCCGACCCGGACAGGCCCGTGATCACCACCAGCTTGTGGCGTGGGATGTCGACGTCGATGTTCTTCAGGTTGTGGACGCGCGCGCCGCGAACTGCAATCCAGTCGTGGGCCATGAACTCTGCCGCGAATTTGCCGTGATTTCGAACTGTTCATCTTACCATGCAGGTCCCCGGGACGGCCCAACTCATCGCTATAATCGCGGCGTGTCCACGATCGACGCCGCGGCATTCCACGATTTCGAGCGCAACGGATGGGAACGCGCGGCCGAGTATTACGCCGCCGCGTTTGGCGAAATCACCGGACAGATTGCGGCCCCACTCCTCGACGCGGTGCGCGCCGGGCAAGGGACGCGTGTCCTCGACGTCGCAACTGGTCCCGGATTCGTCGCGGCGGCGGCCGCGAAACGCGGCGCGATCGTCACCGGCCTCGACTTCTCTCCGGCGATGATCGCGGCCGCGCGCACGCGTCATCCGGGCATCACGTTTCGCGACGGCGACGCTGAAGCGTTGCCGTTCGATGACGCTTCGTTCGATGCGGTGGTGATGAATTTCGGCCTCCTCCATCTGGCGCGACCCGAACGCGCGATCGCGGAAGCACATCGCGTCCTGCGGCCGGGCGGACGCTATGCGTTCACCGTCTGGGCGCCGCCGGATCGAGCCGTCGGGTTCGGGATGGTGTTGAAAGCGATCGAAACCTTCGGGCGCACCGACGTGTCGCTGCCGGAAGGACCGCCGTTCTTCCGCTTCTCGGCCATTGACGAGTCGCAGCAAACGCTCGGGCGCGCCGGGTTCGTGGATGCCGAGGCGCACGTGGTGCCGCTGAAGTGGGCGCTGGATTCAGCCGACGGCGTGTTCGAAGCGCTGTCGCGCGGCGGCGTGAGAACTGCCGCAGTGTTGCGCGCGCAGACGCCGGAGGCGCTCGCCGCCATTCGCGCGTCCGTCCGGAATTCTGTTGAACGCTACAAGGACGGCGATCGTTTCGTCCTGCCGATGCCAGCGGTACTCGCATCGGCGATCAAACCGCATTCGTAGGCCGGCTCTTTTTCAGGGCGGGGGCCTGCTTAGATCACCTTGTTCGCACGCAGGCGACCGCGTGCGGCAGCATCGATTCCGGCTTCTTCCAGGACAGATTCGGTATCCGCGCCCAATGCCGGGGCCGGCCGCACCTCTGCGTGCGGTGGCGTGACGTACGTCGACGCGCCGTCGCGAACGACGACGCCGCGTGCCGTGACGTGAGGGTCCGCTGACCCTTCGTCCGGCGAGTGGACGGCTGTCAGGCAGACGTCGGCGCCGGCAAAATGAGCGAGCCATTCATCACGCGTCCGGCTGCGCATGATGTCGCGGACCTCACGGATCACGCGCTCACGCTCTTCGCCTTGCGCGTGCTGAAGCGGCGCGAGGTCGGGCCGGCCAATCCGTTCGCAGAATCCAGCCCAGAACTTCGGCTCGAGCGCGCCAAGCGCAAGCCATTGTCGATCCGCCGTCTCGTACAAGTTGTAGCAGGCGTTCACCAGGTTCATCGTCGACGGAAACATCGTCCAGGCCAGGGCGGCTTCGTGAATCGACACCTCGACCACGCTGCCGCAGCCGGTCCGTTCACGCTGGACGAGCGCCGCAAGAATCCCCATGGCGGCCTGCGTGGCCGAACCGATGTCGGCGATCAACGGACCAGGCATCTGCGGCGGCGTCAACGTGCCGGCCAGCGCCTGGTAATTGATGTCATGAGCCGCGCGCTCGACGTACGGACCATCGGAACCGAAGCCGCTGATCGATGCGCAGATGAGACGCGAGTGTTTCGCGCTCAACGTGGCCGCGTCGACGCCAAGACGTCGGGCGGCCGACGGACGAAAGCTGTCGATGATGACGTCGCTCTTCTCGAGCAGTGCATCGAGGATGGCCGGCGCTTCAGGCGATCGGAGGTCGAGCGTCACGCTGCGCTTGTTGCGGTTGAGAACCGCGAAGTAGTCCGCATGGCCGCGCGTCGGCAGACTGCGCATGCCGTCGCCGCCGCGCGGGTCTTCGATCTTGATCACGTCGGCGCCGAAATCGGCGAGCAGCAGCGTCGCGTACGCCCCCGGCAGCAGCCGCGTCAAATCGAGGACGCGCACGCCGGTCAGAGCGCGCGCCGCGGACCTCATGCCTTCCGGCGCAGCTTGCTGTGCGTGAAGCCGTAGGTGAAATACAGGACCAGACCGATGGCGAGCCACGCCCCGAATCGTTCCCACGCCGTGCGCGGCAGTCCGTACATGATGAAGATGCAGCCCGCCGCGGACAGAATCGAGACCGGCCACACGAGCGGTACCTTGAATGGTCGCGGACGGGCAGGCTCTTTGTAGCGCAGCACGAGCACGCCGATGCTGACCAGCATGAAGGCGAAGAGCGTTCCGATGTTGGTCAGGTCGTAGGTTTCAGCCGCGTCGCCGATGAGCGCCCACGCCGCCACGAAAATGCCCGTCAGCATCGTCGTCGTCGACGGAATCCTGGTGACCGGATGCACTTTCGCCGCCCACGCCGGCAGCAGGCCATCGCGCGCCATGGCGAAGAAGATTCGCGGCTGTCCGTACTGAAACACCAGCAGCACAGCGGACATCGACACGGCGGCGCCGAGCGCGACGAACCAGCCGACGGTCTTGAATCCTGCCAGTTCGAGCGCGCGCGCGAGCGGGTCGGCGACGGCCAGTTCCTTGTACGGCACCATCCCGGTGAGCACCGCGCCGACGACGACATAGATCAACGTGCAGATCGCGAGGCCGCCGAGAATGCCGAGCGGCAGGTTGCGTTGAGGATTGATGGTTTCTTCCGCGGCGGTCGAGATCGCATCGAAGCCGATATACGCGAAGAACACGATGGCGGCGCCCTGATGGATGCCGGTGAAACCGTTGGGCGCGAACGGATGGTAGTTCGCGGCGTTCAAGTGGGTCGCGCCGACGACGACGAAGACAGTGAGCGCGATGAGCTTGATGACCACCATGACGTTGTTCGCCGTCGCACTCTCGCGCGCGCCGCGCAGCAGCAGCCAGGTGATGAACATGACGATCGCGAACGCGGGAAGGTGCACGAGGATCGGAATCCCCGCGACGCGCGGCGCCGTGTCGAGCAGCCCGCGGATCTGCGGATCGGCGCTGAGCAGCGCCGTGCGATACCCGGTCCGCAGCCACACCGGAAGATTCACGCCGAACCCGCTGACCAGCGTGTTGAAGTAATCGCCCCACGAGATGGCGACGGCGACGTTGCCGACCGCGTACTCGAGAATGAGATCCCATCCGATGATCCAGGCGACCAGCTCGCCGAGCGTGGCATACGAGTACGCATACGCGCTCCCCGCCTGCGGAATCATCGCGGCCAGCTCCGCGTAGCAGAGTCCGGCGAGCGCGCATGCGCCGCCGAGGAGCATGAACGAAAACACGAGGGCGGGTCCGGCGCCGGCGCGGATCGCTTCGCCGTTGGGACCGATCTGTCCCGCGGCCGCCGTGCCGATCGCACCGAAGATCCCCGCACCGATCACGGCGCCGATCGCGAGCATGATCAGATCGCCCGCGCCGAGCGTTCGCTTCAAGCTGTGCGCGCCGTGCGTCTCGTCGATGAGATCCGCGATCGGTTTGCGTTCGAACAGTTGCGACATGGGGCCGGATTGTAGCGTGGGTCCGGCTAAAGCCGGCCGGCTTCGAGACGTGACGGCTACGTCGAGCGTGTGAGGCGGTAGGCGGTCTCGTTCGAGGAGACGACGACCCAGCCGCGCGGATCGAAGGCGACGCCAACCAGACCGGGACCTGAGAGCACCATCTCGGGATCGCCGGTGGGCGGCACTCGATACAACCCGCTGACCCCGGCAAGCGCTTCGACGACGTAGAGAGCGCCGTGCATGTCGAACGCGACGCCTTGCGGCCGTCCGAACCCGGCGTAGCGGGTCGTCACCTGGCCGTCGGCGCCGATGCGGTACACCGAGTCGTACGAGGACAACGTCGGGCCGGTCACATAGAGTGCACCATCGGGACCGAACGCGAGATGAAACGCGGCGACGCTCGGCGGCAGCGATGCGAACGTCGTCGCTTTCCCTTCGCGATCGACGCGAAAGATCGTCCCCGACCGATCCCCGACAAACAGCGTCCCGTCCGCCGCAAACGCAAGGCCGCAGGCGACGCCGAGGTCGTTGGCGTACGCTTCGACCGATCCATCGTCGGCGACACGGTACACGGTGCCCTCGAACCGGCTCGACACGTACAGCCGGCCCTGCGGATCGATCGCCATCGACGTCGGATTCACGATCCCGGACGAAAACGTCTCGCGCGTGCCGTTCGGCCGCACGCGAAAAATCGAGACCGGCACCTGCTGGCCGCGCGTGCCGCTGTAGGTGACGTACAGATTCCCATCGCGATCGAAGACCGGATTGTCGACCTGATGGAGTCCGGCGGCGAAGGGCGCGGCGATGTCGACGAACGCGGTCTCGCCCGGCGCGCCGGCGATCCGTATCGTCGCGCGCCCCTCCAGACCGGCAGGGACGATGGCCGCCAGCCTGGTCGGCGACGCGTAGACGATGCGCGCGCGCGCGTCGCCGATGCGCACGTCCGGCGGAGACGAGTCGTCGACCGGGAATCCGGCGCCGTCGATGGTGATACGGCCGCCTTCAATCGCCCAGAGCGGATGAATGGCCGTCACGCGCGGTGGGGACAAACGTTCCTACGTGTCGTCGAGTGTCTACGTGTCGTCCAGCTCGACGTTCCAGTACAGATAATCACGCCAGCTTTCAGGCGCGTTTCGGAGTCCGACCGTAATGCGGATGGCCGGCGCCGACGCAGGGCGCTTCGGCATCCGCGTGAGATGCATGCCGGCTTCAGCCGGCGTGCGCCCACCTTTCTTGCGATTGCACGTGACGCAGCAGGTGACGATGTT
>DAIUKO010000332.1:0-8513 GCA_036848175.1 Vicinamibacterales bacterium | reverse complement strand
GGGCCCGTCACGTCGAGAACGACGTCGCCCAGATTCGGCTCCGCCTGGAGCGTAACGGTAAGGAAACGGCAACACTGACGTTCGGCGTCGATGAGCGGACCGAGTCGAGCGAGCAGCGTCGGCGATGAAGCAAAGCGCCAGCGGAGCCCATTGGTCAGATGCTCAATCGCCGTCGCCTCCGCAAGAACGCTCTTGGACAATTCCTCACATCGCTTCGCCAGCCCGGCCGCGTCCAACGAGCACGCGATGGGTAACTTATGAACCGCTGGTGCCATAGTCGGCACCATCGTAGCCTGTTGCCGTGCCTTTCCCACCTGGCGCACAAGCAAAACTGGACAATGCATCCGCAAGCTGTAGCTTCTGAAAACTGAACGTTTGCGAAGACGCTAGCGATAACGCCGGGCCGGCGACGCATCACCGGTAAGGCATGTACGTTGCTCGCGGCCCGTAGGAATGCGCAACGTTGCCTGTAGTACCTTTCTAATTCTCGCGCTCGCCGCCACGAGTGCGAATGCCCAGTCACCCAAACTTGACCGTGCGTTAGCCGCTCGCGCGACGCTGTTCACCGGACGCTCGCCGATCATCGTGCAACCCCTTCATCCGTTGGTCGACCTTCTCATCCGGGTCGTCGGCGGCTCGCTGGGTCGCGCCTTACCCAGTATCAACGGACGTGTCGCCGATGTGCCGAACGCGGTACTGTCGGTGCTGGCGGGCAGCAGCCTGGTTCAGCGGCTCGCGTTCGACAGGCCGGCCTTCGCGGTGAACGAGCGGACTGGAATCACGGTCGGGGCGACCGCCGTGCGCGAGACACTCGGCTACGACGGCGACGGCGTCGGCGTGGCGATCATCGACTCCGGCGTCAGCGCGACACACGATGATCTCAGCAGCTCATCGACGAGTGGTGGTCCGCGCGTGGTGCAGTTCGTCGACTTCATCGCTGCCCAGACGCTGCCTTATGACGACTACGGCCACGGGACGCATGTCGCTGGCATCGTCGCCGGCAGCGGATTCGATTCGAGTGGCGCGCGCAGCGGCATCGCGCCGCGCGCGCAGCTCGTTGTCCTGAAGGCTCTCAACAGTTCCGGCTCCGGCCGAATCAGCGACATTATTGCCGCCCTGGCTTATGTCGTCAGCCACAAGACCCAGTTCAACATCCGCGTGGTGAATCTGTCGGTCGCCGCCGGCGTCTACGAGTCGTACAACCTGGATCCCCTCGGCCAGGCGACGAGGCAAGCAGTCCAACAAGGGATCGTTGTCGTCGCCGCCGCCGGCAACGTCGGTCGCAGCTCAACCGGGCAGACTCAGTACGGCGGGATCACGGCACCTGGGAACGCGCCGTGGGTCCTGACGGTCGGCGCCTCCAGCACCATGGGCACGACCGATCGTGCCGACGACGTGATCGCTACGTTCAGCTCTCGCGGCCCGACGCGTTTCGATTACGCTGCGAAGCCCGATCTCGTCGCGCCCGGTGTCGGCACCGAGTCGCTGAGCGCGCCGGGCAGCACCCTCTACTCGAACTACTCGGCGTACTTGCTCAGCGGAACCGTCGCGACACCCTATCCGCCGTACTTGAGCCTTTCGGGAACGAGCATGGCGTCGCCCGTCGTCGCCGGAACAGTCGCGTTGATGCTTCAGGCAAATCCATCGCTGACACCGAACGCGGTGAAGGCGATTCTTCAGTACACGGCGGAGAACCGCACCGCGTACGACCCGCTCACCGAAGGCGCCGGCTTCCTCAACGCCGCCGGCGCGGTCCAGCTTGCGCGCTTCTTCAGTCAGGGCGGTGAGTACCCGACCGATCCGACGTGGAGCGGCCAGATCATCTGGGCGAATCATCGCGTGAGCGGCGGCCGCCTCCAGCCCAACGTGAACGCATGGGACCTGACAATGCCGTGGGGCGCCGGGACCGCTCTCGGCGCGCCGGTGGTGTGGGGAGACATCTGGAACGGCGCAACCAGCACGTGGACCACGTGGAGTACCAGTTGTGCGGATATCACGTGCACGACCGCGACATGGAGCGGTCAGTCGCCGAACGTCGTGTGGGGCTCGTCCTGCGGCGGCGCCGATTGCACCTTGACGACGTGGTCGGCGGTCGACGATCAAACCGTCGTTTGGGGAACCAACGATTCGCAGACCGTCGTCTGGGGAACGACCGACGACCAAACGGTTGTGTGGGGCACGACCGACGATGAAACCGTCGTCTGGGGCACGAGTTGCGGTCAGGACTGCCAGCCGGTGATCTGGGGCAGATAGCCCGCGCCTCATGACAGACGCCGATCCACGCGATTTGCGATTCGCGGCGCTGCCGCTCGTCGCGCGTTTCTACATCGTGTGTGTCGTGACCGCGGGAATCATCTCCGCGGTGACCTTCCTTCCCACGCAGATCAACCGTCCGATTCTCTTCGGCGTGCTTCTCGCCGTCGGCTATCTGACGTCGACGTGGAAGGTGAATCTGCCGATGCCGCTCGCCAACGGCGCGACGTTGTCGGTCGCGTACGCCGCGGACCTGATGTCGTTCCTCGTGCTCGGACCGCAGCAGGCGATGCTCGTCGCCATGACCGGCGCCTGGGCGCAATGCGCTCGACACACGAAGCAGAAGTATCCGCTCTATCGAACGATCTTCAGCGTGGCCGCGGTGGTGCTGACAATGCGCGCCGTGGCGCTGACGTATGCGTGGCTCGACGGAGCCGCCGCGCCGACCTCGCTCACCGACATGGCCAGGCCGCTGGTGGCGGTGATCACGGTGTACTTCGCGGTCAACACGGCGCTCATCGCCCTCGTGATCGCGCTGACGACGGGCGAACCGCCGTGGACGGTCTGGCGCGAGAACTTCCTGTGGAGCGCACCCAGCTTCATCGTCGCTGGCTTCGCCGGCGCGCTCGCCGCGATCGTCGTCGCACATGGCGACTACTGGCTGGCCGTGCTGCTGATCGCTCCCCTCTACCTCACGTATCGCACGTACTACGTGTTCCTCGGACGCATCGAAGACGAGCGGCGCCACGCCTCCGAAACGCGCGCGCTTCATCGGGAGGCGCTCGAGGCGCTGGCGCAGGCGCAACGGGCCGAACGCGCACTCGCATCGGAGAAGGAACACCTCACCGTGACGCTACGCAGCGTCGGCGACGGCGTCATCGCGACCGACACCGCCGGCCTGGTCCGCCTGTTCAACCGGACCGCCGAGGTTCTGACCGGATATGCCGCCGACGAAGCCGTCGGCCGTCCGCTCGACGACGTCTTTCACAATCTCGACGCCGATTCTCGAGAGCGCCTCACGAATCCGGTGCCGCTCGCGGCAGCGGCAGCGAATCAGACCGGCATCGCGCGCAGCGCTGTCCTGATATGCCGCGACGGCCGCGAGCTGCCGATTCAGGAGGTCCACGCGCCGCTGCGCGACGGCGACGGCAACGTCATCGGCCTCGTGCTCGCTTTCCGCGACGCGAGCGATGCGATTCGCGTCCAGGAAGAGCGGGTGAAAGCGAGCAAGCTCGAATCGCTGGGACTGCTCGCCGGCGGCATCGCCCACGACTTCAACAACATCCTGACCGCCATCCTGGGAAACGTCTCGCTCGCGCGTCACAGCGGTCTGGATGACGACACCGAGGAGGCGCTGGCGGGCGCCGAGGAGGCATGCGTCCGCGCGCGGCAGCTGACGCAGCAGCTGTTGACGTTCGCCAAAGGCGGCGCGCCGGTCAAGAAGTCACTCAGTCTCGAGCGCGTCATCATGGAATCGATCCGGATGGCGTTGTCGGGCGCGACGGTGAGCTGGATCGCCGACATCGATCCCGCACTGTCGGCGGTCGACGCCGATGAAGGTCAGATGATTCAAGTGTTGAACAATGTCCTCATCAACGCCAAGCAGGCGATGCCGCGCGGCGGCCGCATCGGCGTAACGGCCGTCAATGTGTCGGAGACTGAAGATCGATGGGAATTCGGCCTGCGCGTCAAAGCGGGCCCGTACGTGAAGGTGTCGGTTGCGGACGAAGGGATCGGAATTTCCTCTGAAGACTTGCCCAAGATCTTCGATCCGTACTTCACCACCAAGCCGACCGGCACCGGCCTTGGTCTCGCGACGTCGCGCTCGATCGTGAAGAATCACGGCGGCTATATCGCTGTCGAGTCGGAGCCGGGACGGGGCACGCTGGTGCACGTCTGTCTGCCGGCGTCGCTCACGGCTCATCGCGAGGAGTATTCGGGCGTGCCACGAGTGCGAGGATCAGGCCACGGCCGCCTGCTCGTCCTCGACGATGAACCCTCCATCAGAACCTTGTCGGTCCGGTTGCTGGCGACGCTCGGCTACTCGGCGATGGCGGTCGCGAAAGGATCGGAGGCGATCGAGGCGTACAGGCGCGCGCTCGACGACGGACACCCGTTCGATCTCGTGCTGCTGGACTTGACGATTCCTGGCGAGCTTGGCGGCAGCGATGTCCTGCGCGTGCTGAGAACGATCGACCCGGATGTGAAGGCGATCGTCGTCAGCGGCTACGCGAGCGACGACGTCCTCGCCAACTACCGCGATTACGGATTCAGGGCGGTCGTCACCAAGCCGTTCACGATGAACGAACTGAGCGCCGCCTTGCTCAACGTCAGCAACGCCCCTAACTAAGAGTCAGACCACGGTCAGACCACGGTCAGACCACGGTCAGACCACGGTCAGACCTTGATGACGTCGACGAGTTCCTTCACGGCGCCGGCGGATTTCTTGAACGCGGCATCTTCGTCCGGCGTGAGCTTGATCTCGATGATCTTCTCGAGCCCGCGCGCGCCGAGCTTGCACGGCACGCCGACGAACAGGTCGCGGACGCCGTACTCGCCCTGCAGGTACACCGAGCACGGGACGATCTTGTGCTTGTCGAGCAGCATCGCCTCGACCATGTCCACCACCGACGCTCCGGGAGCGTACCACGCGCTCGTCCCGACCAGTTGCGTGATCTCCGCCCCGCCGTTCGCCGTCCGCTTGACGATGCGGTCGATGGTGTCCTTGTCCATCAGATCGGTGATCGGAATCCCAGCGACCGTCGAATAGCGCGGCAGCGGCACCATCGTGTCGCCGTGGCCGCCGAGCACGAACGCGTGCACGTTGTCGACCGAGACGTTCAGTTCCTTGGCGATGAAGGCGCGCATCCGGGCGGAGTCGAGCACGCCGGCCATGCCGATGACGCGCTCGCGCGGGAATTTCGACAACTTGTAGACCGCCTGCGCCATCGCGTCGAGCGGGTTCGACACCGGGATGATGATGCAGCTGGGCGAATACTTCACGATCTGCTCGGTGACCTGCTGCATGATCTTGTAGTTCACGTTCAGCAGGTCGTCGCGGCTCATGCCCGGCTTGCGCGGCAGGCCCGACGTGATCACCACGACGTCGGAGTTCGCGCTTTCCGCGTAGTCGCCCGTGCCAAGGAGGCGCGAATCCGATCCCCAGATCGGGCACGCCTCGAGCATGTCGAGGGCGACGCCGGCGGCTTTCTGATCCGCGATGTCGATGATGACGACGTCGGCGAGCTGCTTGTCGGCGACGCCGCGTGCGACGGTCGCGCCGACATTGCCCGCGCCGCCGACGACAGTCACTTTTCGGTTCATTCCACGCTCCTGATCTACATGTCTTTGATGATCGCGTCGGCGAACTCCGACGTCTTCAGCTCGGTTGCGCCGTCCATCAGCCGCGCGAAGTCGTAGGTCACGCGCTTGCTGGCGATGGCGCTGTCCATGCCTTTCACCACGAGATCCGCCGCTTCGACCCAGCCGAGGTGACGCAGCATCATCTCGCCCGAGAGCACGACCGATCCCGGATTCACTTTGTCCTGATTCGCGTACTTCGGCGCCGTGCCGTGCGTCGCCTCGAAGACGGCGTGGCCTGTGACGTAGTTGATGTTGCCGCCCGGCGCAATGCCGATGCCGCCGACCTGCGCCGCCAGCGCATCGGACAAGTAGTCGCCGTTCAGGTTCGGCGTCGCGATGACGTCGAACTCGTCGGGCCTCGTCAGCACCTGCTGCAGGGTGATGTCGGCGATGGCGTCCTTGATCAGCAGCCCGGCACCCGGCTTTCCTGGCGGAATCCGGCACCACGGTCCGCCGTCGACCTCGACGGCGCCGTAGAACTCCTTCGCGACCTGATAGCCCCAGTCACGGAAGGCGCCCTCGGTGAACTTCATGATGTTGCCCTTGTGCACCAGCGTGACGCTCTTGCGGTTGTAGGTGAGCGCGTAGCCAATCGCGCTGTGCACGAGCCGTTCGGTTCCGAGGCGGCTGATCGGCTTCAGGCCGATGCCGACCTCGATCGCCACATCGCGTTTCGGCGCGCCGATCGTCTCGAGCTGCTGCTGCCACTCGCGCGCCGCCGCCTCCGACCCGAACCGGATCTTTCTGAAGTCCTTCGGAAACTCCCTGGCGAAGAAGTCGAGGAGCTTCTGCGCCTCGGGCGAACCCGCCGTGTACTCGATGCCCGCGTAAATGTCTTCCGTGTTCTCGCGGAAGATCACCATGTCCACCTTTTCCGGATGCCGCACCGGTGACGGCACGCCGCGATACCATCGAACGGGCCGCAGGCAGACATAAAGGTCGAGCAACTGGCGCAACGCCACGTTCAGCGATCGAATGCCGCCGCCGACGGGCGTCGTCAGCGGGCCTTTGATGCCGACGTAGTACTCGCGGAACGCTTCGACGGTGTCGTCGGGCAGCCAGCTGTTGAACTGCTTGAAGCTCTTCTCGCCCGCGTACACTTCCATCCACGCGATCGTGCGTTTGCCGCCGTAGGCTTTCTTGACAGCGGCGTCCAACACGCGGACGCTGGCGCGCCAGATGTCCGGTCCTGTCCCATCGCCCTCGATGAATGGAATGATCGGATCATCAGGAACGACGAGCCGTCCGCTCGCGCGCGTGATCGCAGTACCTGTCGCCGGCGGTTTGGTCGTGGTGAATGTCGCCATAGTTTTTTAGGTCAGCTTACCTGTCGCTGGTCGCGAGATTTCCGCGAACATTGTGGAAAACTCTGTGGAAAAGGCTCGCCGTTACCGCGGCGTTACGGCGCATTCGGAATGTTTTAGCGGTTTGCACCATTGCAGGGCAATGCACAGGCGCGCAAAATCGCGACGTCCAAAACCTGAGGATTATACTTCCAGCCTCTCATGAAAATCGTTGTCGCCGACGACCTGCCGCCATCCGCGCTGGAGTTGCTGCGCGCGGAAGCGGATTGGATCGTGGATGCGCGCTCCGGACGTCAGGCGTCCGCGCTTGGCGCCGATCTCGCCGACGCGGACGCACTCCTTGTTCGCAGCGCGACGAAGGTCGATGCGCGTCTCCTCGAGTCGGCGCCGAGCCTGCGCATCGTCGCGCGCGCGGGAACCGGCGTGGACAACGTGGACGTCGAGGCCGCGAGCGCACGCGGGATCCTCGTCGTCAACGCGCCGGGCGCCAACAGCATCAGCGTCGCTGAACACGCGTGTGCGCTCATGCTCGCCCTTGCGCGTTTGATTCCCGCCGCCGATCGCGCGATGAAAGAGGCGAAGTGGGAGAAGAAGAAATTTATCGGCACCGAGCTGCGCGGAAAGATACTCGGCATCGCCGGGCTCGGCCGCATCGGCCAGGAAGTCGCGCAGCGGGCGCGCGCGTTCGGCATGCGCGTCGTCGCGCACGATCCGTTCATCGCCAAAGAGATCGCCGCCGGCGTCGGCGCCGAGTTGATGGCGCTCGACGCGATGTGTGCGGCCGCCGACTACATCACGCTGCATCTGCCGTCGACCGCGGACACCAGACATCTCTTCAACGACGAACGCTTCGCGCGCTGCAAGCCGGGCATCCGCCTCATCAATACGGCGCGCGGTGACCTCGTGGATGAAAGTGCGCTGCGCCGCGCCATTGATCATGGAATCGTCGCGGGCGCGGCCCTCGATGTCTTCGAGAAAGAACCGCCGTTTGATTGGTCGCTCGCCCAACTGCCGCAGGTGATCGCGACGCCACACATCGCGGCGTCAACCGAAGAAGCGCAGGAACTGGTCGGGATCGAGACCGCGGCGACGGTCCGCGATTTTCTGCGCGATGGCATCGTCCGCAACGCCGTCAACTTCCCGTCGGTGCATCCCGACGAGCTGCTGCGGCTGCAGCCGTGGCTTCGGCTGGCGGATCATCTCGGCGCGCTGGTGTCGCAGATGGGCGCCGCGCGGATCGAAGCGCTCGGCGTGCGCTACTACGGCGGACTGGTCGAGAGCCGCGGTGTGGAAGTGCTGGCCGCCAGCGCGGCGGCCGGAGTCCTGAGGCCAATCCTGTCGAGCGGGGTGTCGATCGTGAACGCCTGCGCGGCGGCTCGCGCCCGCGGGATCGACATCGTCGAATCGCGCAGCGCACGCGCGCGTCATTTCACGAGCCTGCTCTCGATCAAGCTGCACACCGATACTGGTGAGCGGTGGGTCGAAGGCACGGTCTTCGAGCCAGCGAGCCTGCGGCTCGTTTCAGTCCGCGGCGTGGCCGTCGAAGCGCCGCTCGGCGGGACGATGCTGATCATCGCGAACGACGATCAGCCG
>DAIUKO010000331.1:0-8567 GCA_036848175.1 Vicinamibacterales bacterium | reverse complement strand
TCTCATACGCGGCCGCGGCATGCGTGCTCAGCTCTTCGAGCACGTCAGCATCGCACGCGTGTCCGTTCGCCTCGAACGTGCGATGTAGCCGCTGTTTCCAATCAGGCATGGCGAATCCCGGCAACGCGGTCCAGCGCCAGGAAGAACGTATCCCACGTCGACCGCTGTTTCGCGAGCGCTTTTCGGCCCCCGCGCGTCAGGCGGTAATAGCGGCGTCGCCGCTGGCCTGCGCGTTCGACCCACCGGCCTTCGATCAAGCCCTTCTCTTCGAGCCGATAGAGCGTCGGATACAGCGAGGCCGTGTGAAAGGTGATGGTACCGTTCGATCGTTCCTCAATGAGCTGGCTGACTTCGTAGCCGTGGCGCGGGCGTTCGTCGAGCAGCGCCAGGATCAGAACTTCGGTGCTGCCACGCTTCAACTCGCGTTCCAAGAGTGACGTCACCATATGTGGCGTGATTATATATGTTCAAGGGATCGCCGCGAAATCAAGGAAGGGCAAACGCGTAGTAGCCCTGCGCCGACGGTTTCCCCGGCGCGAACGCGATGTTGCCCTCCGGCGCGGTCGCCGATCCCGAGACGCAGAACACGACGAACTGACGGCCGTTCACCGCGTACACGGACGGAATGCCTTCGGGATTGCCGTCGAGCTCGCGCCGCCAGAGGACTTTGCCGGTCGCGGCATCGTAGGCGCGCAGCGTCATGTCGCCCCATGTACCGGCGAAGATCAACCCGCCGGCGGTGGCCACGATGCCGTTGCGCCAGACGCGTTCGGGACTGCCGGTGTCGGTGATCCCTTTTTCGGCGAGCGCGCGGATGCCGCCGAAGGGTGCGCGCCATTTCACCGTCCCGTCATTCAGGTCGTACGCCACGATCTCCGCCCACGGCGGACCGAACGCCGGCAGGCCGTTGTTCGCGCGGAACAGCGTACCGAGCGGACCGGTGTAGCGCGTGATGCCCTCGATCGGCCGCAGGGTCGCGCGCGGCGTGGCGTTGCCCGGCGCGCCCGCGGCGCCGGCCGCAGGATTGTCGAGATACGAGAACAGCGCGTCGAGCTGCGCGTCCGAGATCGTCGCGGCGGCGAACGCCGGCATCTCGCCTGATCCCGATCGGATGGTGTTCCTGATCCGATCGCGGCCGAGCCCCTTGAGATCGATCACGACCGATCGATCCATCGATCGAATGCCGGCCGGCTCCGGCTGGCCATGACAGCTCTCGCACCGCTGCGTGTAGACGGCGCGTCCGCGCTGCGCCGGCGTTCCCTCTTCCGTGCCCGGGGCGCCCGGCTCGCGAAGACGATGGAGCGCCGGCTGATCGGAAGTGCGGACGTACAGCATGCCGGTGGTCGGATCGCCGGCACTGCCGCCCCAGTTGGAGCCGCCGAATTCGCCGGGCGTCGAAATCTGATCGCGTGTCAGCGTCTGCGGTGTGAACACGCCTTCGTTGCGTGCGTTCAGCACGATGCCGCGCAGCCGCGCGCGCTCGGCATCGTCCAGGTACGGATTGATGTCGTCGATACCGAAGGCGAGCCGCGCGAACGGACGCGGGTGCGTCGGAAACGGCTGCGTCGGCCACGTCTCTTCGCCGGGAACATCGCTCCTCGGCGTCGGCCGCTCTTCGATCGGCCAGAGCGGCTTGCCGGTGACGCGATCGAACACGTAGAGGAATCCGATCTTGGTCGCCTGGGCAACGACGTCGATCGTTCGGCCCGGATTGGCCGGGTCGCGGACCGTCAGCAGCTTGGGCGCGGTCGTCAGGTCGTAGTCCCAGATGTCGTGATGGACCGCCTGAAAGTGCCAGAGCCGTTTGCCGGTGCGTGCATCGAGCGCGAGCAGACAGTTTGCGAACAGATTCGCGCCTTTGCGATCGCCGCCGAAGGAGTCGTGCGTTGCCGAGCCGACCGGGAAGTACGCGATGGCTCGCTTTTCGTCGACCGAGATCTCGCCCCACGTGTTCGCGCCGCCGGCCCACTCCCACGCGTCCTTCGGCCACGTGTCGTAGCCGAACTCGCCGGGATGCGGAATCGTGTGGAAGGTCCACGCGAGTTTCCCCGTGAGGACATCGAACGCACGCAAATCGCCCGGCGGCGATCCGTAGCTCTCGCCCGTTGTCGAACCGGTGAGAAACAGATTCTCGAAGACGCGGCCGGCGGTTCCGCTCGGGCCGCCGAGCGGACCCGTCGGCCCCTCGCGCATGTTCACACGGCCGTCGACGCCGAACGTCTTGATGGTGGCGCCGGTGCGCGCGTCGATTTCGTGGAGAAAGCCGCCGGCGCCGAAGATCAGCCGTCGATCCGATCGATCCTTGCTCTCCCAGTAGTTCATCCCGCGGTTGCCCGGTCCGTTGCCCTCGACCGGATGCGACCAGATCAACCGCCCCGACGCCGCGTCGACGGCGACGATCGCGTTCGCGGGACCGAGCATGTACATCACGCCGTCCACGACGATCGGATTGAAGCCGAAGTTGCCCTTGCGATCCGGCACGGGAAAGAACCACGCCTGTTCCAGACGCGCGACATTCGTCCGATTTATCTGCTCGAGCGCCGAGTACTGCATCGAGTCGGGCGACCCGCCGTAGTCAGGCCACGAGGTGTAGGGCGCTGGCGAGCCGTTCTGACCGCGCGCGTGAATCGCGAGCGCGAACACTGCGGCAACGAACGCGAGCGCCCGATGAACCGCCGCCGATCGCACGGTCATTGTCCGCCGGCAGATGACGTCTTCACTTTCCCGCTCGGCGTCGAATCGGCATCGAGGTCGCCGAGGATGTACTGGATCGCCGCGAGCAGATGCTGAGTCCAGCGTTGATCCGTATAGAAGATGTTGGTGTGGCCGAGCGGCGTGAAGTAGGTGCGTCCTTTTCCGTAGGTCTTGATCCAGGCGAGGCCGTAGTCCTGATCCGGGCGCGTGCAGAGGACGCAGAAACGGCTGTCGGTCGCGCGATCGGATTTCTCGACGTCGATGCTGAGCAGCACGTGCTGCTTCTCTCGCGAGTACGGCGACGACATCGGGAACTGATAGAACTCGTCGACGTGCTCGAAGCTCGCCGGCCCGAAGGACCTGGTCAGCGGACTGGTCGGATCGTCGACCTTGATCACCTGCTTCTCGGTGTGATGCGCGCCGGCCCATCCGCCCATCATCTCGGCGAACTCCGGCCAGTTGTTGTTCGCGAACGTCACCGCGTGATGGCCGCCAATCCCGCCGCCCTCGCGGACGAAGCGCAGGATGCCCTCGCGCACGTCGGGATCGTTGTGCACCATCCCGCACACGTTGTTCAAGTACACGGCGTCGAATTCCTTGATCGCTGGATACTTGAGCAGATTCACATCGTTGCTGAAGACCGGCTCGAAGGCTCCCGTGTACTTCGCCATCAGCTCGAGGAGCAGGTTCCCGTGCGGAATCGTGCTGTGTCCCGAGTACATCTGGATGTCGGTGACGAGCAACCGGCGCGGCTTCTTCGGCGCGACGATCGCCTTGCGCGGAGCCGCCGCGTCGATCTGCTGCCGCTCCTCGGGCTTCAGCCGATCGGGACCGCGGATCTTGCCGGCGGGCGACTCGAGCATCACGCGCACGCGTTCCGCCATCGCCGGCCACATGACGCGCTCGAATGCCGTCAGGCTCCTGACGAGATCGGCCTCGGTCGCGCCGGTCGACTGAATACTGATGGCGAGCGGCTTGATGCCGGCCTTGTAGGCCGCGAGAAAGAAGTCGCCGAGCACGTTCGCGCCGCTGCCCGCCGGCGCGACGCTGACGACTTTCAGCCGATCCTTCACCGCGGGCACCATGTCGAGCGGTTTCACGCCGGCCTGCATCCAGGCGGCGAGATCCGCGGCGATGCCCATCCGTGTGCTGCGGCCGTCGAGCGCCGTCAGCGTCCGTCTCGGATCGGTCCGGCTGTCGATCGCCACGTCGATCTCCATCTCGCCGGCGAGCGCGTCGAGTTCCGGCATCACCGCAGCATCGGCACTGACGATGACGAGAGGCGCGCCGATTCCTTTGGCGAGCTCGAACACCTTGCGGCGCGTCGCCGCGTCCGGCGGCAGCGCGTCCACGCGATAGGCGAGCACCTGCTCGGCAAGCTCCTTCAGCCGGTAGACGATCGCGTTGCGCTCCCCAGGCTGCAGCCGGTAATCGAGCCTCTTCGGAATCTCCGGGCTGACGAGTTGCGTGTTCGACAGCTCGACACTCGCGACGCTCGCGAGGTCGTACTTCGGCAGCGCGTCCGAGAACGTCAGCGGCCGGATCGACGTGGCGGGCACGCCGACCCGCCAGCCGAACCAGATGTTGTTGTCCGCGGCGCCGACGCGGATCGTGCCGAGGCTGGAGCCGGTCGGGCGCATCGAGACCGACGGCACCTGCGCCGGCAACGGCCGCACGCCCACCTGCTGCGCGAATCCGATGACCGTCCCGCCGACGATCGTGATCACGAGCGCATGGAACGTTTTCGTCATAAAGCCAACTCCCGTCACGCTGTATCGATCGGCGGCCCTGAAAGAGCCGCCCTGCGAGTGCGAATCCCCAGCCGGCGCCGGGCGGAATGTACATCGGATTGAATCCGACACGCGGATTGGGTCAGCCCCGCACGTCGCCGATATGCCCACGCTCTCGAGGAATCCAAGACCTGCCGCGATGACTTCAGCGCGCGGGCGCGCCGCCATCGAGGCGTCGCCCCTGACGCCGCCGTTTTCAGCGGAGAACCAAAATGCCGAACGGGGGTGCCCAATTTCTTCGGCTTTAGCGTTAAAGGGAGTTTACTTTACCGGTCAAGTCCGTTATACAGCAACCGCGCAGGAGGCGCGGCCGGGCTGACCGCCCGGCTCTCATTGCAAGGAATGGGGAGGGGGCATGAGAGGTCTGAAGTTCGCGGCGATCTTCATGATGCTGCTGGCGGTCAGGATTGGTGCGCAGTCGACGTCCGGCTCGGTGTTCGGATCGGTGATCGATCCCGACGGCAACGTCGTGCCGGGCGCCACCGTGACGCTGACCAACGAGAACACCGGCGAGACCCGCACAACCGTCACGACTGAAACGGGCACCTACGTCTTTCCCAGCCTGACGCCCGGCGTGTACAGCGTGCAGGTGCAGCTCCAGGGCTTCAAGTCGGTGGAACGCAGGGGCAATACCGTGCTCGCGAACAACCGGCTCACCGTGCCGCCGTTGAAGCTCGAGATCGGCACGCTCACCGAAGCCGTCACCGTCACGTCGCGCGGCGAGACGGTCGCGACGACGACGACGTCGCACATGGCGATCCTCGATCTCAAGGAGGTCGAGAACCTGTCGATTCGCGGCCGCGATCCGATTTCGCTGTTGAAGGTGCTGCCGGGCGTTTCGCTGCTGGCCAACGATCAGGAAACCTTCGGCGGCAGTTTCGCGACCGCGGTCCCGAACATCCAGGGCGGCCGCGGCCAGACGATCTACGTCGACGGCGTGAACGGCGGCGACGGCGGCGGCGGCGGCAACTTCAGCGCCGCGACCAACATGGACGCGATCGAAGAGGTCAACGTCCAGATGGCCGCCTATACGGCCGAGTACGGTCTCAAAGGCGGCGCCCAGGTGAACATCGTCACCAAGCACGGCGGCAACGACTATCGCGGGACCGGCTACTGGTACCTGCGCCACGAGGCGCTGAACGCGACGAACTTCTTCAACAACAGCTCCGGCGTGCCCAAGCCGCAGTACCGCTACTCGACGCTCGGCGGCAATTTCGGCGGTCCGGTGCCGGCGGTCCCGAAGATCAACGGCAACGGAAAAAAGCTCTTCTTCTTCTACTCGATCGACGATACGCAGCTCAAAGACGTCAACATCCTGCGGCGCTACACGATGCCGACGGCGCTCGAGCGCGCGGGTGACTTCTCGCAGTCGCGGACGCCGTCCGGCGCACTCGTCGTCGTCCGCGATCCGCTGACCGGCCAGCCGTTCCCCGGCAACGTCATTCCGGCGGGCCGGATGGATCCGCGGTCGATGGCGCTCATCAACCTGCTGCCGATGCCGAACGCCACCGGCTCCGGCTACAACTACCTGACGCAGGAGCCGAGCATCGATCATCCGCGTCGACAGCATCTGTTCCGCTTCGACTACCGGCCGACCAGCGAGGACTCGTTCGCGGTGAAGTACCAGAGTTGGTACACGAAGAGCGTCGGCTGGAACGTCGCCGGCGCCTCGGCGCGGTGGGGGCTGGTGCGGCAGCGATACGACTTCACGTCGGACGTCGGCAAGGTGGACTACACGCGCATTCTCGGCGCGCACACGGTACTCGAGGTCAACGCCGGCTTCTTCGACAGTACGGAAAACGGTCCGCCCGAGGACGAGAAGGCGCTGGCGGGCATTCAGCGCGCGAGCTTTCCGGCGCTGGCCAATCTGCCGCAGTTTGCGGCCATCAACAACCCCCTCGGTCTGATTCCGCGCGCGCAGTTTGGCACCGTGCAGAGCAACAGCCAGGAGGTGCCGAACATCACCTATGACGGCCGCTGGCCGATCACGGGCGAGGACGTCGCGGTCCCGTTTGCCGCGAACCTGACGCACACCACCGGCGCGCACACGTTCAAGTTCGGCATCCTCCGCGAGCACGAGCAGTTCGGCCAGGCGAGGTCGGGCACGTTCGGCGGCGAGTTCAGCTTCGCCAACGACGGCAACGATCCGCTGAACGCCGGCTACGCCTACGCCAACGCGTTCCTCGGCCACGTCACGAGCTACACGGAGTCGATGGGGCGCGTGCCGGACGATCGCTGGCAGAACACCTGGGCGTGGTACGCGCAGGACACCTGGAAGCCGAATCCGCATCTCACGTTCGACGTCGGCGTCCGGATGTACAGGTGGGACACGCCGTTTTCCGACAGCGGCCAGGCGTCGGCGTTCTCGTTCGAGCGCTTCGATCCGAGGTGGGGCGGCAAGCCGCCGATCCTCTTCCAGCCCGTCACGACGCCGTCCGGACGGCGCGCCGTCAATCCGGTCACCGGTGAGATTCTCCCCGTCACCTACGTTGGGTTGATGGTGCCGGGCACTGGTTATACCTGCGGCGTCATCACGCCGGACACACCGTGCCAGATCAACGGCGTCGTCATCCAGGAGGATCCGACTTACACCGACAACGGCCACGGCTTTTCCGACAAGCTGCCACTGCAATACGATCCGCGGCTCGGCATGGCGTGGGCGGTGAATCCCAAGACGGTCGTCCGCGTCGCCGCCGGCGCTTTCCACGACGCGACGAGCGGTCCGTACTTCCAGCAGACTCCGGGCAATCCCGCGTTCCGATTCGATCGCGTGATCCGGTTCACCGACATGGGCTCGTACATGACCGGCACCGCGGTGACGAGCGTGTCCGACACGGTGACCGGCGCTGTTCGCACGGACCAGAAGCGGCCGGTCACCTACAAGTTCACGACGGCGGTCGAGCGCGAGATCGGCTGGCACACGGTGCTCAACGTCGCGTACGTCGGCGACCGGACGCGCGACCTCGCGCTCGAGTCCTACTACAACCCGATCCCGGCCGGCGCGCGATTCCTCCCGCAGAACCGCGACCTGACGGTGCCGGACTCGGCGACGACCGGTCTGCAGCCGGACAAGCCGATTCCCGGTGCGATGCCGGACGTCTTCCTGCGGCCGATCGTCGGCTTCGGCGACATCAACATCAGCAGCCCGATCGGGACGGCACGCTACAACTCGCTGCAGACGCAGCTCACTCGCCGGTTCATCGGCGGCTTCGAGTTGGCGGGCAGCTACACCTGGGCGCGCAGTTATGCTGACGGCGTTCCAGCCAACTGCACCGGCAACCCGTGCACCACCGGCAACCCCACGCGCGTGCGCACCGCGTCGAGCAGTCCCCTGCCGGCGAATGCGAACGAATCGCGGCTCAACCTGCAGGAGCACGTGGTCGTCGCCAGCTATCAGATCGATCTGCCGAAGGCGAGCAATGCCATACCGGGATCGATCACGCGGTGGGTGCTCGACAACTGGCGGATCTCCGGCATCTCGACGTTCGCGACCGGCGGCTACGCGAACGTGACCGCGACCTACACCGATAACTTCGATTTCGTCGGCGGCGGCGACTCGTGCGCGGGCACGACGACGACGCAGCCGTATGTGACGGTGGGCGATCCGACGCTGCCGCGCAGTCAGCGGACCCTCGATCACTGGTTCAACACGAGCGCGTTCAAACGCCCGACCGGCCGTGGCGATCTCGGCAACGACTGCAGCAACGCGAAGATCCTGCTGCCCGGCTATAACAACCACGACCTGTCGCTGTTCAAGGATTTCCCGATGGCGCACGGCCAGCGGATGCAGTTCCGCTGGGAGATCTACAACCTGTTCAATCACACGCAGTTTCAGGACGTGAACACGCAGGCGCAATTCGACGCGCAGGGGAATCAGACGAACACCAACTTCGGCAAGGTGACGTCGGCGCGCAACGAGCGGCGCATGCAGCTGTCGATCAGATATCTGTTCTGATCGGGTGAGCAGTTGAATTCGCGCCGCCCATCACCGCTCGTCCTGAGCCCGTCGAAGGACGAGCCGTGCGCTCATGGTTCGACAGGCTCACCATGAGCGGTTGTTCAGGACGTCGATTCAGCTGACCA